>JAURBD010000002.1 GCA_030829155.1 Flavobacteriaceae bacterium
ATGTGTGTTTTAGTGGATTACGCTCATCATGATTTATATTCTAATCCCCATGCGCCAAACGAGGCAACAGCAATTCAAACTTATTATGAGAGTTTATACTTGGAACAGAAAAAACCAATTACATATTTAAAATTCAAATTTTCCTAATAATGTTGCCCAAAGATCTTAATTTTTTTGAACACGTCTATGAAGTAGTCAGAAAAATCCCCTATGGTCGTGTTTGTTCATATGGTTTGATAGCACGTTATTTGGGATCACCCCAAAGCGCAAGAATGGTAGGCTGGGCTATGAACGCCTCACATCTGAAAGATGACATTCCAGCACATAGAGTAGTAAATAGATTGGGTCTACTGACTGGGAAACAGCATTTTGAAGGAACAAACCTTATGCAGCAATTGCTAGAAAATGAGGGGATCGAAATTAAAGAGAATCAAATTGTCAATTTTGATAAATTTTTGTGGGATCCATCCGATCATTTACCAGTTTGATGCTTATAAAACTGGGAAACGTTCTTCATCTCGATTGAGAATCATATATTTGCAATTTAGAATTAATATAAAAAGGGAAACCTAAATGATTATAACAAAACAGGCAGTACAAGAAGTTCTTGAGGGACTTACCGTTCCTGGGGAAGGACAAAATTTAGTTTCAAGTGGTGCACTAAAAAATATTAATGTTTTTGGTGATGAAG
Organism: Flavobacteriaceae bacterium; assembly: GCA_030829155.1. Classification (GTDB taxonomy): domain Bacteria; phylum Bacteroidota; class Bacteroidia; order Flavobacteriales; family Flavobacteriaceae; genus Arcticimaribacter. Next base: position 692 of record JAURBD010000002.1, read on the forward strand.
TTGTAATTGATTTGGTTCTCAAAAATCCGAGCCTTCAAGCCCGTAAAAAAGTTGAGGTTGAAATTCTAAAAAGTATCCATGCTCAAATTCACCAAAAAGCAAAAATAACAACAAACGTTAAGGTTGAATCTCCACCAAAAAAAGAGGCACCAATAAAAGGACAACCCATCGAGGGAATTTCTTCTATTATTGCCATTTCATCCGGTAAAGGTGGTGTCGGTAAATCTACAGTAACAACAAATATTGCTGTAACCTTAGCTCAAATGGGATTTCAAGTAGGAATATTAGATGCAGATATTTATGGTCCTTCAATTCCAACAATGATGGATATGGAAGGGGAACGACCACTTTCAGTAACGGTCGATGGGAAATCCAAAATGGAACCGATCGAAAACTATGGAGTAAAAGTACTTTCTATTGGATTTTTTACCAAGCCTAATCAAGCGGTAATTTGGCGAGGACCTATGGCTTCTAAAGCATTGAATCAATTGATCTTTGATGCAGCTTGGGGAGAACTAGATTTTTTGTTAATTGATTTACCCCCTGGAACTGGAGACATTCATTTAAGCATCGTTCAGTCACTCCCCATAAACGGAGCTGTGGTTGTCAGTACTCCCCAAAATGTAGCTTTAGCAGACGCTAAAAAGGGAATTGCAATGTTCCAACAAGAAAGTATTCAAGTGCCTGTTTTGGGAGTAGTTGAAAATATGTCTTATTTTACACCGAAAGAACTTCCTGAAAACAAATATTATTTATTTGGAAAAGAAGGCGCAAAAAATTTGGCACTCGATACAGGAGTTCCTTTTCTTGGTGAAATACCTTTGATACAGAGTGTACGTGAAGCCGGAGATTTTGGTCGACCCGCTGCCCTACAGTTTCAAACACACATATCAAAAGCAATTGAATTAATTACTCAGAATATGGCTGCTCAATTGGTAGAACGTAATAAAACATTACCTCCAACACAGGCAGTAAAAATAACAACAATGGCAGGCTGTTCAGCCGTAAAAAAATAATTATGAAATTATCTGAAACGAAACAGAAAGTCCTCCTTGCCCTTACAGAAATACGTCCCTTTCTTGCTGCTGATGGCGGCGACATCTCTTTGGTTTCAATCGAAGACGATAAGATTGTCAACGTACAGCTTCACGGAGCTTGTGTAGGATGTTCAGTAAATCAAATGACCCTGAAGACGGGTGTTGAAATGACAATTAAAAAACATGCTCCTCACATTGAAAAAGTAATTAATATTGAGACTTAACCCTAGAACAAACCTATTGAACCAAGACATTAAAATCAAAATAATCGATCGAGATGGGGAAACCCATCATGTTAGTACACCCTGTGATATGGCAATGAATATAATGGAGGTGTGTAAGGCTTATGATTTACCCGTAGAGGGTACTTGTGGTGGCATGGCAATGTGTGCATCTTGCCAATGTTATGTTCTTTCTGACGTAAAACTTCCAGAAAGATCCGATGATGAAGAAGCGATGTTGTCAGAAGCTTACAATGTTAAAGAAATTAGTCGTTTGGGATGTCAAATTCCAATAACTAAAGATTTAGACGGTCTAGTAATAGAATTAGCTCCAGAAGAATAAATAATTTTCAAAGCTCTTCAACCCTATGAATTATAATTAAATAACTTTTATGCGATCTCTAATATCCATTTTAGTAATAATAACTATAATGATCTTGAATACTTCCTCATGTAAAAAAAAAAACTCTAAAATTATAACTATTGGTCATAGAGGTGCAAGAGGGCATGTCGCAGAAAACACAATTGCATCAATTCAAAAAGCATTGGATTTGAATGTTGACGCTATTGAAATTGATATCTTTAGATGTGCTACAGGTGAATTGGTGGTTTTTCACGATCAAACTATAGATGAACTTACAGATGGCAAAGGTTTTATTGAACAAATGTCTTTAGATTCCATTAAGCAATTTCGTGTTTTGGAAAAAGAGCCCATTCCGACCCTTAAAGAAGTTATGGATCACATTGATGGGCGTGTTCAGTTAAATATTGAATTGAAAGGAACTCAAACAGCTGAATTAACTTCCGAATTAATTAACACTTATTTTGAGCAAACAAATTGGGATCCAAAAGATGTATTTATTTCTAGTTTTAATTGGGAAGAACTAGAGTTGTTTTACAAAATAAATAAAGAGGTTGCGATAGCAGTACTTACCGAAGATGATCCAGCAGATGCTATTCTTGTGGCAAAGAAACTAGATGCCTTTGCCATAAACCCAAATCATGAAAACTTGAATGCTCAAAACATCATCAAAATTAAAAATGCTGGTTTAAAAATATTTCCTTGGACAGTTAATGATCCCAATGCTATAGCTCAGATGATTAATTTTGGAGTTGACGGGATTATTACAGATTTTCCTGAAAGAGTCCATAAGGAAATTAATATTAGTTTAGAATAAAAATACCTAAGTTCAATGCAGTTGCATAGAATAGCCAGATTAAATATGGGTACAATAAATACCCAGCGTTTTTGTTTACAACCCGAAACCATTTAATGGTAATTATTACTAAAATTAATAGTGCAACTATAATTATCAATCCGCCCAGAATGTTTTTTAAACCAAAAAAGACCAAAGACCACATTCCATTTAAAATCAACTGAGCTCCAAAATGATACAAGGCAGTTTTAACCCATTTATGATGGCTTCCAAAGGACCATATCCACCCAGCAGCCCATCCCATCATGATATATAAAAGAGTCCAAACAGGCCCAAAGAGCCAATTCGGTGGAGTAAAAAAAGGTTTATTAAGATTAGCATACCAAATTGATATAGAGGATTGTGTTACACTTCCAGCAATACCACCAACACAAAGACAGATTATAATCCCTGTGAGGATTGCTAGTCTTTTTTTAATTTTTATTTTCATAAACCAATGAATCAAACAACAAGATACAAAATTCCGAATGTTCAATTGCTTTTTATTGAACAATGAATCCATTATATTTACAATCATGAAAAGTGAAGAAGATTTTGTTGAAACTCATCTCAAAGAAGTTGAAGGGGCTTCAGTTTGGGAATCCCCTAGTAATATTGCATTGGTTAAGTATTGGGGTAAATATGGGACACAGTATCCACAAAATCCCTCATTAAGTTTTACTTTGTCAAAATGCATAACGAAGACATCAATTTCATTTGTCCCAAAAGAGATTAAAAATCGAGATTTTTCTTTTGACTTTAAATTTGAAGGGAATAACTCACCAGCTTTTCATCCTAAAATTCAAACTTTTTTAGAGCGAATAGATTGCTATGTACCTTTTGTAAGACAACATCACTTAAAGATTGAAAGTGTTAATTCATTCCCTCACAGCAGTGGAATTGCATCTTCAGCATCAGCGATGAGTGCTTTAGCCTTGGGTATAATGTCAATGGAAAAGAAAATTAACCCTACAATTTCTGACGCATATTTTTTTTTAAAGGCTTCTTTTTTAGCCCGATTAGGTTCGGGTAGTGCCGCCAGAAGTTTAAAAGGTCCTATTGTATCTTGGGGAAAAACAGATGTTATTGAAGGAAGTTCAGATTTATATGGAACAGCTTTAGACTCGAAAATCCACCCTATTTTTGAAGAATATCAGGATACCATATTATTGATTGACAAAGGTCAAAAGAAGGTTAGTAGTTCAGTTGGTCACAATCTGATGAATAATCACCCCTATGCGGCTACCCGATTTAATCAAGCTTACATCAATTTTAAAAAACTAATTACAATCCTTTCCCAAGGAAATCTTACAGAATTTATTTCTTTAGTTGAATCCGAAGCACTAACCCTTCACGCCTTGATGATGGCATCTCAGCCCTATTTTATTCTTATGCAGCCCAATACTCTCAAAGTACTTAATAGGGTTTGGGAATACCGTCAGGATAACAATTCCTCATTATGTTTTACACTTGATGCAGGAGCGAATGTTCATTTGCTTTATCCTAAGTCAGAAAAAGATGAAGTTCTCAAGTTTATAAAGGAAGAGCTATCTTGTTATTGTCAAAACGGTAAATTCATTGAAGATCAAATTGGTAATGGTGCTAAAAAAGTTTAACTTTGATAGGTATGAAAGGACCCTTATTTTATGCTAAAATTTTACTCTTTGGAGAATATGGCATCATCAAAGACTCAAAGGGTCTTTCTATACCGTATAACTTTTATCGAGGAGCCCTCAAGATTTCTGAAGACCCATCAACTTTAGATTCTCATTTCAAATTAGTTAGTTTTTGTAAATATCTCAAAAAACTTCCAGAATCAACTGTATCTTTTGATTGGCATCGATTAGAAGCAGATTTAGACAAAAAAATGTATTTTGATAGTAGTATTCCTCAAGGATATGGAGTTGGAAGTAGTGGAGCTTTAGTAGCATCTGTATACGATCAATATGCTTTAAATAAAATTACAGTTTTAGAGAACCTAACCAAAGAAAAGTTGCAGCACCTTAAAGCTGTTTTTGTGGCAATGGAATCTTTTTTTCATGGAAAATCATCCGGTTTAGATCCGCTTAATAGCTATCTAAGCTTACCCATTCTAATTAATTCTAGTGATCATATTGAACCTACCGGTATTCCCTCTCAAAACCCCAAGGGTAAAGGAGCTGTTTTTCTTTTGGATAGTGGTGCATCTGGTAAAACGGCACCTATGGTTTCTATTTTTATGGAAAATATGAAAAGAGAGTCTTTTCGTGTAATGATGAAAGATCAATTCATCAATTACACCGATGCTTGCGTAGACGATTTTTTGAGCGGAAATTTGAAGTCGCTTTTTTCTAATATGAAACAACTTTCCCATTTGGTTCTCAATAATTTCAAACCCATGATTCCCAAAGAATTTCATACCCTTTGGAAGCAAGGTATTGATTCCAACGATTATTATCTTAAACTATGTGGTTCAGGAGGCGGAGGTTTTATTTTAGGATTTGCTAAAGACTTTAAAAAAGCAAAAGAAGTCCTTAAGGATTATCGATTAGAGGTTGTCTATAATTTATAGAAAAGACCAATGCTTTTTAAAAATAAACGTATTAAAAAGTATTGGCTCCAAATGTTAGCCCTTTTTGCTTCTGTTCGAGGGTATACACTTTTAACAATAATTATTGCTCAGTATCTAAGTGCTCGATATATTTTTGCACCCCAACATAAATGGAATGATATAATTTTCGATCAAAAGTTGTTTATGTTAGTTTTGGCAACATCATTTGCGATTGCTGGCGGATATTTGATAAATAATTTTTATGATGCAGAAAAAGATCAAATTAATCGGCCACAAAAGTATCTTTTAGAGAATCGTGTTTCAGCTCCTTTTCAATTACTTTGTTATGGGGTATTGAATTTTTGCGCTTTGTTATTGTCCGTAATAGTTTCGCATCGAACGCTACCTTTTTTTGGAGTTTATATTTTTGGATTATGGCTTTATAGTCACTTGTTAAAAAAACAGTTTTGGGCAAGTAATGTTTTTGCAGTCTTATTAGCCGTAACTCCTTTTTTTGTAATTACACTATATTTTAAAAATTTTTCAAGCATTGTTTTCTACCACGGCGCCTTCTTGTTTTTGGTGGTTCTGATACGAGATTTGATTAAGGATTTAGAAAATTTTAGAGGAGATTGGGTCAGAGAATATAAAACAATAGCAGTTGTTTTCGGAGAAACTACAACAAAAAAAGTTATTACTTTTTTAGTGCTTTTAACTTTTATTCCTATCCGATTTCTCTTGACTCAAAAAGAAATTTTAGGAACGATGTGGTATTATTTCCTAGTAGCTATTCCCTTTCTTTTATTGATCGTTTTGATCTTATGGAAATCTCCGGTTCAAAAGACGTATCTTTGGCTTCATAATTTATTAAAATTTCTTATTGTAACCGGAATATTAAGTATTATGCTTATTCGGTTTCCTCTCTAGATTAAAACTGTTTTCATTACTATGGGCTCAAAGTCAAACAATTCCTCACTCAAAAAATCAGCAAACACAACGCGATTAAATAAGTTTATTGCCAATTCAGGGATTTGTTCACGACGTGAAGCAGATATGTTTATTGCAATGGGAATGGTAAAAATAAACGGAAAAATTATTGTTGAAATGGGGTATCAAGTTCAACCTGGAGATGACGTTCGTTACGACGGGAGAAGGATAATTTCAGATAAACCAGCTTATGTTTTGTTAAATAAGCCAAAGGGTTTTTTGGCATCCATAAAGAAAGGAACCTATAAAAAGGATGTTTTGGAGCTTATCGAAAATGCAACACCTTACAGAATAGACCCTGTTAATGCAATGGATCGTACTACTACAGGATTACTTCTATTCACAAATGACACTGAACTTAAAATCAAATTAAGAAAGTCATCTCGTGGCCTTTTAAAGATTTTTCAAGTTATTCTTGATAAAAACCTTGTTCCAGCTGATCTTGATAAAATCAGAGCAGGTGTTTTAATTGATAAATTTGACAAAATTGAAGTAGACTCAATTAGTTTTATAAAAGGCGAAACTAAACGAAAGGTCGGCGTAGAGCTGACTTCAGAACGCCATCGTGCTATATTTTATCTATTTGAAAAATTAGGATATAAAGTAGAGCAAGTTGATCGTGTGGTATACGCACATTTGACAAAAAAAGACTTACCTCGCGGAAAATGGAGACATTTAAATGAGCGTGAAATCAATCTATTTAAAATGATGAAATAATTTTTTTTGTAGTCCTTAGTTCGTACAAAAAAACGCCATAAACAATCCCGTATTGAAGCCCAATTAAGTAGAAATTTTCCTCAAAATTTGGATTTCCATAAGCTGCATAACTTAGAACTATTAGACAGCTCCAAAACAGAGGATAGGTATAGTTTGTGAATAGCGAAAGGCTTACTAATGTCACAATATACCAGGGATGAACCGTAGTTGAAATAAAAAAATAACAACTCAAAGTAAGTAACATTCCATTGATTACAGAAACAGCTGTTTTGTTCGAACGAAAAAAACTAAACACAGCAACAATTGCTAAAACAACATAAGGTGTAATTTTAGCTAATTGTCTTATGATATTATATCCTTTTATTTCATAACCAATTTCACGAATAATATAATAAAGACTACCATTAAACTCAAAGCGATTGAACCACAACTTAAGGGTTTTAAGATAATTAGTAATGTTGTTTTCTACAAAAAAGAATGGAATAAAAACTACCCCTAAAAAAACTAAACTGTAAAGTCCAAAAAGTATGCTTTTTTTTGGTTTTAAATAATTCCACAGCACTGGCAAAATTAGTAAGGGAATCAATTTAGTAGCAATGGAGACAGCCATTGAAACTGCTCCAAGCATCAGTTTGTGATGAGAAAAAATCAAATACAATCCCATAAAAAAAAAGAATACCATAACACCTTCCCAATGTAGGTTTCCAGTCAATTCAATAATAATCAGAGGATTTAGAAAGTAATAAGCAATTCTTTTTTTATCAAGCTTTAAAAAATCTAATAACTTAATTCCGATCCAGAAGACCCCGAGATCTGCTAAAATCAGAAGAATACGGATACAAATAATATTGACAAGTATTGAGTTTCCACCAATGGTATTGGCCAAAAAAAATCCAAATTGATTTACTGGAGGATAGTTTGAATAATGCTTAGCACTCAAACTACCCATTCCTTCATGTAATTTTTGACTGAATTCCGATATTATTATTGGAGATTGGATTAATATATTAGGTGTGAATTCATAGGGGCTCATCCCATTAGAAAGTAACATCCCATCCCAAATAAATCGAAAGAAATCATCTGAAAGAAGAGGAGTTGAAACAAAAAAGATGAGTCTGAATAGAATACCTAGCTCAAGAATTTTTTTCAATCTGAGGCTTTTATGAATTATAAAAAAACTACTTAGAAACAGAAAAATATAAATTAGAATTAAAATCAAACTTTGGTTTCTATCAATCTCATAACCCATGAAATAATAACCAAAGAAGCATCCAATTAGAAGTGTTGCATTAAGTACTTTTAAAATATTTTTTTTATTGTTCATTACCCTTGAGTTCGATATGAATTAATAAATACAAATCCAAAACCAATAAAAAGCATTAAATGAAAGGGGAATAATCCCAAATCACCCGATTCACCAACCACAAAACCACTGTATATTCCAAATAAAAAATACAGTGTTAGTAGCCCTTCGAAGATTGTGTTTTTAGAAACTTTTTTTCGCGTGTACTTGTTGTATTTCAGGGATTTTTTTATGGTTAAAACATTAAATTTTGGAGTACGAATAAAATCACTTTTTTTACCTATATGCCCCTCTAAAACTGCTAATGTATTGTGAAAAGAAAATCCCATAGCTACAGTGTAAAAAGTAAAAAATATTTTGGTAAATTCTAAAAAGTTAAGAAATCCACCACCTTTTGAATATCTGTAAAGAACCCAATAACAACCAAAAAAAATCAAAGTACTGACAATAAAAAGGCTAGACAAATCATAATATAAGCTGAGATGTCCCCATTCATTTTTGATATAAAGCATCGGAATACTCAATACACCAACAAAAAAAACATTCAAGAACATGGTGCTGTTGAGTAGATGAAGAATAGAATGTACTTTAGTAATTAAAGGTAAGTTTTTAGCATGAATTACATTTTTAGACATTTTTTGAAAATTTTCTGCTCCACCCTTATTCCATCTAAATTGTTGAGATCGAATGGCACTAATAACTATTGGTAGTTCTGATGGGGTTTCTACGTCTTCTAAATATTTAAATTTCCATTTTTTTAATTGAGCTCTGTAACTCAAATCTAAATCTTCGGTCAAGGTATCACCTTGCCAATTCCCAGAGTCAATTATGCAAGTTTTTCTCCAAATACCTGCAGTGCCATTAAAATTCATAAAATGGTTTTTACTGTTTCTTCCGACTTGCTCTAAAGTAAAATGAGCATCTAGAGCAAAGGCTTGAATTTGAGTAAGAATAGAATAATCTCTGTTGATATGAGACCAACGAGTTTGAACAACACCTATATTTTTGTCATCAAAATATGGAATAGTTTGCAAAAGCCAATTAGATTTTGGTAGAAAGTCAGCATCAAAAATTGCAATAAATTCTCCTTTAGCAATTTCTAAACCCTCTTTTAGTGCACCAGCTTTAAAACCAATTCGTTTTTTCCTTCTTATTTGAACAATATCCAATCCTTGTTTTCTAAGTTTTTGAACAAGATTTTGGATTAAGCCAACAGATTCATCTGTAGAGTCGTCGAGTACCTGAATTTCCAGTTTCTTTCTAGGGTATTCAATTAAATTAATACATTCTAACAGGCGTTCAATAACATAAATCTCATTATAAACCGGAAGTTGAATAGTAACTAGGGGCATAGCATCTAAATCATTCAAATCAAGTTCTACAAGATTTTCTTTTTTCTTTTTGTATTGAATATAATTCCATAATAGATTAAGCTGAGAGAGGCTGTAAAATAAAACTAATATCAGTGAGATTGAGTATAAAAACATCAAAAAAACAGATAGATAGAACCAGATATTTTCCATTTTGGCTATTTAGAAAAGTAATGTTTGAAAATCCACCAAATTATTTTTATGCCTGCAAAGATAGTTCCTTTTAAAGTTCCTGAAACTTTTGAAACTCCGATTCGTTGACGATAATTTACTTTGATTTCTTGGTATGAAACTTTTTTACGTAAGATTTTCAATTGCATCTCAATAGTCCATCCGTATGTTTTATCACTCATGGTTAGATCCATTAATGTATTCCAGCGAATTGCTCTAAATGGTCCAAGATCAGTAAAGTTTGAACTGTATATAATTTTCATCAACAAACAGGCCAACCAATTCCCAAATACTTGTTGTGGTGTCATGGATCCAAATTCTCTTTTTTCGGCTACTCGTGCTCCTAAAACGAAATCAAATTCACCTTTTTGTATTGGTGTAACTAGCGAGGTAAGTTCTTCGGGAAAGTCAGAATAATCCCCATCTAAAAAAACAACAATGTCAGGCACTTCATTTTGGTTCTTAAGATAATCGATGCCTTTTAGGCAAGCGTATCCATATCCTTTTCTTTTTTCTGTAAGAACAGTAGCGCCAGCTAGCTGGGCTACTTCTAAAGTATTGTCCGTCGAATTATTATTGATAACTATAACTTCATCAATAATTTTTGGTAGATCATTTATTACATGGCTTATGGATTCTTGTTCATTAAAAGCAGGAATGATGACTTTGATTTGTTGCATGAATTTTTCGAGAGTTTTGATTTAACTTTAGTTAATCGAAGTTATAAACAGAATCTTATGAATAAGAATGTAATTTTATTTAAATTAGTTTCCTGAAGGAAATTCTGGAGAAAAGAACCTATTCTCTAAAGGACCGTTTTCTAATTTTAGAACTCCCCTCGGACAAACAGCAGAACACACACCACAGCCAACACAGGAGGACCGAACTATATTTTGCCCTTTTTGAGCATATGCACGAACATCAATTCCCATTTCACAGTAGGTTGAACAATTTCCACAAGAAATACATTGACCTCCGTTTGTAGTTATTCTAAATCTAGATTTGAAACGCTGAATTAAACCCAAATAGGCAGCTAAAGGACATCCAAAACGACACCAAACCCTATTTCCAAAAATTGGATAAAATCCAGTGCCTATAACTCCAGCAAAAACAGATCCAATAAGAAAACCATAAATATTTTGAATGGTTTGTGTTTTGATTCCGATAACATTTTGTGATCCTGTAAAATAAGAATACAAAGTCAAACCAGTCATCACTAGAGAAAAGAGTAAAACACTGTGAACCATCCAACGTTCCAATTTCCATGCGCCGATTGATTTATTTGATAGGTGTCTAAAGGGATCGCCTAAAGTTTCTGCTAGTCCACCACAACCACAAATCCAAGAACAATACCATCTTTTACCAAAAAAATAAACCATTACAGGGACAATTACAAGGGTAAGTACAATTCCCCATACAAGAATGAATATACCAAACCCTCCACTTGAAATTAAACTATTTAAATTCCAACTAAAGAAAAAGTCATAATCCAAAGGGAATGCATTTTTGAAGTCATACCATGGCTTATCAAATCGAACCAAAATTTCAGGAATCAAAAAGGCAAAAACAATTTGAAAAAATAATACAGAAGTTGTTCTTAATATTTGATGCATATTGTTTCTGTATTTGATGTACATCCGAATTGCCATGACGATCATTACAACGCAATAAAGAAATCCATACAGAAACCATTGACTGGCAAGATTTCCACTAATGCTTCGACTGATTGGATCTACAATATATGTCCAGTTTACTATGTAGTCTGGGAAGAAGTATAATACAATATAAAAAGTAACTAAAAACAAAAAAACAAACCATCCCAAAAAGCCTCTATTGGTTGATGAATTAAAGTAGATACCATTATTTTTTATTCCAGGGGGCCCCAGAAGAATTAGGTTTGGTAGAATGTAAAGCAAAGATCCTAAAATTCCAAGTCCAAAAGTTAAAAGCCAAAACAAAGACTTATTTTCTTTAATAATCCCTTTACCTGCTATTTTGGCAATATCATAAGACAAACTGTGGGGTTTATCCCAGATTACTTTCCCCCATTCTCTATTTTTTTTGTGAATTTTATTAACTTCTTTTACAGCAGTTACTATTTGCGAAGAAAATGAAAAAGGTTCTGAAAACTCTTTTCCCACAAGATTTGTGTTCAAGGAGTTAATAAACAATTCACTCTTTATTCCTTTGACATTTATTATCCTTTGAAATTCCTTGGGATTCAATTTGTATTTTCCAAGCAAAACCAATGAACAAAATGAACTAAGACCAATTAAAAAAATACCTAAACCAATTTTCTGTAGTAACTTCATAATTATGATATTATGTTATTAAATATTACTTTCCAGCTTTTCTTTTTGAGTTTGATATTAGTATTAAAATCTTGATTGAATTTTAAAAGAATTTTTTTTTCATACGTTTTAAAAAATTCAGGATCAAAATTACAATTAGCCAATTGTTCAATCATGCAGAAAACTGACTTTTTTTCACAAAGTATTTTGTCTAATAGCTCATGTCGCATTCGAATTCCAAAGGTGTTAATCCCCAAAAATTTCTTAGTGTTTTCATCATATGCAAGGGTTATTGCAACATTTTCATTGGGGTGTTTCCAATGAAAATGTTTTTCAGGTTTCGTGGGTTGAGCAGCTACAAGCCCATAGGTTTGATACTCAATGTCAAAGAATTTTGCGCTATTAAACCAATGTCCAGGATTATAAGCTTTTTTGTTCCCTGTTAGAGTTTGTGCAAGTGTTTCACCCATCATTCTACCTGTGTACCAAACTGCTTCTATTGATCTTCTTCCCGTTTGTGGTTCTTGCTGTTCTGAGCAGTCACCAATTGCGTATATTGAATTTTGATTTGTTTCCAAATATTTGTTTACAAGAATTCCTCGATTGGTGGCAATGTCTGTATTTTTTATAAAATCAATATTGGGTCTCACACCTGTTGTAAGTCCAACAAATTGACAGTTAATAATTTCTCCGGAATCTGTTCGAATGGCTTTTACACGTCCAATTTTATCTTCTATAATTTCACTGAGATTTGTATTGAGTCTTAGGTCGATAACGTGTTCTAGTAGGTGTTGATTTATTAACTTAGACTCTTCTTTTGGTAATACGTTGTTCCAAAAACTGTTTTCTCTAACCAAGAAGGTTACTTTTTTTCCTCTTGAATGTAGCATTTCTGCCAACTCTACCCCAATAAGGCCCCCACCAACAATAACAGCCTCATTTGTAGAAGGACTATAATCTTCAAGACTATCCAAATCCTGCTTAGAGTATAGACCTTGTACGCCTTTTAAGTTTTCACCTGGCCAACCAAATTTGTTAGGTATCGAACCTGTGGCTATAATAAGACTATCATAGTAGAGAATGGATTTATCAGAAAGTCTAATATTCTTTTCTTTAGGATTTATTTGGGTTACAGTTCCTTGAAGTAAATCCAGTTTATTTTTTTTCCAAAAAGTGTTTTCATAGGGTTGGGTATCTTCCCATCTTAGATGCCCCATATAAACATACATTATAGCTGTCCGAGAGAAAAAATATGGTGTCTCTTTAGAAATTATTAATATGGGTTTGCTTGATTTTTTTCGGAAATTTCGGGCAAAAGAAACACCAGCAATTCCATTTCCAATAACAATAACTGGAGGGGCATTCATCTTGATTATTTTTATACAAGGTAATTGATTTTAAACATTAATAAAAATCATTAGATTTATAGTACTCAATCTTATTAAACTTTAAACCTATTGAAATCAATTTTCATCCATTAAATATAGAAACTCCAGATTATTATCTATTGAAAATAAAAACAAATATGTCTATATAAAAATACTTTTGGATGCAAATAAAGAATAGATTTTGAGAGCTCTTACAAATCCTAATCTAAAGGAAAAAAACATGTATAATTGCCATTTCATTCCTCTTGGGAAATAAGTAGAGATGAGGTTTGGAAAGAGAAAAATGAAGATGGGACATTTACAACTCATATAGTGGGAAAAGTTTTGGACTACAACCCATACAAGAAGCTCCGCTCTTCGATTTTTTATAAATTAAATCAACATAATCTAAAAGAATTTGAACTTAGTTTAACTCTTGATGATCAATCTGTAGGAATTATATTAAAGATTGAACAGGGAGATTTTCCTAATAATCCAGAGGGGAATAAACTCTATGAAGAATGCTTTGCAGGTTGGAATTTTGTTAAGGATAATTTAATTATTGCTGTAAATGAGTTAATCTCTATTAAGTAAATTAAAAGCTATACTTTCTTATTTTGAGTTGATAATCATATAATTTGATTTTACAATTATTAAACCTAATATTTTTATTTTGGGAACATAAGGTATTATTTCACAAAACGTAAATAGTATTGATGGAGTGTGGATGGGGATTTCCCAATATATCTCAAAAGATGAATGATCAAGAAGTGAAATTGTAAACGAAGGACACCGTTGCTTTCAAAACGACGGGCAGAAGTTTTTACTTCTTTTGATAATACACAAAATAAAGTTTCTTTATATATTCTGTCAATTAATTCGCCATCTTCACAAACCAGGTATTCTTCATTAAAACCTTTGAGTGATTCGAAAAATTTCTTTTTAATGAATAAAGATTGATCTCCACCCCTACAAAATCGATTGTTAAAACGACTTGCAAAAGAAGCCAATTGAAGACTCAAATGTGAACTTAAAAATTTTAATCTAAATGAACCGGCTTTGTATCCTTGGTCAAATACTTGGTGAATGGTTCTATCAAAAGCATAAGGAGGAATGGTGTCTACATGAATGAAGTACAAAAAGTCAGCTTTAGCAATTTTTACTCCGTGATTTTGCTGTATGGCCCTGCCTTTTTCGGTTTGTATTACAGAACAGTCATTTTTTTGTTTTAAATAAGCAAAGCTTCCATCAGAACTTCCTCCATCAACAAAAATGATCTCATTTTCGAAAACCATATTCTTTTTTAGTGAAATCAAAAACGCTTCTAGCTGATTAATTTCATTGAGGATGGGTATAATTATAGAAAGGTACGGTTTACTCATTTAGACTCCAGTCGTATTTTTTATATTCAATTTTGGCTTGGTCGTTAAAATCTTTATCTGAATATTTTTGAATAAAAGTGATTCTTTCTTTTTTTGAACCAAAGTCTTTGCTAAACCATAAGAAAATTCTTGATAGCGTTATTTTGTGGTATTCAATCTGGTTTTTAGTTGTGTCGTTTATGAAAAGTTTTGCAGCGGCGTCCAGTTGTTTTGGAATTTTAGAAGCTCTGTAGGCCTCGTTCAATAATTGAGGACAAGAAGCAGAGGCACAATTAATTGCAAAATGAATTCTAGGTTCATTCATTTTCCGCAATACTTTATGTTCAATATCGTTGAGAGTTAGACTCTCATCATTAGGGAGTTCAAGAAAAATAGTGTCCCAAGGGTCTTTGATGTCTCTGATATTTTGGATAGGATAATTATCAAGAATTAATTTTACTGTAATAGCATTATAAGCATTAATAAAATAAGCTAAAGAATCATTTTTGTCAAAATATGGGGCAGGTGGCTTTTGTTCAAGTAGTTTGATGTACTTGTTCAAATCTGATGAATTTTTTTTCCAGTTTTTATAATCTACATTTCCCTTATCATCTACATATTTTTGTAAAAGCATATCCAAGCTCGAGTGAATTCCTTTGTCTTGAGAAATTATTTTTTGGGTTTCAAATTTTGAGAATGTAAATCCTGAAAAAATCAATACGACAAGAATAAGATTTTTCATTTCAATTTGATTAGGGGTTAACAGCAACCTCCACCATCATAATGATAGGTAGATTCGCTTATAAAAATATTGTTATGATTTGTGTTTTTTAATGCCTGAGCAGTTTTATCACAAATTGCCAAAGGTTGATTTTGAAGCAAAATGTGACCATTTTTGTCATCAAAATAGGGCTCATCTCCATAATAAATTGCAGATTTTCCGGTGAAAACACATGGTCCATCTTCGGGAATTGGGTCTTTGATCGCACAAATCTCTACACTTTCAATAAAAATTCTCTGTTTGGTAGGGTAGTGCTTTGGGTCTAAGATTCTATATGGTCTTTTCGCCCTAATTTCGATAGTACCAAAACCAACATCAGTTAACATTTTAACATAATCAGCTAAGGGAATTGATCCCGAAAGGCAGAGTGCTCTCAAGCGTTTGTTGTTCCTCAAGGTTTTGTTCATCGGTTGTTCGCAAATAGGATCACTCATTACCAGTCTTCCTCTGGGTTTTATCACGCGATACATTTCTGTAAGAGCCTTTTTTAGCTCTTCCATTTTGAAGATATTAAATAAGCAATTTTGTGCTGCAATATCTATACTATTTTCTTCAACTGGAAGGTTCAAAGCATCTCCTTTTTTGAGTTTCACAAAATCAGATTCGAACCATTCATTCTGTTTTTCAGCGAGTAGAAAATTTTTTCTTGAGGCTTCAAGCATTTCATCAACCACATCAATTCCGATTACCCCCTCTTTTTGTCTCGAGAAGTATGAAAATTGAAGTAATTCCATTCCACCACCTACTCCTACATACAATATTTTGGGGTTGTTAACTAAATCTCTGGGATGAACAGTTGATCCACAACCGTAATTCATTTCCTGCATTATTGTAGGGATTTTGAGACCCGGGAATTCCCATATTGGGGTTGTAGTGCAACATAAACCAACATCTGGAGTAAGTGCTGCTTCTTTATAAATATTTTTGGTTAATTTTAAATAGTCCATTTTATATTAATTTGAGAAATGATATTAATTGTTTTACTAATATTATCAAAGATTGTTCCCCTTTTTTAGCCATCTCCATAATGTTGTTAATATCTATAGGTTCCAGGTTTTCCGGATCACATACATCTGTTAAAACAGAAAAAGCAATACAATCAATTCCAAGCTGGTTTGCAACAATCACCTCTGGAACAGTTGACATTCCAACTGCATCGGCACCAATTATTTTCAAATAACGATATTCTGCTTTAGTTTCTAATTGGGGTCCAACAACAGCTGCGTATATTCCCTTATGTAATGTTATTTTTTTTGTTTCTGCAATTTTTATTGCTTTATCTTTTAAGGAAGTGTCATAAGGTTCACTCATATCAACAAAACGATTACCGAGACAATCAACACCTTTCTCTGCTAGGGGAGACCCACCTTGCAGATTAATATGATCTTCAATCAACATAATCTCTCCTTTATTATAATCTAAGTTTATTGCACCAGCAGCATTACTGATTATTAATTTTTTTACTCCAAGCTCATTCATAACCCTAACCGGGTATGTTATCTCAAAAAAATTATAACCCTCATAGAGGTGAAAGCGTCCCTGAAAAACAAGAACTTTTTTTGAACTTAAAGAGCCGTAAATTAGTTTTCCAGTTTGATGTTCAACGGTTGACGACCTAAAATTAGGAATATCCTCAAAAGGAATCTCTTTTTCAATTACTAGGTAATTGACCAAATCGCTCAATCCAGTGCCTAAAATAATTCCAATTGCTCCATTTTCTATACCTTGCTTTTTGAGATATTTCGAGCTTTCTTCAATTTTTTGAATCATTGTTTTCATTGGTCTAAGAATTTTAAAAGTTCAGGAATTGTTTCGAGGTCTTCAAAATAATCTATGTCGTTTTTGGTTTCTAAATATGCTAATGTATTGTTTTTAAAGTCTGCAACCGTATCCTTGAAAACCCTTGAAGTTCCCCACCTTTTTTCGTGAAAAACAGATGGAATCCATCTTGAAAGACCTAATAAGTAATATCCCCCATCCGTTGCTGGTCCAATTACACCATCTACATTTCTTAATGTAAAAAAGGCCTTGTTGATGATTTGAGCATCTAAATTCCATAAGTCGGTGCCAATGACAACTATTTGATTATAACCACAATTAAAACCTATTTTAAAAGCATTAGCCATCCGTTCTCCCAAAGAATTCCCTTCTTGAATTTTTTTATTGCGAACACGACCCTCCCAAATATCCTGATCATCAATAAAATCAGAATAATATAAACTCTTATGTGCGTCAACTCCATCTACAACTAAAGCTGTTTTATCAATCAGTTTATGGAATATTAAAAGCGCTTTTTCATCACCAATTGTTTTTGCTAACCGGGTCTTTACCTTTCCAAGTTGTGGGTTTTTTGTGAAGATTAGTAGTAGTTTTTTCCCCATAAAAGTTAAGTTATACTTCCTTGACAGCTGCTACCAGCTCCAGCTGTGCATCCGTAACAATGTTGGGAAAGTAGTATGTAACGATTGTTGAGTTTACCTTCATTAAATTCACTTATGTGTTTAGTTGTAACATCAACTTTGAGATTCAACATTTGATTAAAATCACAATCAAACAAAAAGCCTTCCCAGTTGACCGAAAGAGTATTGGTGCACATCAGATTTTTTACAGCTGAGGGATTAAAAGCATCCACTAGCGTATACATATATTCTTCATAGTTTTCTGAAGCAATAAGATAATCTAGAAAACGACTGATTGGAAGATTGGTAATTGTAAATAAGTTATTGAATTTAATATTAAAATCTTCTAGTAAAGCTTTTTTGAAATCTACCTCCAATACTGATTGATCTCCTGGTAAAAAAGCTCCAGAAGGATTGTAAACAAGATCCAGCTGAAGATTTTTGTCTAATATTCCATATCCAACTTTGTTTAACATCTGAAGCGCTTTAATGGAAGTTTCAAAAACTCCATCACCTCTTTGACGATCCGTTTTTTCTCTCTTGTAAAATGGGAGTGAGGAAATAACATGAATTTTGTGCTTTCCAAAAAAAGTTGGGAGATCATTATATTTTTTATTAGCTAGTATAATCGTGAGATTGGATCGAACTATAATTTCCTCCACATTGGTTTTTCGTAGCTCTTCAACAAACCATCTAAATCTAGGATGCATTTCGGGTGCCCCACCAGTAAGATCAACGGTTTTGATTTTTATATTTTTTATGACTTTTAAAATTTGTTCCATGGTTCTGTGAGTCATAATTTCTTTACGATCTGGGCCAGCATCAACATGGCAATGAGCACAAACTTGATTACACATGTACCCAACATTAATTTGTAAAATTTCTAGTTTTTTAGGCCTTATTGGAGGAAGCTTGTTGGAAGCAACTTTTTTTTTAAAAGTAGGTAAACTTCCGTCTTTGAAAATCCCACTAGCTAGTATTTCGAGCTGTTTTTCGGTTTGAGAGAGTGAATTATTTCTCGCTTTAAGTGATTTTATCTTCATGCTACATGCTCAATTGATCATGACGATTCATCATTTGAACTCCATGGACTAAAGCAGCTCCAGCTTTTATTGCTGCACCAACATGAACTGCTTCCATCATATCTTCTTTTGGAATACCTATTTGTAAATTATCTTTAGTATACGCATCAATACAGTACGGACATTGAACGACATGAGATACGGCTAATGCTATTAATAATTTTTCTCGTTTTGATAATGAACCTTCATCGAAAACAGTATTGTAATAATCAAAAAATTTTGAGCCAAGAATTTCATTCCATTCGGCTATTGAACTAAATTTTTTCAGGTCTTCGGGTTGGTAATAGCTTTTTTTCATTTTTTTGTTTGGAGTTAATTAAGTTTAAAGATATGTATAAAATGGAAACAAATGGTTTTAACAAAACAGCGGTATCAAAGTCTCAATTATGTTATTAGAATTTTTTAAAAAAAGAATAAAGCTATTTGAGTTTTGGGGATATATCCAAAACATAATCCTTTACATAATTTTCAATAAATTCTTGAGTAAAATATTCTTTTCCTAATATTTTCTTACGGCTTAACAAAGAATCTAAATTAATTTTCAAATATTCTTTAAGAAAAGGTTTTGAAAGGGCAGCAAAGCTGTAGTGCCAGGGTTCATATTCGAAACCTTTGCGTTCAATGTCATTTGTGTATACGAGGTAAAATCCAAATGATTTAGAATTTATATCCATCCATTTTTTAAATGAAACATAAGGCCCTTGTTCTTCAAATAAATGTGCTAGTAAAACATCACCTTCTACCAAAGGTTTTGCGTCGATTAAATCTAACTCTGTCCCCCAATGATGTCTTGAAGTTCCAGGTATAGTTGAGTATTCGAGTATTTTCCGAATGTTTTCAATAGGATCTAAACCGTTTTCTTCATTTTGAATATATTTGGCATTCCAAATTGCTAATTGTCTCTCAAAACTTCTAGAGCTCGAAACGATTTTAATTTGAATTCCATCTTGAGCAGCAGCCTGTTTCATTTTTTCAAAAGCTAGGGCAACTTCTTCAATTATACCGTAGTTTTTTTCATTCAAATGATCAGTGCTCAGCCCAGTTAATTGGAGTTCACTAGTTAGTGGAAAGGATTTTTTTTGAGCTGATAACTGTGCTATTATGAAGAATATGAATATGAATGGTTTGAAAAATCTCATTAGTTTAATTTTTTATAAAAGCATTGGTGATTTCCGATCTCAGCAACATTAAAAATTGGACCTATGGGATCATATTTGAGTTTAGTGTAAAATTCATTTGCATTCAATCGAGCATTTAGCCAAATAAAGTCACAGTCTGAAGTTCTTAAGTTTTTTTCGGCTTCAATCATAAGAGCTCTACCAATTCCTTTTTTTTGGAATTTTTCTAAAACGGCAACACCTCTAATTTGATAGTTAATTCCACTTGTGAAAAAAGTTCCATTTTCAAGATAGCAAGAAATTACACCAATAATTTGATCCTTTTTGTAGGCTCCTAAATGAAAGGTTTTTTCATGGTTATCTCTCCTAAATTGACAACTTTCAATCGGGAGACCTTTTCGTAAAATAGGATGACGAACACTAAATGTTTGTTGAGTTGATATGGTTTTTATTTTCAAAGAAAAACTTGTTTTATGTAAAAATATAAAATAGATGTTAAAGGGCTTTATTTTTTTTCACTTCAAAATATGTTTTTTATTGTAATTTGATTTCAACATTTATCTATGGATTTTGAATTCAAAATACTTGAAAAGCAAGCTATTTCCAAAATAGTGCCTTTGATTCAGTAATTTACAGATAATAAATTTCCCTCTGAACCTCTTGTTCCTCGAACTGAAGAAATGTTTTCACAAAATTGTGAGTGTTTAGGGAGTTTTTAAGGTAAAGAACTTATAGGTGTTTGTGGGTTATGGTTTCAAACAAGACATTATTCTGTTAAGAGTTGTGAACCCGATCATGTTCTTATTAAAGCAAAGTATCAAGGTCTAGGACTTGGGAATAAAATGTTTAAATTCATAGAACAATAGTGTAAAGAAAAAGGTTGTGAATTTTTAGAACTCAATATTTATTTTAATAATACAGCTTCACATAAATTTTATTATAACAAAGGATTAAAAATCTTAGACTACCATTTTTTAAAGATATATAAAGAAATGTTATATTAGCTGCTGAAAAGCGAGAGTAGCTCAGTTGGTAGAGCGTCAGCCTTCCAAGCTGAATGTCGCCGGTTCGAACCCGGTCTCTCGCTCTTTTTTTATGTCTTTTTTTCGAATTTCATTTGGGTGTAATATTTCTAGGGAGCATTTTTTAACACTAATATTAACATCAATAACCAAGACTTACCGGATTATTTTTTAATTTTAAATAATGAAAATATGGCTTCTTTTAGTAATGCTTATTTATTCTTTTGTAAATTATTCTCAAGAGAGCAGAACGATTTTGAAAGGTCGTTTGTTGTACAGAAATAGTAATGTAATTGCAGCTAATGTTGTTAACAATACAGCCCAGACAAATACAATCACAGACGGAGAAGGCGGTTTCGAGATAGAAGCTCGTGTTGGAGATGAGATTGTTTTTTCTTCAGTTCAATACAGGATAAGATCGGTTAAAATCACTCCAGAAATCATCAAAAATAGACGTCTTGTAGTTTCTATAGATGAACGTATAAACGTATTAGATGAGGTAGTCATAGGTCCTGAAAACCAAGAAAAATTTTTGGACATGAAAAAAGAAGAATTTAAACGCGTTGATTACACCCAAGATAAATCAACAAAACTAATCAACAGAGCAGCTGATGATCGTCAGTTAGTCAATGGGTTAAATATAGTTAATGTTGCTAAATTACTCCATGGACTATTGACTAATAAATCGGATCAATCCGACAAACAACTTATTCCGAGTGAGGTCCTACCTTATCTTTTTGAAGCCAATTTTTTCAAGCAAGATTTAGCATTAAATGCTGAAGAAACAGAAGGATTTTTAAAGAAAATGGATATCAAATTACCAACTCAGATGCTTTTTAAAAAAGATATGGAGTTTGAATTAATTGATTACTTAGTCAAAGAGAGCAAGCTTTATAAGGAAGAAGTTAGGTAGTTATGAAATTTTTTTTCCTAGTTTTCAGTATTCTTACAACGGGTTTGCTCTATGGACAAAACTTTAAGTTGCTTAGTGGAAAAGTAGACCATTCAAATCTTTCTCTCTCAGGAATTCATGTGATCAACTTATCCCGGGCAAATGCAGTGATAACCGATGCATCAGGTTTTTTTGAAATATCCGTTCAAGTAGGGGAGCGAATTCTTTTTTCTGGTATACAATTTAAATCAAAAGAATTGATTGTTTCTCAATCAGTTTTTGATTCAGAATATGTAACAGTTTATCTCGAAACTTTTGTTAATGAACTTGACGAGGTTATCCTAAAACCCCATAATTTATCAGGAAATTTATCATCTGACTTGTCTAATGCAAAAATAAAAAAAACAATTAATTTTGACGATGTTGGAATACCCGGATACAAAGGAGTTCGCAAAGAGCGTATTCCTTCTCTTCAAGAAATGGCACTTAACTTGGCCTTTGTTCAGGTAGATATTGAAGCAGTTTATAAGCACATATCAGGATATTATAAAAATCTTAAGTTGAAAAGAAAACAAGATCAAGAATTCCAAGTCATGCTTAAAATAATTCAATTTTATGGACTTTATTTCTTTAAAGAAAACTATGGTTTGGACCAAGAAGAAGTTTATGATTTTATTTTAAGTTGTAAAGAGAATAAACCTTTACTAAGATTGTTTAGCCAAAATAGACATGAAGAAGTTATGCAAGCTTTTTCTTCATACTTAAAAACTTATCAGAATCCTAATGTTGAAAATTAAAATCTGCACCCTCTTTTTTTTTATGATTATATTGTTTACTCTTAGCAGCTTTACACATGATTTTTATTTGTCAATCACTGAAGTTGTTTATGTCGAAGAAAAACAACTGCTCAAATTAACCACAAGGATCTTCACTGACGATATGGAAGCGTATTTAAATTCTCAAACCGATCAAGCAATTCAACTCTCACCAGACCATAATTCACTTTTAATTGATGGCTTGATAAAAGATTTTTTTAAACAGAATTTGAAAATATTTTTTGATAATAGTCAATTAGAAATCAATTATCTTGGAAGGCAATATCAAGAAGATCAAATTTTGATTTTTGCAGAAGTTATGGGATTAACTTCTCCTACAAATTATAAAATACAAAACACTATTTTAATACCTTTTAGGCCTAAACAGCAAAATATTGTTCGGATTAAAAATGGCTTAATCAAGAAAAGTTTTCTGATGGATAAATCCAAAACTATTTTAAATCAACTTTGGATTAATTTGTAAAAAAAAAGATTAATTTTAGTTCCTAAATCTTTTAAAACTATGAAGAGCAACTTTTTATTTTTTTCGTTTACTTTATTTTTTTCTAGCTTTCTTTTTTCACAGGAGGATTCTTCAGGAGTAGTCCAACCTGGCCACAAAAACAACAATAATTTTAAACAACTTTACGAAGAATTTTCAACTCCAAATCGCTTTAGAACAGCATCAGGAGCCCCAGGTATTGATTATTATCAGCAACAGGTAGATTATGTAATGAACATCGAGTTAGATGACAAAAACAAAAAGTTGTATGGAGAAGAAACGATAACATACACCAATAATTCTCCCGATGATTTATCATATTTCTGGGTGCAATTGGATCAGAATATTAGAAGGAAAGATGCACCAGCCTTGGAGAAAAACACTTCTTCTATTTCCTCTATGGAGGATGTTGAAAGCTTTGTAGATGAGACTCTCAAAGAGCCTTTTGAAGGGGGGTTTAATGTCGAATTTGTAAAAGATTCAAATGGAAAGCCTCTCCGTCACATTGTAAATCAAACTATGATGCGTGTAGATTTACCGTCTCCCTTAAAGAGTGGGCAACAATATGTATTTTCAATTAAGTGGTGGTATCACATCAACGACCATGTAATTAATCGAGATCGTTCGGGTTATGAATATTTTCCAGAAGACGATAATCGTCTTTATGTCATTGCTCAGTTTTTTCCAAGAATGGCTGTTTACAATGATGTAGAAGGGTGGCAAAATTATCAATTTTGGGGCAATGGTGAATTCGCTTTAAATTTTGGTAATTACGATGTCAGTATCACAGTTCCAGAAGATCACATTATGGAAGCAACGGGTGAATTGCAAAATCCGAAGGAAGTACTTTCTAAAGCTGAATTACAACGTTACAGAAAGGCCTTAAATACTTTTGACAAGCCTGTACTAATCGTAAACCAAGAAGAGGTTGAGATAAAAGAAGCAACTAAAGCTACCAAAAAAAGTACTTGGAAATTTAAGGCACAAAATGTTAGAGATTTTGGTTTTGCAACTTCAAGGAGATTCATTTGGGATATGATGGCTGTCAAAGTAGGTAATAAAAATGTTATTGCTTCATCATTGTATCCAAAAGAGGGAAATCCTTTGTGGGAAGAATATTCTACAAAAGTTGTTGCCCATACATTAGAAGTTTATTCAAAGTATACTTTTGATTATCCTTATCCAAAAGCGGTTTCTGTTCATTCCAAGAATCAAGGAATGGAGTATCCCATGATTTGTTGGAATCATGGAAGACCCAATACAGATGGAACATACTCTGATAAAGTTAAATACGGTATGATTAGTGTTATCATTCATGAAGTAGGTCATAATTACTTCCCAATGATTGTAAATTCAGATGAGCGACAATGGGGTTGGATGGATGAAGGTCTAGATACTTTCGTACAGTATTTAACGGAACAAGAATTTGAACCAAATTATCCCTCAAGAAGAGGAGACCCATCAAAAATCATTCGATATATGTCCGGAGATCAAGACTTTATAACTCCAATCATGTCAAATCCAGAAAATGTATTTCAGCTTGGTCCTAATGCCTATGGTAAACCTGCCACTGCTCTTAATATTTTGAGAGAAACCATAATGGGTGAAGAACTTTTTGATTATGCTTTCAAAACGTATTCTCAACGATGGATGTTCAAGCACCCTACACCAGAGGATTTTTTTAGAACAATGGAAGATGCATCAGCAGTTGATTTAGATTGGTTTTGGAGAGGATGGTTTTACTCTACAGACGTCGTTGATATAGGAGTGAAATCTTTTAAACGATTTTATATTTCTCCGAAATCTAGTAAGGAAGTAGAGGATGTTGTTTCAGATTACGGAATGACTTCCGACGAACTACCAAATATGGTTTTTATGATTGATGAAAATTCTGAAAAATTTTCTGAGGAACTTAAGAACAACGAGATGAATTCAGAAGTTCTTAAAAACTATCTAGAGGAGAATAAAGCTACACTTTCAGGAAAAACATTGCCTAAGTATTTCTATGAAATTGAATTTGAAAAACCTGGAGGTATTGTGATGCCAATTATTGTCGAATATTCTTATGCAGATGGTTCAAAAGAACAGGTAACTTATCCTGTTCAAGTTTGGCGTAAAAACCCTCAATTTGTTACCAAAAGGATTGTTTCAAATAAAGAAATCGTCAAAGTAGTAATTGATCCTAAAGCCAAGACAGCTGATGTTAATCTTTCAAATAATTCATGGCCTAATGAAGAGTTGAAATCAGATTTCGATAAATTTAAGGATTCTCTAAAAGGATAGGTATTACATAAAAGAATGAAATAAATTTAGCTGTATTTTATTTGAAATGTATATTTGTAAAAAAAAACATGTTCACATTCATTAGCGGAGCGGAGATCGTTTTTATATTTTTTATCATACTGTTGATATTTGGAGCAGATAAAATCCCTTCGATTGCAAGAGGATTAGCTAAAGGTATGACACAAGTTCGTAATGCTACTAACGAGATAAAGACTGAGATTCAAAAATCTACAGACATTGATCCATCAAAATCCATAACTTCGGAGTTTACCAAAGAAATAGATCAAGTTAAAGAAGATTTCGACAAAATTTCAGGTTCAATAAAAAGAAAACTTTAACAAACCCTAGTTAGTGTTAAACCGTCTCGAAGAGGGAGTAATACACTTTCTACTCGAGGATCATTAGCAAGTAATTTATTGAATTTTTGAAGCACTTGTGTGTCTTTGTCTTTGGGATCAACTTGTTGAGTAACTTTTCCACTCCAGAGAACATTATCCGATAAAATTAATCCTCCAGGACGTGTTTTTGGTAGAACCAATTCAAAATAATTTAGATAATTAGATTTATCAGCATCCAAAAAAACAAGGTCGTATTCATTTTTTAAATCAGGAATAAGATCTATTGCATTACCAAGGTGCTGATGAATTTGTTTTCCAAAACCAGAACGATCAAAATATTTTCGTTGAAAATCCACCAATTCCTCATTTTTATCAATGGTGTCAATTTCTCCTTTATCTGCTAAACCTTCTGCCAAGCATAGTGTTGCGTATCCTGTGTAGGTTCCAATTTCTAGAATTCTTTCAGGAGAAATAAGTTTTGATAACATACTTAAAAATCGTCCTTGTAATGTTCCACTAAGCATTCTTGGCAATAATACTTTTTGATGAGTTTCGCGAGCTAAATCAGTTAAAATTTCAGGCTCTTTTTGTGAATTATTAGTAACATAATCAGCTAATTTTTCGCTTATAAATTCCATTTATTTTGCTTTAATTTTTGGACGGGCATACGTAAATCGTTCAATTAATTTTGGGATTGCATAACCATCAAGACCATTTATTGCAACCACACCACCTTTATCTAATTGTACCCAACCATCTTCAAGGAGCATCTCTTCTTCGATAAATATATGTTCTATTTGACCAATAATTATCGAAGTATCATTCTCTTTGATTTGGTATTCATTAAGGTATCGACAACCTAATTGTAATGGGGCATTCTTCACAAAAGGAGCTTTTATTTCTTCTTTGTACTCTTCCATCAAAGAAGTTTGATCAAACTCTGAAATTTCTTCTGGGTATTTGGCTGATGTATGATGTGCATCTTCTATTTGGCTTTGATGGATGTGATTGATTGTAAAGAAACCATTTTTTTTCATGTTCTGATGCGAATGTCTCGGGACTGTTGTTGGGCGAAGAATAAAACCAATTAATGGAGGATTACTTCCCAGGTGAACAACTGAATTGAAGACCGCAAGATTTGTCTTTCCATTTTCAGACTGTGTACCGATTAAATTTGCCGATTTATATCCCGTACAACTGTTAATCATGTTCAATCTATAAATTGATGACATTTGATCTATATCCTCTCTTGAGAAATGCTTCATTTTTTTGAATTAAATATAAGGGTTGCAAAGTGTTTTTTAAAAAGAAAAATTTTAACTATTATTTTTGTCTTCCTCTTTCATGATTTGAAATAATAAAAAACCAACTCCTAGAAGAAGACAGATTAAGTATATTAAGTGCTTGTGTATTTCAATTCCTTTAAAAGAACCGTTCAACACATATTTATCAATGACGCTAATAAAGCTAAAAAGGAAAGCTAGAATAAAAATAGGTCTGTGCTTATTGAAGAAGCTTTTCATAGAAAACAATTTGATTATTATGATGTAAAATACAAAAGATTAACTAAAAATTTTATTTATAAATAATTAATAATTATAGTGAATAATTGTTTTATTTTTACAATATGTATTTTGTAAGAGTAAAAGCTATTATTTGTTTTTTCATGTGTGTTCTTCAGTTTACTGTAAGTTGCACAGCACCTGTATTTGAAATTCCAAAAAAATCAGATCAATTTGCGGATTGGGAAAATGAGGGGAAGATAAACGCATCCTTCATTGCTTCAGGTCGATCAGTTGCTTCTACAAGTAATACTGGATCTCCATCACTATCAGTAAGTTACATTGCAACTGCACCTAATGTTGATTCTGTTTTATGGCAATTTCCTGGAGGAAACCCAGCTTCTTCAACTTTGGTTCAACAAGACGTAACTTATTCAAATTTTGGAACTTATGATGTTGGCCTCAGGGTTTCGAACTTAGATGACACCGATTACAGATTTTTGGAAAATTATGTTAGCTTATATTACAAAGACGACTGGTCCTTTGGTGCAGACAGTTGGTCAGTTACGGGAACAACCGCTATCACAGATTTTGTTCCCTTTGTAGATGCAAGTGGATCATCATGGATTTACGTACCGCATACAATCGAAAATGAAGCGAAATGCGTAAAGTCATTTACGGGTTTCCCATCCAATAATCTCAATTTAGAATTTGAATATAAGCTTGAACGTATTCCAAACTTATATTTAGCGACTAATTACCAGGTTAGTTCTACATCAATTACCGTTTCTGGAACAACAGAAACAACAACCTTTACCTTGTCTAATTTAGTTAGTCCAACGCAATATGTAGAAGCAGATTCCTCACCCACTCCTACCAAATTTTCCTCTCCAACAACTTATCCTGGTCAAAGACGCTTGACTTTAAACTATAATAACATTCCTATTTGGACAACCTCTAAAATGACAGAGGGAATTTTTAGAAGGGTGAAATTATCGTTACCCTCACTTGAAAACTTTAATTTAAGTTATCAGATTTCGGCAAACACCAAAAACGCATCTGGTGTTATTGAATATCCATTCCAAACAGATATAAGAAACATTACCATTAAATTGGATAACTCTAAATAATTTGTTTTTTTAAATTATCCGCCTGGGATTAAGAATATTTTGAGGGTCAAATGTTTTTTTAAGAGTTTTCATCATTTCTATTTCTTCATCAGATCTGCTTGTAAATAGGTACTCTTTTTTGTGTAAACCGATTCCGTGCTCTGCAGATACAGATCCCCCAATTTCTTTCAGGGGTTTATAAATAATAAAATTAATTGCATCAATTATTTCAGGATTATTTTCTTTTTTTCCAATAATAAAATGAATGTTGCCGTCTGCAACATGGCCGAATGGAAAAATACATTCAACAAAAGGAAGTTTTTCAAGTTCAAAAATCATCTGGTCTACGAGTTCCCCAATAAGTGGAATAGGAATACTGATATCAAAATGTTGATCATAATTTGCCTGCGCTGCCAAAATAGAAACATCTTCCCTGATTTGCCAAATTGAATTCAATTCTCGCTCAGATTGGGCCATAACACCATCTTCAATCAATTCTGCTTCAAGTGCTTGTCCAATAAGGTTTTCGAGGCGTTTATAATCGTACTCTGCTTGGCTTCCTAAACTTTCAATAAATACATAATAATTGTATTCTTGGGCTATGGGAGCTATTAGATGGGAGGGTTCGGAAGTCATCGCTTTAAAGGTTCTTTTCCACATCAATTCAAAACCACTTAATGTTCCCGCAAGATTTTGTTCTAAAAATTTCAACAGATTAACTACATTTTCATATTTTTCGATTCCAACAATAGCAGAGGAACGACTGGTCGGAGCCTCACAAAGTCTCAAAATAACTTTAGTTACAACCCCAAGGGTTCCCTCTGATCCAATAAATAATTGTTTTAAGTCATAACCCGAATTATCTTTTATAATTTTTTTAAGGGAAGAAATTATCGTTCCGTCTGAAAGCACTGCTTCAACACCGAGAACCATTTGGCGTGTCATACCATATTTAAAAACTCTAAGGCCACCAGCATTAGTGGATATAACACCTCCAATTTGAGCAGAACCTTTTGCCCCAAAACTCATTGGGAGTAAAAGATTTTCTGCTTTTGTTGCATCAATAAGATTTTCCAAAATTGCACCAGCTTGAGCCGTTATAGTTCTACTTTGACTATCAATTTCTTCAATTGAATTCATTTTATCTAAAGCTATGACCAACTGATGTTTTTGTGTTTCGGTTCCTCCAACAAGATTAGTAACTCCTCCATGAATAATCACTTCTTGTTTGTTACGATGACAAAGCATCATAATTTCCGAAACTTCTTCAGTGGTTTTTGGATAAACAACAGCTAATGCCTCAAGAGGAATGTCCGTTTTCCAAATGTGAGTAAAACGATTTTTTTCTGCACCTGAATGAAGAATATTATTTACACCAACAATGTTGATTAAGCTTTCGATTAAATTTTGATTCATTAGTTATAATTAAAAAGACATTTCACGAATCTCTTCTCCAAGAGTAAGATCTCCTTCTGTTGCTTGGATTATTTCTTCAATACTTACTCCAGGAGCGGTTTCACGCAAAATAAATCCATTTGGCCCAATATCTAAAACCGCTAGTTCAGTAACAATTTTTTTAACACAATTCACTCCAGTTAATGGAAGTGTACACTTTTTTAACAATTTGGATATTCCTTTTCTGTTGGTGTGCATCATTGCAACAATTATATTTTCAGCTGAGGCAACCAAGTCCATCGCACCTCCCATTCCTTTAACCATTTTACCTGGAATTTTC
The DNA here is from genome assembly GCA_030829155.1 of Flavobacteriaceae bacterium. Classification (GTDB taxonomy): domain Bacteria; phylum Bacteroidota; class Bacteroidia; order Flavobacteriales; family Flavobacteriaceae; genus Arcticimaribacter. The sequence continues at coordinate 30,821 of JAURBD010000002.1, forward strand.
CAATTTGCGATGTCACCAGTTTGAGACACTTCCATTGCACCGAGAACAGTAAGGTCAATGTGCTTACCTCGAATCATTGCAAAACTGATTGACGAATCGAAAAATGAAGCACCTAAAAGCGTCGTTATTGTCTGTTTTCCAGCATTGATCAAATCAGCATCTTCCTCTCCTTCAAGAGGGAAAGGTCCCATGCCTAAAACCCCATTTTCACTCTGGAATTCAACATTAATATCTTTTGGAATATAATTGGCTACAAGGGTTGGGATTCCGATTCCCAAATTCACAAAATATCCATTTTTTAATTCTTGAGCTATCCGTTGAGCAATTCTGTTTTTATCTAGGGGCATAATTTTATGTTTTGTGTCGAACTGTGGGTTGTTCTATTCTTTTTTCATAATTAGTTCCTTCAAATATTCGTTGAACAAAAATACCCGGAACTTGAACTTCATTGGGATCTATATTTCCTACAGCAACCAATTCTTCTACTTCAGCAACGGTAATTTTAGCTGCACCACACATTATGGGGTTAAAATTACGAGCACTACCCTTAAAAATTAAATTTCCAGCTTCGTCCCCTTTCCATGCTTTAATAAATCCAAAATCAGCTTTAAATGCATTTTCTAACACATGCATTTTCCCATTAAATTCACGTACTTCTTTTCCTTGAGCAATTTCTGTCCCAAAACCTGCTGGAGTGAAGAAAGCAGGGATGCCTGCTTGAGCTGCTCTAGCACGTTCTGCTAAAGTACCCTGAGGTATGAGCTCTACATCTAATTCGCCACTGAGCATTTGACGTTCAAATTCTTCATTTTCTCCTACATAAGAAGCAATCATTTTTTTAATCTGTTTTTGCTGAAGCAATAGACCTAAACCAAAATCATCTACACCTGCATTGTTTGAAATACAACATAAATTTGTTATTTTAAGTCGAACCAGTTCAGCAATAGCATTTTCTGGAATTCCACATAAACCAAAGCCTCCTAACAAAAGGGTCATATTGTTCTGTATTCCCTCTAGAGCCTCCGATACATTAGGTACACTTTTATTAATCATCCAGTAATTTAATTAAACTAAAACAGTTTCTAACATCTGATGCGGAAGGTTGAACGCATTTGCAATTGGTTCATATACAATTTGACCATTAATTATGTTAAGCCCTTTTGCTAACCCTTCATTAGCTTTGCATGCTTTTTTCCATCCCTTGGCTGCAATAACTCTGGCATATGGAAGAGTTACATTGTTTAGAGCCTGTGTTGAGGTAATAGGGACAGCCCCTGGAATATTTGCTACACAATAGTGTAAAATACCATCTTCTATAAAGGTAGGATTTTCATGAGTAGTTGGAACACAAGTTTCAAAACATCCCCCTTGATCAACAGCTACGTCGACAAGAACAGTACCTTTGGTCATTTCTCCAAGCATCTCTTTGGTAATTAATTTTGGAGCTTTAGCCCCTGGGATTAAGATTGCTCCAATAATTAAGTCAGCTGTTTTGATAAGTCCTCGGATTGTGTCTTCAGATGAATAAAGAGGAGTTACATTTGGGGGAAGAATTTCAGATAAATATCTAAGTCGATCCATGTCGATGTCCAAAATTGTTACTTCTGCTCCTAGTCAAGCAGCCATTTTAGCTGCTTCAGTTCCAACTACCCCCCCTCCAAGGATAACAACCTTTGCTGGCGGAACTCCGGGCACCCCTCCCAATAAAACACCTTTTCCATGTTGAGGTTTTTCTAGATACTTAGCACCTTGTTGAACAGACATTCGACCAGCTACTTCAGACATTGGTATTAATAAAGGAAGTCTTTTTAGTTGGTCTTCTACCGTTTCATAGGAAATACAAATTGCTTTGCGTGCTTGCATGCCTACTGTTAATTCCTCGGAAGAAGCAAAGTGAAAATAAGTAAATATAATTTGTTCTTCACGGATCAGATTATATTCACTAGATAAAGGTTCTTTTACTTTTACGATCATTTCACTTTTTGCGTAAACAGCTGCTGAATCAGTTAGTATTTTAGCTCCTACATTAAGGTATTCTTGATCTGTAAAACCACTGCCTAGACCTGCTGAGCGTTCAACATAAACTGTATTAAGATCTTTTATCAATTCTGACACACTAGAAGGAGTTAGACCAACTCTATTTTCATTGTTTTTAATTTCTTTGACTACACCTATTATCATAATTGTGATATGTAAATTTTTAATAAATGTACTTATTTTTTTGAATCTAAAATACTTTTAAACTACTGATTTTAAGGGTCTAATTGTAGGTTTAAACTTTGGGTTTATTTTCCCAAAATCTTGGATGGAAAACCTTTGTTTTTATTGGTCTAAGCTTTTAAAAAAAGTATCTTTGAGCATGGCATTAACAAATAACGACATCTTTAAAAAACTTCGTGTAGCTCATAAGCTGAAAGACGTTGATATTATAGAAATATGTAAATTGGTTGACTTTAAAGTATCAAAGGGAGAGTTAGGCGCATTCTTTAGAAATGAAAATCACCCAAAGTATATGGAATGCGGCGATCAAATACTTAGAAATTTTTTAAATGGATTAGTAATTCATTTAAGAGGCCCTAAAAAGTGATTATTCTTTTAATAAAACTAAAATATATATTAAAGCAATGTTAAGTATACTTTATTAACAAGGCAAAATTTATTGATTTTTACATTTACCCTCTCCAATATTTATTATTGAATAGTTTTTTTTATTCGAAATTATCACATTGACAATTCTTTCTCGAAAATTAAATAGGGACTTATGTATAATCTTACTCGATTGTATTTTTGTTGTGAAATAATATTTAATCCATAATCCCAAGACAATGAAAACAATCTTATTTTTAGCACTAACAACAATATTTTCTACAAACAATTTTACTGAAAAGACTAATAAAGTTAGCATTCAACAATTTATTGAAGCAATTGAATCCGAAGATTTTGAATTGGTTGAGAATGCTTTGAAAAGTAGAATGATTTCTGCAAATCAGAAATTCAATGGTAAAACCCTACTGATTTACGCAGTGATTAGTGACAAAGCTGAAATGATTAACTTGTTGGTTAGATATGGAGCAAATCTAAATACTCCTGCTGATGATGGTCTGACTCCTATGGAATATGCTGAAAAATTAAATAAAATATACGCTAAGGCTGAAATCATAGTCATAACTGCGTAATATAGCTGTTGTTGAATTTATTTTATTCTGTCGCTAGGAAATTCTAATCAGGCCTAATAACCCTATTTTTTAAAAAAGAAATACTCACTTATTGAGTTCTCAAAATTAGTATTTCCTAGTGAAGATTAAATGAATTTTTTTTTGAATTCAATACATTTTTTAATCACTTTTAATTACGGCTTTATAAATATAAACTCGATTAAAAAATTTTCTGTAACATTGATTTTTTTGGATGAAAAAACTAACTTAACAAACTCCAAGTATATGATTATCATGTATTTTTTTACTTTATTGTAATTGATAAGAGAATTAAACAAAAATTGTTAAGTTATTATAATTCAACTCTTTTCCTTTTCATGATGTTCTATATCCACCATTTTTTATACCTTTAAAATGAAGTAAACAACAAAAATTTATTCATGAAAACTACCTTTTCCTTTCTGTCTTTGTTCTTAACATTATTTTTAAATGCCCAAGATTTTTCTACAACTTGGCTCAAAGAAGTCGCACCTCGAAACATTGGTCCTGGAGGAATGAGTGGACGAATTACATCAATCGATGTAGTAGTTTCAAATCCAAATATTATATATGTAGGTACTGCGTCTGGCGGTTTATGGAAATCTACTAGTGGAGGAGTGACCTGGAACCCTATTTTTAATGATCAAGTTACCGCATCTGTGGGCTCTGTTGCCATTCAACAATCGAATCCTGACGTCATATGGGTTGGTACTGGAGAAGGAAACCCAAGAAATAGCCTCAATGGTGGCTATGGGATTTTTAAATCTATAAATGGAGGAAAAACATGGAAGTCAATGGGCCTGAAGAATACACGTAATATTCATAGAGTGATTATTGATCCTTCAAACCCGAATACCGTCTATGTTGCAGCAATAGGTTCTCCCTGGGGTGATCATCCAGAACGTGGAATTTATAAAACTGTAAATGGAGGTAAGTCATGGAAAAAAATATTATATGTAAATCCTAAAACAGGGGCAGCTGATTTGGTTATGGATCCCAAAAACTCGAATAAATTGTTAGCTGCAATGTGGGAACATAAAAGAGATCCATGGTTTTTTAAATCAGGAGGAAAGGGGAGTGGGCTTTATGTGAGTTTTGATGGGGGTGATAATTGGTCAAAAAAAACAAAAGAAGATGGTTTACCTGAAGGAGATTTAGGAAGAATAGGTCTGGCGATTGCCACCAATAAAACAAATATTATCTATGCCCTAGTAGAGTCAAAAAAAAATGCACTCTATAAATCTGAGGATGGTGGGTTCAAATGGGAAATGGTAAACAATAAAAGTGATATTGGGAATAGACCTTTTTATTATTCAGATATAGCTGTAGATCCTCAAAATGAAAATCGTGTATATTCTGTATTTACATATGTCAATGTTTCACAAGATGGGGGAAAAAATTTCAGCCAATTGATGCCTGCTTATGGGGTTGAAAATGGTGTTCATCCAGATCATCATGCTTGGTGGATTCATCCTAATGACGGATCTTTTATGATTGATGGAAATGATGGTGGATTAAACATAACAAAAGATGGAGGTAAAACATGGCGCTTTATTGGTAATATTCCAGTAGCTCAATTCTATCATATTAGCGTAGATAATGAGTACCCATATAATGTTTATGGAGGGATGCAAGATAATGGCTCTTGGAGGGGACCAGCTTATGTATGGAAAGTTCAAGGAATTAGAAATTCTTATTGGCAAGAAATTGCATTTGGAGATGGTTTTGATGTTGTACCAGATTTAGATGATTCTCGATATGGATATGCTATGAGCCAACAGGGATACGTTTCTCGTTATGACTGGAAAACTGGAAACAATTATATTGTTCGTCCAACCCACCCTGAGGCGGAAACAAAACTCAGATTCAATTGGAATGCAGCAATAGGTCAAGACCCTTTTGATAATAGCACGGTTTATTTTGGGAGTCAATTCGTACATAAAAGCAAAGATAAAGGTTTGACTTGGTCGATAATTTCTCCAGATTTGACAACTAATGACCCCGAAAAACAAAAACAAAGCGAAAGTGGGGGACTAACATTAGATGCTACTGGTGCTGAAAATTATTGCACCCTTTTAGTGATAGAACCTTCATCCTTAGAAAAAAAAATGTTATGGGTAGCTTCTGATGATGGAAGAGTTCATTTTACTCAAGATGGTGGAGATTCTTGGAATGAGGTAACTAAAAATATTAAAGGTCTTCCAAAAGGAAGTTGGATTACCCAGATAAAAGCATCTAAAAATAATAAAGGAGAAGCATTGTTGGTTGCTAATGACTACAGAAGATTTAATTTTAAACCCTATGCCTATAGAACAGTTAATTACGGTAAAACTTGGAAGCAGATTGTTGATCAATCAGACACAAAGAGTTATGGATTAAGTATTATTGAAGATCCTGTAAATCCAAGTTTAATGTTTTTAGGAACCGATGACGGACTTTATATTTCTTTAAACGCTGGAGAAAAATGGGACAAGTTTGATTCAGAGGTTTTTCCAACTGTATCCGTTAAGGACCTAGTAATTCAATCTCGAGAACAAGATTTAATTATCGGGACCTTTGGAAGAGCTGCATGGGTCTTAGACGACATTAGACCTTTAAGAGCTTTAGCTTCAAAACCAGATTTAGTTTCAAAAACGATACACCTCTTTGAGCCGCCCACAGCATATTTGGCAGCATACCAACAACCCACCGGGAGTCGTTTTGGAGCTGATGCAATGTATCATGGGACAAACCGAAAATACGGCGCAATGATAACCTATTATGTAGATCCATCTTCTGAAGAAAATTTAGGTCAAGAAAATAATAAATTAGAAGAAGAGAAAGAAGAAGATAGTGAAAACAGTGTAAAAAAGGATTCTCTTATTCTTACAATTTATGATGGAGAACGTTTAATTCGGACTCTAAAGAAAGAATTACCTGAGAAAAAAGGATTTTATCGTTGGTATTGGTATTTAGATGAAAAAGGGATTCCAAGACCCAGAAGAGAACCTAGAAAATCAAAAATAGAGCCTTCAGGTGTTTCCGTTAAACCAGGTAGTTACCGAATCGTGTTGGCTTATGGGACAGATAAAAACGAACAACAAATTGTTGTAAAATCAGACCCTAGAATTCTAGATAACCCTGAAAATATAGAATCTGTCTATAATGCTTCAAAAAAGCTTGAAAGCTTTATGGCTAAGACATCTGAATCTGTGAAGCAGCTCACCCAAAGTAAAAATATCCTTCTTGATTACCAAAAACTTTTTAAAGAAAACAAAACAGAGTCTGTAAAGGAGTTAACTAAAGAAATAAAAACCCAAACCAAAGCATTAGATTCTTTGATATCTCTTTATATTGGTAAAGTGGATAAGCGTCAAGGAATTGTTAGAAACTCAGAGAGTAATGTTATGACCAGAATAGGAACTGCATCTCGTTACATTAGAACTCGTAAGAAAGGGATTACCACAACCGAGGATAAATTACTTCAGCATGCAAAGGATGAACTAGAGGCAGCACTTGAAAAAACAAATAAGTATTACAAAGAAGTTTGGCCCTATTTAAGAACTCAAATTGAAGGTATAGATTCTTCTCGCTTCAAAGAAATAAAACAGATTGATTTAGAATAGATTATAAGTGCTGACTGAGGACTTCCAATGCAATTCCACGAGATCCTTTGATTAAGATCGTTTTGTTTTGGTAATTTATTTTTTGGAGATAAGCTATTACTTCATCAGTGGTCTGAAACTTTTTGAAGTTTAAAGCTGTAGATTTTGTTTTTTTAAACTCAGGTCCTACCAAAAGGATCTGATCAATTTCTTTTGATTCAATAAAATCAACAATTTCTTGATGCTCTTGTTGAGCATAATTTCCCAACTCTAGCATATCTCCTAAAATTAATACACGATCTTTTTTTTCAATTGCTAAAAAAGATTCAAGAGCAGCTCTCATACTACTGGGATTTGCATTATATGCATCAAGAACCAAAGTATTGGAATTTGTCTCATGCCATTGTGATCGATTGTTACTGGGTATATAATTTTCGATTCCCTTTTTTATTTTTTCTAAAGAAATTTTAAAATAAGAACCAAGGGCAGCAGCAGCAGCTATGTTACTAAAGTTGTAATTTCCTTTTAAACCGCTTTTTATTTTTATTCCATCAATCTCAACGCATACACTTTGATTGTTTCCTAGAGTTTTATTTTTGATTTGTATGTCAACATTATTTGATTCTCCAAATGAAAATCTTCTCTGTTCTTCTGTAAGTTTCAATTGTTTGGGATCTTCCTGATTAATTAGAGCAATACCTTTATTTTTTTTAAGAAATTGATAAAGTTCTGATTTACCTTTGATGACTCCATCAACATTGCCAAATCCTTCTAAATGAGCTTTTCCAAAGTTAGTAATGTAGCCCAACGAGGGTTGTGACAATTCACACAAAAAAGCTATTTCTTTTATGTGATTGGCTCCCATTTCAACCAGTGTAATTTGCGTCTTAGAGTTGATGTTTAATAAAGTTAGGGGTACACCAATATGATTATTTAAATTACCTTCTGTTGCAGTTGTTATAAATTGTTGAGATAAAACCGAACATATAAGCTCTTTGGTTGTGGTTTTTCCATTAGATCCAGTAAGGCCTATTACGGGTATTGAAAACTGGTTTCGATGGTGATGAGCCAATTCTTGAAGGCTTCTAAGACTTTCTTTAACCAATAAATACGAATGGTTGTTTTTTTGATGTTTTGGATTATCAACTACTACAAACTTGGCACCTTTTGCAAGAGCTTCTTCCGCAAATGTATTTCCATCAAATTTTTCTCCTTTTAAGCAAAAGAAAAGACACCCTTTTTTGATTTTACGGGTATCCGTAGCTACACCGGTAGAGCGAAGGAAATAAGCATAAAGTTCTTTTACTTGCATAAATAAAAAAAGGCATTTGTAAAAATGCCTTTTAAATGAATTAACCTTTTCGTTTGTGTCGAGCTGTTTTTTTGACTTTGCTTTTTGAACCTAATCTGGTCATGGCGCATCGAAAGCCAATGTAATCCGTTGCAATATACTGTGGCAAATATCTTCTTTGGGCAGGATCAAGCCAGTATGCTCTATCTTTCCAAGAACCTCCTTTATACACTCTTACTTCGTCAGTAATCAGTGAAGTTCTTTTGGAAGATTTATCTTTTGTTCTAACCAAGGCGCCCTCTTCATCAATTCTAATTTGGGGGTGGGTAGGTGCATCGTACATTGCGCTGGACTCTGGGCGAGAATCTGAATCTTCTTCATCGTCACCTCCAAAGCGTGCGAACAATCTTGTAGATTCAATATCACCATCTCTAAAGTTTCTGTTATCACTCTCAGTAAAGTTTTGTCTAAGAAAAGTTTCTTCTTCGTCAACACCAATTTTTTCTAATTGACCTGGAAGCCTTTTCAGTAGTACTTTACCATTGGGTAGCGTGTCATATACGAGTTGATCTGGAGAAATAACTTGCGCTTTTCCGTCCTCATCAATAACATCTTTGAGATATACATTACCTCTGTAGTAGTTAAAATCACTTGCTTCATCATCAACTATTGGTCGATATACATCTCCAACCCACTCAGCAACATTTCCTGCCATGTCATAAATTCCAAAGTCATTTGGAGGATATGCTTTTACTTGTATTGTAATATCTGCTCCATCATCTGACCACCCTGCAATACCACCGTAATCTCCTTTACCGAGTTTAAAATTAGCTAATTGATCGCCTTCAGATCTTCGTTCTTCTGAACGAGTGTATTCCCCTGACCAAGGATATTTTTTCTTTCCTCTGTAAGCATTGTATTCACGATCTCCAACCAACGCTAGGGCAGCATATTCCCATTCGGCTTCAGTCGGAAGCCTGTATGAAGGGAGGAGTATTCCTTTGTCTACTCCGGCATATACATTGACTTCTGTTGTATCTTTTTGTACTCTTCCATTTTTCCCTGTTAAACTATCAATTTTACCTCCATAGGTTGTTTCAGGTCTTTTTAAATAAGCTCCTGTGCTGAATGTACTGTTTGCATCAACTTCTGTGTAACGAACATCATCTTGGATGTAAGCTTCACGTTCTAAAATAAATTCGTTAACCCGGTCGGTTCTCCACTCTGCAAATTGTACAGCCTGAAGCCAATTAACTCCTACTACTGGATATTCAGCATAAGCTGGATGGCGTAAATAGTTTGAAGTTAATTCTTCAACATAACCCAACTGGTTTCTCCAAACTAAAGTATCTGGAAGAGCACCATTATATAACTGTTTGAATTGTCTTTGATCTTGGGGGAAAACAAGAGTAATCCAATCTAAGTATTCCAAATACATTAAGTTGGTAACTTCTGTTTCGTCTATGTAAAAAGACATAACATGCTGTTTGTTTGGGGTATTGTTCCAATCGTGCATTACGTCGTCCTGAACTTGTCCTTTAGTAAAGGTACCTCCTTCAATAAAAACAAGGCCTGGACCAGTTTCTTGATCTTCAAATTCTACGTTGTATTGAAAACCTCCTTTTTTGGAATTGATACTCCAACCCGTCGCTCTGGATTGGTTATTCTTGCCACACGCAGTGAGAATCAAAGCCGTGAAAGCTAGAAGGATAAATTTTTTGGTTAATAAGTTAATTCTCATAATATTTTTAAAGTAATGTTTTACTTATCAGTTGCAATATACAAAATCTAATGCTTTACTTCGTTTTAGGCTATAAATAGAGTTAGATTCTAAGTTATTAACGTACATTTTTTTAGATTATTATTCACAACCCATTTCTAGTTTAAATTTGTAGTAAACAAGCACATAAGATTTTTTAATTTAATACGTTATATAAATACCATGTACAACTTCAAACATAGTATCGGCGTATTTGTTGCAGTGTTTTTTTTATTCTTTTCAGGGAAATTAGTTGCTCAAGAAAGAATCATCACAACAGGTGTACCTTTTTTGTTGATAACACCTGACGCTAGAGCTGCAGGAATGGGAGAACAGGGAGTAGCAACCTCTGTAGATGCCTTTTCTCAGCAATGGAATCCTTCGAAATATGTTTTTTCAGAACATAAATCAGGATTTGGTATCAGTTACACCCCATATTTAAGCAAATTGGTTGATGATATTTTTTTAGCAAACATTACCTATTTTAACAAAAACTCAAACAGAAGCGCATGGGCAATGAGTTTGAAGTATTTTAGTTTGGGTGATATTGTTTTAAATGATTTAGTGGCAGGAACAATTATTGAACAAGGAATAGAGCGTCCTAACGAACTTACTCTAGACTTTTCGTATTCTCTTTTACTGAATTCAAAATTTTCAATGGCCGTAGCAGCTCGATTTATTCGATCAGATTTAAAAATTTCCTCAGATTTAGATGCATCTTCTGCAAACACCATGGGTGTTGACATTGCTGGTTTTTACAAAAGTGATTTATTTGATTGTGCAAAAAAGAAAGCACGTTTAAGACTAGGATTTAACATTTCAAATATTGGTCCACGATTAAAGTATGATGAAGGAGGACAAAAAAATTTCATCCCAACAAACCTAAAAGTCGGCTCGGGTTTGAGCCTAAATTTGGATTCAAATAACAAAATATCACTCAACATAGAATTCAATAAGTTGTTGGTCCCCACACCAGTTCCTGTCATAAATAAAAATACAGGAAAATTTGATCGATATGAGCAGCCGGATATTAGCTTTTTATCGGGGATATTTGAGTCGTTTAGTGATGCACCCGACGGTTACAGTGAAGAATTGAAAGAAATAACATGGGGTATTGGGTCTGAATATAATTTTCAGGATGCTTTCGCTCTAAGAGCAGGATATTTCAATGAAAGTTTAGAAAAAGGATCTCGACGATATTTTACTTTAGGTACAGGCTTTTCCTTAAATTTTGCTGATATAGATATATCTTACCTTTTCTCAACCTCTAGAGTTAGGAATCCATTAGAAAACACACTTCGTTTCTCTATAACCTTCAATTTGGATAATCCACAACTAACCGATGAGGGTGGCTAAGGTTTTATTACTTTTTTGATTATCCCATTGTTTTCATTTGTTTATTGAGATTTCATCAAAAATTTAAATTAATAAGCGTGTTTTTCTTAAAAAGAAAAATCAATTAAATATTGTAATTTTACATCCAAATTTAAATATCCAGTAAAACCAGTACTAATGAAGAAAATAACGAAACAGACTTATATAGATTGGTATTCAAACATGCTCTTTTGGAGAAAGTTTGAAGATAAATTAGCTGCAGTTTATATTCAACAAAAGGTTAGAGGTTTCCTACATTTATATAATGGGCAAGAGGCAATTTTGGCGGGTTCACTTCATGCGATG
>JAURBD010000105.1 GCA_030829155.1 Flavobacteriaceae bacterium
CGTTCATTGGGTCTTATATTTATATTTAAAAAATAGTTGTAAAAAGCTTTGGTGTAAGGTCCCATATGCTCAGGATCTTTTATAATAAATGTTCTCAGAACATTGTATAGGTCTCCTATGGTTTTTACCAATCCCTTATCCATTGCTTTTTGGAGCAGCAAGATTACCCGGATATCAACAGCAAGATCAAATTTCTTGAAAGTCTCTGGAAGTTTTGTAAACATGAGTTCGTTTAGTTTAAAGTTCCAAAACTTTGTTCGGAAGCATTTCCAAACTGTCGTTGAACACTTTCTAAATCGGCTTGGGTCTTGATTAATGTTCCTAAGCCGTCCAGAGCATTAATTTTATGCAGAGCCTCTTGAGTTGAGAAAGTTTTTATAAACCTCAACCAATTCAATAATTCTCTTGTAGTTGGAGAACGCTCCAAACCAATATTCCGAAGCTGATAAAAAATATCCAAAGATGTATCTACAATTTTATTTGAAACATTGGGATGGTGTTTACTTACAATCATTCGCATTTTTTCTGCATCAGGAAACTGAATATAGTGATATATACAGCGTCCTTTGAATGCTGTGGGAAGTTCTTGTTCGCGATTGGATGTAATTACAATCGCAGGCATGTCTTTTTCTGATGCTTCAATTACTTTACCCGATTCTGGTAGGATAAATTTACGATGACTCAAAGCATAAAGTAAATCATTTGGGAATTCTCTTGGGGCTTTGTCAATCTCATCAATAAGTAAAACTGAGTTTGGTGTACTAAAAGCTTTGGCAGCGGGTCCCATAAAAACGTAATCGGATAAATTTTCAGTATCCCTACCCCCTGTTGAAAGTTTAGTTTTCAAACCTTTTTCGTTTCGCTGAGCGTTCAGGATTTCAATCTGTGAATCTCTCAAATACTTTACATGATCAAATTTAGCTACAAATTGCTCTACATTACTTTTGGAGCCAGCTGGATAAACAAACATTTTTGTCTTTTGACTGGCTGCATATTGAAGTGGTAATTCTGTTTTTCCTGTCCCGGGTTCTCCTTCAATTAATAAGGGCATCCCTAGAGTTCTTGAAATATGAAAAGCTTGTGCCAATTCTTTGTCACATAGATATTGATCTGATCCCTCCCAAAATGTAGTCTCTGCCATAAAAATATTTTTGTTAATTTATTGTTCAATATACTGTTTAAAAATCTTTTGTAAATGCTTTTTATCGATGCGGTGATCACCCGGATATTTTTCTATGTGAAAATCTAAATTACCTGCTTTAAGAATTTCTTTTATTTCTTTCAACCTTTGATCATTCAAAAATTGATCGGATTCTCCATAGGTAAAGATCTTACAAATCTTACCAAACTTTGTTTTTGCAGTTTTAAAATCAATATCCTCAGGAATCCAACAAGCATATGGAATTAGAAAGTCTGCTTCCACTTTTAAATTGTGTAACCATCGCATTGCAGTTACCCCACCTTGTGAAAAACCAATGATTATTGATTTACAATCTCTAGAAATTTTATTTAAATATTGGTTGTATAAGGTGGAACAATAATTAGAAAAATCGTCAATCTCTTCTAGTCGATCCCGTTTGGTCATCCAAGAGGCAACTACCTCACCTCCAAAACCATTTACATAAAAACGGGATAAAGCTTCAGGTGAGACTACAAAATGGAGCTCTGGATCAAAATTCTTAAATTTATAAAGCATTTGTTCCGCCAACATATTTGATCCATGAAGTACAAACCAAAAGTATTTTGTTTTTGAGCTTAAGTTCCCATAGGTAACATACCGAGCTGTTTTGGGTGTAACAATATGATGTGTGTTTATTTCCATAAATCCTTTTACTTTTCCAGGAAATCTTGATAGGTGGTTTGCAAAATAGCTTTACCCTGATACTTTAAAGTTTCTTCTTCTTTTCCTTCAGCTTGAATCGCATCCTTTTTTATAAAATCATAAACGATATGACCTGAATTATTTAGGGTTCCAAAACCTTCATTGAATATATAATGAACAAATCGTTTTTTGTTTGAATTAAACAAATGTGTCCCAAATTCAAATAAACTGTTATCTGCTCCCAACAAATCTATCAATGTAAAGGCTAAATCAACCTGAGAACCCAGGTTATCATTAACAGTTCCAGTATTTGTCAAAGCTCCACCCAACCATAACATCGGTATTTTAAATCGATTAGGAGTATTAAACACTTCATTTTCGTTATTTGGCAGAGGGTGGCCGTGATCTGCTGTGATTATAATTAAAGAATTCTCCCACCAATCTTGAGTTTTTGCGAAAGCCACAAAGTCTCCTACAACTTTATCGGTATATGCCATTGAACTTTTAAATTTATCCAACTCTGAATTTTTTCCAAATCGATATTTTCCAGGAAATTCATAAGGTTCATGACTAGTTAAAGTCAAAATTGTTTTGAAGAAAGGGTTTTTTTTGTTAAGCTTTAAATCTTCAATAATCCTTTCAAAAAGAATATGATCATGAACACCCCACTTAGAGTTCCAATCTTTTCGTTCAAAAATTTCAGATCCATAAATTTGATCGATACCCTTATTGTATAAATAAGTGTTCATATTTCCAAAATTCAAATCACCACCGTAATAAAAAGAATTGTGATAACCCATAATTTTCATTGATTGAGAAAGTAATGGAAGCTTTTTTGATTTCATCGGCATTTTTATGATACTTTTTTTTGGTTGTGGATAATACCCACTCAAAAGACTCACCAACCCCTTATCAGTTCGATCACCATTAGCATAAAAGTTCGTAAATAATAAACCTTCTTTGGTATACCTATTAAAATTTGGAGTTATTAGAGAATCTCCCCCCAAAGGCCCAACAACTTTTGCAGTAAAACCTTCCCAAATAATGAAAATAATGTTTGGTTTTTTTGTCTTCAAAACAGGAGGCTGAATTGAATCCCTCATAAGTAAAGGTTTCCGGTATTTTTTGAAAAGAGTTGAAGCTTTTTCAGCTGAATATTCTAAAAATAGGTTTTGGTTTGCATCAACATGTTTGGTAATTGCATGCATAAAATTCCATGCGTAATTTACCGCTGCATGATTTGCATATATTTTATTTGAAAAATAAACATTGCTTTGATTGATTGGAATTGTTTGTAAACCGCCTCTTATGGGAAGAATCAAAACGCCAATCAGTAAGAGTAAAAAGGGTAAACTCCAAAGTGAAGCTCGTCCAATTACCTTGAAGTGCTTGTAAATTAAAAAATTGACTGCGCGATAGGTCAAATAAGATAAGACTGCAAAGCCAAGAAGAGCTACTATTATTTCGCTCATATTAACAGAGGCAAACATTAGTTCTGGGGTATTAAGATAACGAACAAATGTTGTGTCTAGTCGTGTATTCCAATATGAATACAAAAAAAGGTCAACAAACAAAAGTAAGTTCATTACCAAAAGTATAAACCAAGAATACGTTTGATGTATTGTCAAAATCGCCCTACTGTTTGTGAAAACCCCAAATAAAACGATCATAAAGGGGAAGACAACAATATATGCCGCTATTGATAGATCCAATCGAAAACCATAAATAAAAACATAAAAAAACTCACTTATATCTAAATTTTTTGTTGAGTTGAGGTGATAAACCAGAAACACAAAACGAGCTACAACAAAATACAAAACCCAAAAACCATAGTATTTAAGATTGAAAATAATTTTATTTAAGAGTGCGTTCATTAAATCTAAATAAAGTCTTGAGACGATCTGCTACAAAAATGAATAAAAAAAAGGAATACCAAAAAGTAAATCAAAAAATAATACTTTTATCTTCAAAACTTTCTGTGAAATGATACATTGGCTCATCTGGAACCGGAGAATCCTTTGAACAAGCAAGAAGTAGAATTAAAATAAAAAGAGATGCTTTTTTTATTATTTATTTACTTAAATCAATAATCTACTCGAAAATTATCCCCATTAAAAAAGGAAGTTAAAAGAAGCCATTAGATTTGAAATATGTATTTTATGTATTCTATGTATTTAATCAATTTTATGATCTCATGATTTATGAAAATACCTTTTTACAGATATTTAATTAATATTTAGTACCTTAACATTAAAAAATAGTGTCTTATGAAAGAAATTTTATATACTTTGATTTTTACAGCGATACTTATGGGTAGTGTATATGCCTATGCCATATATGCTACTAGAACTGGGCTAGAAGAAGATGAAAATAAGAATTTCATTCCGGATTCGTGGGAAAAAAAGTTCAAATGGGCTTTTACTGGTAAAGCCATCATTATGTTTGCATTAGGCTTTGGCATAGGTTTTTTAACAAATGAATTGTTTTTTTGAATTAGAAAAATACTCGCATGAAATCCAAAAAGAAATAGCTATTCCAGGATTAAGCGGGATTGTTAATGCAATTTGTTTAATAAATCATTTGAAATTTGACTTTGTTATTTGTAATATGTTACCCAAAAGTCAAAAAACACCTAGATTAACTTATGGTTTTTGATTTATTTATGATGAAAAAATATTCCTAGTTTATTTTTTCGGAGCTGAAAACTTAATATCTCACCTACAATAATATTTTCCCAACCTTTCGGCATAATTTGAGCTGTGTTGGTTTTTGGTATTGGAGAAGTTCCAGAGTTTTCACCGGTAACAAAACGCATAATATCAACTTTTTCATCAAAGTCATTCCAAATCATAACGTTTGTAGCTAGTTTATTATAAATAAGCAAAAATTTTGATCCTACCGCCAAGCTGTCATTCCTAACTTGGACATGTTTTTTTATGCCAACTTGAATTACACACGAAACATAGTCTTCCAGTTCTTATTTCAGAGAGTACAAAACTTTTGTCTCATCGAAAAAACCTTTAAAACTTAGCTGAAGTTAAGGCTGCTTTTTTTTGTTTTCAGATTTTACAGCTATTCCACTTTGTAAACTTTTCTGTAGATATGGTTTTTATCATCCATAGGGAAGATTTTAGCCAAATCTGAATTCCAAAAAGATTCAATAAGTGCTTCATATTCGGGACTAACATCATGTGTCATTTTATAATGTTTATCACTAGTATATTGACTAATCATAAAATATCGATGTTTTGTAGCTGAATCATTATCTTTAACTTTATATAGTTTATATAGATCTTTACCGAAACCAGCTTCTTCAAGCATTAAATCTCTTTTTTTGTGAAAATCAAGAAAGTCTTTAACTAGTTCATCAGGAACATCAAAGTAATGAACACTCATTC
>JAURBD010000095.1 GCA_030829155.1 Flavobacteriaceae bacterium
AAATACTATTTAATGAAAAGTTTTTTAAAATACTCTTTAATACTCGTATCATTTTTTCTTAGTGCTCAATCAACCAAAATTCAAATAATTGATTCTTTGAGTTCAGATCCAATACCTTTTTCAACAGTTCATTTTTCAAATAACAGAGGATTAATAACCAATGAAATGGGTTTTTTTGAGTTGCTTCCAGAACAAGTTGAAGTTAACGACTCTCTTTTTGTTTCTTCGATTGGTTTTGAAAGTGTATCTGTTGGTCTTAAACAATTTAATGACTCCATAATTTATACCCAACCAAAAGCAATTGTTCTTGATGATGTTATTTTGACTAACAAAAATTATACTTCTGAAAAGATAATTTCTTTGGTTCAAGACCGATTGAATGATAATTTTCATCTTGATTATAGTAAAAAGCGATTATTTATCAGAGAACTTTATGGTCAAAACATTACCAAAGTAAAAGTTGATAAATTCAAATCCTCTATATCAGAATTGAACCGGTCACTACTGGACAGCATTTTGGTCAATATGCCAAAAAAAAGTGATTATATAGTTGAAACTCTTTGTTATTATTCCAGCAATTTTGAAGGAGATAATCAAAAAATAAACCTTATTAATGCAAGAAAAACATATGACAAAGGAAACGACCTGATGAAGTCTTTGACAAAACGTTTAGAAACGGCACTAAAAGAAAATGTAAAATCAGATTCTTATTTCAAGATCCGTTCGGGGATTTTCGGAAGCGACATGACAATTCAGGGATTGGAAGAAGAGGTTGATAGCACAGATTTGGAAGCATTAAAAACATTTGAAAAAAAACAATTAGAAAAAAATAAATCAAATAAAGATGGTTTTGCAAAGTATCGCAAAAGCAGCATTGCTGAACTATTATCTAAATTGTTTTTTGTTGGTGATCCAGAGATAAATTGTATTAAAAAACCCAATCGGTATGTTTTTTCGGAACCAAAATTAACTACTGAAGGAAATGACTTAATTTATATAATTGATTTTACGCCCAAGAGAAAAGAAGATTTTGAAGGCACTCTTTATGTAAATTCCGCGGACTTTGCGATTACTCGATTGGATTTCAATAATACAAAGTCACTATTTAGAATTAAACTTTTAGGTATTTTGTATGACGACTATCTTAAATCGGGTAAAATGATTTTTTCGAAAATTAATGAAAAAAATTACGGGCTTTCATATTTGCAAATATCTGGAGGTGAGAAGATAAGAATTGATAGACCTATAAAGTTTATTGAGAAAAATAAATTTGTAAAAGGGAGAAGGAAACAAAATCAGATTTCGATGCATCTTGATTTGTCGTTAATTACAAATTCTAATTATGAGGTTCGAGTTTTTGAATCCAAAAAATTATCTCAGGATGAATTTGATCAAATTGAAGAGAAAAACGAAGTCTTGCCCAAGTATTACAAAGAGTTTAAGACCAATTTTTGGGAAGAATTTTAAAAACTCAAAAACTGTTAATTGCTTCCTTAATAAGTTTTTTTGAAAATCATTTTTCAAGCCTAAAATAACAAGTCAAATTTGTATTTTTGTAGCTTAATTTTCAAATTATGCAAAGAGACACTACTGTTTTTGATTTAATAAATGAGGAAGAGGCTAGACAGCTCAACGGAATTGAACTTATTGCCTCAGAAAACTTTACCAGCCCTGCGGTTATGGAGGCAACGGGTTCAGTATTGACAAACAAATATGCAGAGGGTTATCCAGGGAAAAGATATTATGGTGGATGTGAAGTTGTCGATAAAGTCGAAACAATAGCAATTGAACGTGCTAAACAGCTTTTTGGAGCAGCTTATGCAAATGTCCAACCACATTCTGGTTCTCAGGCAAATACAGCAGTCTTTCATGCATTTATAAAACCTGGAGATTCAATTTTAGGTTTTGATCTTTCTCACGGAGGTCACCTAACACACGGATCACCCGTAAATTTTTCTGGACGTTTATACAAAGCCTATTTTTATGGTGTTCAAGAAGAAACAGGACGTTTAGACTACTACAATATTTTAAAGATTGCCAAAGAGGTTCAACCAAAAATGATCATTGCAGGCGCTTCTGCTTATTCTCGAGATATTGATTTCGCAAAGTTTCGAGCCATAGCGGATGAAGTAGGTGCTTTTCTCTTGGCCGACATATCACATCCATCGGGAATGATTGCTACGGGTATTTTAAGCAATCCAATTCCTCACTGTCATGTGGTAACTACTACGACCCACAAAACTCTTCGAGGACCTCGTGGAGGATTGATATTAATGGGAGAAGACTTTGACAACCCCTTTGGAATAAAACTTAAGAACGGAACCTTTCGCAAAATGTCTCATTTATTAGATATGGCTGTTTTTCCAGGAAATCAAGGAGGCCCCCTAGAACACGTAATTGCTGCCAAGGCTATTGCCTTTGGAGAGTGTCTACAACCCAGTTTTAAAGAGTATATGTTGCGCGTTCAAAAAAATGCAAAAGCAATGGCTGCTGCATTCGTATCAAGACAATACAAGCTTATTTCAGGAGGTACAGACAATCATATGATGTTAATTGATTTGCGCAACAAGAACATCACTGGAAAAGATGCAGAACTAGCACTTGTAAAAGCTGAAATAACTGCCAACAAAAATATGGTTCCATTTGATGATAAATCTCCTTTTGTTACTTCTGGGATTCGCGTGGGAACAGCAGCAATAACAACACGAGGCTTAAACGAGGCTGATATGGAAACCATTGTTAATTTGATTGACCGTGTCCTTCAAAATCCAGAGGACGATGCTAACCTTGAAGCAATAGGAAAAGAAGTACAACAATTGATGGCTGGACACGATTTGTTCAATTACTAAAATTAAGTTTAGATTTCAAAAACCTTTTGTTCTGATAATCTGCTTTGAGTTCGTTTAATTAACCGAATTGTTTAAGTAAATAACATGTTTATTTCCACTGGAATACCTAATAGTTTTTGGGTAGTTGGATCGAGGTAACACCATTGGGTACTACATTGGACCAGAAGGGTAGTAGTGTTTTCAAGATAGAAACGAACAATACGTTCACTCAAAAAACCTTTGGTAGCTTCTACATGGGTAACCGCCCTCAGGTTATCCCCCAATTTTGCTTGATGTTTGTATTTGATGTTATGGGAACGAACCATCCAAAGGCCAAAGGCTTCTGTTTTCTCAGCGATAATGGATTGCCAGTGCGCTCCAGCAATGTCTTGTACCCATTGCAGGTATTGCACATTGTTTACGTGTTGTAGCTCGTCTAAATGCGCTTCGGTAACTCGAATTTTTTGCTCAAAGGGTTTCATTTGTTTTTTTTTAGGGTTACTTCAAACATTTTACTCCAGTTTTTACCCGTAACAAAAAAAGTTTCACGTCTTTCATGGTATGCAATTCCATTGAGGACATTGAGGTTTGGAATTTGATCCACCTTATCTCGTAAACCTGCAAAATTGACTAAACCTGTAATGGCTCCATTTTCGGGGTTTATAACAATTACAACGTCCTTTTTATCTTGGTAGGTATTGGCATATATTTGACCGTTTACCCATTCCAACTCGTTTATTTTCTTGACAATTGATTTATTGGTAGTTGCCTGAATATAAGAAAGTTCTTTTTTTGTTTTGGAATCTAATTTCCAAATTTTTGCTGTTCCATCAGATTTATAAAGAAAAGAACCATCATTACACAATCCCCATCCTTCTTTACTGTTATTATAGGTAAAGCTACTTTTTACATCCATGGTTTCTCTGTTGTAGACCAAACCTGTATTCTCAAGCCAGGTAAGTTGTATGATTTCTCCATCCAAAAGGGTAAGCCCTTCCCCAAAATATGACTGATCTAGGTCTATTTTTTTTTCTACATTTCCTGTTTTGTAATTTACACGCCTCAGACTTGACTTTCCTTTTAGTCCAGTGCTCTCGTAGAGCTCATCTCCAAAAAACTCTAAACCTTGGGTGTATGCATCAGAATCATGAGGATATTCATTCAGTAGGGTGTAAGAATATAAAATGGGCGGAACATTATTTAGAAGGCGAACATTAGTTGCAGATTTTATTTCTTTTCCGTTTACAAAAACAAGAATTTCAACAGAACTATCTCCCAAAAGATCAATCTGAGAAAAAACATAGGATGATTCAATTTTTTTATTTTTAAGGAAATAGTGAATAGAGTCTAAAGGTCTATTTTTATTATTCTTAACACTCAATTTCAAAGTATCTCCAACAATAAATGTTTTTTGATTGACTTTTATTTTAAATTTTGGGGAGTCAATACCACTAGCACAGCTTTTGAGAACAATGATAGTAAGGAGCATAGTAATCCATTTCATAGAAATAATTTTAGTTAAAAATAGTTTATGAAATTTAGACCACAAAATGATTGTTCAAAAAGAGTTAGGATAGTATATTTGCATCGGGCAAGTCCTACACAACCAGCTCCTGCTAAATCCCCCAGGGTGGGAACACAGCAAGGGTAGGTGGTCGTAGCGGTGTGATGTAGGTAGCTTGCCCTTTTTTTATATTTACAAAATATTTATGGGTCAAGTTGTATTGGTTACCGGCGCTTCATCTGGCATAGGAAAGTCAATAGCTACTCATTTACATTCTTCAGGATATCGTGTTTATGGAACCAGCAGAAGTCCCAAAAAATACATTCAAGATTTTCCATTTCCTTTATTAGAACTTGATGTTACAAAACCCGAATCAATTTTACAATTCATAAATAAAATCAATCAAAAAGAAACAGGAGTTGATGTTTTGATCAATAATGCAGGTATTGGAATTACTGGGCCCATAGAAGAAACCTCAATTGAGGCTCTTCGAAATAACTTTGAAACTAATTTCTTTGGTCCATTAACCATGGTTCAGCAAGTATTGCCTTTGATGCGTAAACGAGGTAAAGGAATCATTATTAATATTACATCCATAGCAGGATATATGGGACTTCCTTTTAGAGGGGGATATTCTGCATCCAAAGGAGCCCTAAATATCGTCTCAGAAGCTTTACGTATGGAAGTTGCAAGTCATGGAATTACAATATTTACCCTTGCACCCGGAGACTATGCTACGGATATAGCCTCAAGAAGATATCACGAGCCTGTGAAACAAAATTCACCCTATGAAAAGCCCTATCAAAAAAGTTTAGATATTATGAATTCCCATGTAGATACTGGGAATGACCCCATCGAAATTGCACACAAAGTTGCATCACTTTTAAAGAAGAAAAACCCAAATCCCCATTATGTGGTTGGATCATTTTTTCAAAAATTTTCTCTTACCTTAAAAAAAATAATCCCACAAAAAGCTTATGAAAAATTACTAAAAAACCATTTTAAACTATAATTTTACAAGAAACAAC
Source organism: Flavobacteriaceae bacterium (assembly GCA_030829155.1). Lineage (GTDB taxonomy): Bacteria > Bacteroidota > Bacteroidia > Flavobacteriales > Flavobacteriaceae > Arcticimaribacter. The sequence goes on from JAURBD010000095.1 coordinate 5,361, forward strand.
CCGATATGAAATTTTTTATTGATACTGCTAATCTCGACCAAATTAAAGAAGCTGAAGCCTTAGGAGTTTTGGATGGAGTAACTACTAATCCATCATTAATGGCCAAAGAAGATGTTACTGGTCGTGAAAATATTTTAAAACATTATGTTGCCATTTGTGAAGCAGTCGAAGGAGACGTTTCTGCAGAAGTAATAGCAACTGACATCGATGGGATGATCAAGGAAGGTGAAGAACTTGCTGCTTTACATCCTCAAATTGTAGTTAAAATTCCAATGATTGAAGATGGAATAAAAGCTTTAAAATACTTCTCTGATCAAGGAATTCGAACAAATTGTACTTTAATTTTTTCAGCTGGTCAGGCTCTATTAGCTGCAAAAGCTGGTGCTACTTACGTTTCTCCTTTTATTGGTAGATTGGATGATATTTCAACTGATGGTTTAGGATTGATCCAAGAAATTCGTGATATCTATGACAACTATGATTTTAGGACTGAAATTCTTGCAGCTTCTGTTCGCCATACAATGCATGTTATTGATTGTGCTAAAATTGGAGCAGATGTGATGACTGGACCTCTAAGTTCTATCAAAGGATTAATGAAACACCCACTTACAGACAGTGGATTGGCTCAGTTTTTAGCCGATCATCAAAAGGGAAATTAAGCATTGTATATATCCCACATGGGTTGAGCTGCGATCGTTTTGAGATATATTGAGCAATTTTTTTCATGGGCCCCTTCTATATA
>JAURBD010000158.1 GCA_030829155.1 Flavobacteriaceae bacterium
AAAACATAGTTTCCCAATAAAATAACGTTTTGGTATTTAATTGTATTTTAAAAATTTAATTTTATTTTTTTGCTATTCCTTTTTAGTGTCTTTTCTTTTTTCAAAAAGTGAAAATATTGGTTTTTGTCTTGATGTCAAAGGGGTCGTGCAGCGGGATGGAAAAATAAGAAATGGTATATTGCGGAAAGGTGACCCAATATACAACGGAGATAAAATTATTACGGGTTCCAATGGTTTTGTTTTTTATACATTTATTCACGAAAAAACTAGTGCGAAAATTTTTGAAAATTCTGTGGTGAAAATAAATACAAATATGAAAAATATTGGTTCATTTTCCAGACTTGCATTATTTGGAGGAAAAGTAGTAATACAAACTGAAGAAAGTGAGGAAGATCCTTTTACTATTTGGTCTCCTTCATCAACGTGTAAATTTCAAAATGGGCATATAATTATTGAATATAAAAATGAGTTACTTTACGAGAATAACAGTTATTGTTTGTTTACCGTCTTGAATGGTATTTCTGAAGTAAAAAATAATATTTCAGGCAATATAATATACGTAAAAAAGGGCAGGAGTGTGGTATCAACAATGAATGGTAAATTTTTGGAATTAGAAACGTTCAGAAATTCAAATGAGATTCAAAAAACGTTAATAATAAAAGAAGGTTTGAAATGAAAAACTTAGGTGATGTTATAGCAATTGGTGGAGGCGGGTTTGGTAGAAACCCAAAACACAATTTAATTGAAAAATATATTCTCAAACAAGCTAATGTAAAAAAGCCAAATATATTATTTATTCCAACTGCCAGTGCAGAAGATAAATCGTACATTGTCAATTTTTATTCATGTTTTTCTCGCTTAGAGTGTAGCCCAAGTCATGTAACATTTTTTCAACGAACGCCTAGGTTAGATAGTCTCGTAAACAAGGCTGATGTTATTTATGTTGGGGGGGGGAATACTAAAAGTATGTTGGCTGTTTGGAAAGAGTGGAAACTTGATAAGATGCTTCTAAAAGCTTATCAAAATGGGAAAATATTATGTGGAGTTAGCGCTGGTGCAATATGCTGGTTTGAGCAGGGGATTACTGATTCATGGGCAAGCAATTTGAACACTATGGATTGTCTTGGATTTATTGATGGAATGGCTTGCCCTCACTATCAAGAAGAAAAAGATAGAAGGCCAAGCGTACATAAATTACTAAAAAACAAAAATGCTATTTCTGGTTATGCAATTGATGGTGGCGCTGCAGTTCATTTCAAAAAAGGTGAGTATTACAAGTCTTTACAATTTTACAGTAATTCAAATGTTTACAAAGTTTCTTTGGTTGATGGAAATGTAAATGAGTCTCAGCTATACATAGATAAGTTAGAGCCTTAAGCCCTCATGATATAGTTACAGTCTCAAAACTCTCTTCTTGTTTAAAAACCTCAATATAATAGTATTTTTAGAAACTATTTATTTAATATGATGCGCAAAAAGAGCATAAAACGCTCAAATCGATTTTTTTAGTTTCATAAGAAACTTTATAGTTGCATTTGCAACTAATATTATTATAATTTACTATAGTAAGTAAACAAAATAATCATAAGCGCTGTAAATATGTCTCAAGAAAGAATAAGAACTGGTGTAAAAAGACATCTATTATTAAGTAAAGCATATAAAGCTTCTCTCTACCGATTTTTAGAAAATATTTCAGAATTAGAGATTGATATCTCCTTTGATGAGTGGATGATTTTAGGACCAATTTGGAACTCAGAAGGATGTTCGCAAAAAGAATGTGGGGAAATTGCAACCAAGGATAAAACAGCGGTAACTAGAATCATTAATTCCTTGGAAGAAAAGAATTTAGTGGTGAGAGTTTTAGACCAAATAGATAAAAGGATAAAAAGGATTGTTCTTACCAAAAAAGGTGAAAAGTTATTTGACGACATTTTACCTATTATTGAAAAGACACGTTTTCAAATGAATAATGATATTTCTGAAGATGAATTAAAAACGTTAGATATTGTATTGAAAAAGTTAATCAATAATCATGAGAGCATTAAAAAAA
>JAURBD010000133.1 GCA_030829155.1 Flavobacteriaceae bacterium
AACAAACGAATGGGTACTGGTATTACCACATCGTGCTGAGCAACTTTAGAAGAGAAAGGAGGGAAATCTTGAAGTCAAGAGAAGAGATTTCTACAAAAAAGATTGTTATTTGTGTCCTAATAATATTTCTGCAAAGGGAAAAAAAGTCCCCAGATATTTCTGAACTTTCATCAAAATAGCATTTTGCATTTTCTGAATTTATTTTTAGGCTAACAATACTATATTATGACCTTTTTGATTGTTATTTCGCTTATTCCAATGGGCTACATCAAATACCAAATAACGATAAAAAACAACAAAATATTAAGATAATTAATCATTTGAAAGTTCTAATTTAGGAAAATTAAAAAAGTGTATCTTTGTCCATAGATTAACATTTTGATTTTTTAAGCGTTGCTTATCGCTACATTAATAAATACCTTAAAACCCCTCTAGAAAACCTGAGGGGTTTTTTAATTTTATAATCCTCATTAATAGGGTATTTTACTCTTTCTTAAATAGACTAAAATATATTGTATTACAAAATCAAAAGAACATAACCTTTACAAAGGTTTATTTTAATATAGAATTTGAATAATACCTTGTTCAGTCAAATAATTCTTGTTAAACTTGTTAAGAACAATTAAAAATGAAAAAAAAGGTGGGAAGTATTAAACATCTCGATTTTGATGGTGTAGAGGTTTCTTGGTTTGCTCCACTTTGTGATGGAGATGATGATTTTTTAGGAAATCGTAATCCCAATTTTAAAAGCAATTGGGAAAATACTTCCAAAATTGTTCAAACAGCAGATAAACATGGATTTAGAAATGTGTTATGTCCTTCATCTTATCAGGTTGGGCAGGACACCCTTACATTTGCATCTGCAATGGCTCCACTCACAAAACAAATCAATCTACTTGTAGCCATCCGATGTGGAGAAATACATCCTCCAATGCTGGCACGTGCACTAGCAACTTTGGATCATATTTTAAAAGGACGATTAACTGTAAATATAATCTCTTCGGATTTACCAGGTACAGTTCTACCCTCCTCAGAACGCTATGCTAGATCTAGAGAAGTGATTGAAATTTTAAAACAAGCTTGGACACAAGATGAAATAGATTTTCAAGGCAAATTTTATCAACTAAAATTATCCTCAGACCCGGTTAAATCCTATCAACAAAACGGAGGTCCGCTTTTGTACTTTGGAGGATACTCTCCTGAAGGAGTAGCGCTTTGTGCAGAATTTTGTGATGTTTATCTTATGTGGCCCGAAACAGAGGATAAACTTCAGGACTTGATGAATAATATGGCTAATAAAGCTGCTGGCCATGGAAGAACCGTTCAATTTGGTCTTCGTATTCATGTCATCGTTCGGGAAACAGAAGAAGAGGCAAAAGCTTATGCTAAATATTTGATTTCTGATCTTGACATAGAACAAGGAAATGAAATTCGAAATCGAGCACAAGATGCAAAATCCTTAGGCGTATCCAGACAATCCGAACTGCGTGATGCTGCAGACAAGAATTATTATGTCGAACCCACCCTCTGGACTGGAATTGGTTTAGCTAGATCGGGTTGTGGTGCAGCAATCGTTGGAAATCCAGATCAAGTTTATCAAAAAATTCAACGCTATATACAAATGGGGATTCGATCGTTTATTTTTTCTGGCTACCCTCATCTTCAAGAGGCAGAATATTTTTCAAAACTTGTATTGCCTCGATTAAAAACAATTTCCCTACCCAAAGTTTTAGGAAGAGTTCCAACACAAAGTCCAAAAACACCCTTAGAAAAAGGTCCTCGAAAATAAATTATGATTGATTTCGTTATTGTTATTGGATATTTTGCGCTAATACTGTTCATTGCATTACGCGGAAAAATAGCTGCTAATAGTTCTTCCGAAGAATATTTTTTGAGTTCTCGAAGTCTTTCATGGTATTCAATTGCACTTTCAACAATAGCTACTAATATTCAAGGATATCAGTTTTTAGGTATGATGGGTTCAGCATACCTTTATGGTTTGGCTCAAGCGAATCTTGAAATCAACGCAGTTCAAGGAATCTTATTAGGCACTTTTGTTTTTATTCCCTTGTTTTTAAAAGAAAAAATTACAACCATAACCCAATTCATTAAAGTTAAACTTGGAGCTAAAGTAGCGCTTTTTTATTCTTTGGCAAACATCAGCCTTTTTGCAACCATAACTCTTGGCGCAGCTCTCTTTTGGGGAGCCTATGCTGCTGACATGGTTTTTGGGGAACAACTTGCTTTCTTGCACTCTAATCGAATTATCCGAATTGGTGTTCTGATTTTTATCCTAGGTATATTCTCTGCTATCTACACCTATTTTGGTGGATTAAGTGCAGTTGTAAAAACAGATATTATTCAATTTTCTGTGCTACTCATAAGTGGGATTGCTGTTTGTTTAGTGGCAGTTTATCATCTTGGTGGATGGGAGCAACTGTACCTTAAAACTCCAAAAAAAATGCATCTGCATTTACCGGCTTCTCACCAAACATTGCCATGGACTCATTTGTTTGGATTATTCTTTCTAAACATCAACTATTGGTGTGCCAATCAAACGGTAATGCAACGAGCGCTTGCTGCAAAAAATATTGGTCATGCACAGACTGGGCTTATGGTTGGTGGGGTGATCAAATATTTTATGGCCGTGATAATTGTAGTCCCAGGAATTGCACTCTACGGTATTCTAGGAGATAGTCTAGGGGAACCCGATCTGGCTTTTCCATACCTTGTTAAAACATATCTACCAGCAGGAATAAAGGGAATTATTTTGTGTGGCTTATTTGCTTCTTTAATGAGCACTGTAGACTCAACATTTAATTCTCTTGCTACTCTATGGTCTGTTGACATCTATTCTACTTATCTCAATCCAAAAGCAAATGATAAGCAAAAAATAAATGCTGGTCGAAAAGCTATTTTAGTAAGCCTTGGAACAGCATTGCTTATGGGGTTCATTTTACTTTACCTAAAATTTGACAACCCTAACTCTGCTTTCACACATACATTAAATAATCTCAGATACTACATCAATTGTGGCATCGTTGTGTTGATTTGTAGTGCATTGATCATTTTAAAACCTAAGACAAAACGGATTCTTTTTGCATTTTTAACAACCATTCCTTTGAATATCATTCTCGAAATTCTACTCCCAGAAATGAATTATTTTGTCCGTGCTTTTTGGGTAATTTTCTTCGGATTGGCGATTGCAATTATAGGAAGTAGAAGCAAATTAGTTTCAATTAAAAGTATTTTTGAAGCGTCTACTCCTAAACACAAGTTTTGGGGTTTCATGCTTTTTTTAAGTTTACTTATCTTACATTACGTTTTTCACTAAAACACCCATTTCATGTTGATCTTTACTAGATTCCTACTTTTCTTTGTTTTTACTTCGGTTTTATTAAGTTGTAAAAAAACAAGGGACATTACTGCAAATGAGTTTATTGAAGCTTCTATAAATGCACATGGTATGGAAGATTTTAACAAAAAAGTTGTTGAGTTTGTGTTTCGAAAACATCGGTACACTCAAAATAAAGATTTGGAAGGACTAATTTTTGCTCGAAGAAAAATTATGG
>JAURBD010000011.1 GCA_030829155.1 Flavobacteriaceae bacterium
AGAAGAACTTAAAGGAACTGTATATGGAAATTTTCTAAAGTCATTAATTTTATGACAGTTATGAAAACAATTCAAACAAAAATTGAGGGATGTTGGTTGATTAAACCTAAAGTTTTTGAAGACTCACGAGGTTACTTTTACGAGAGTTTTCAAAAAGAATGTTTTGAACAAGCAACTCAGCTTTCATTTAATCCTGTTCAGGACAATGAAGCTTATTCAACTTATGGAGTAATTCGCGGATTGCATTTTCAAGAACCACCTTTTGAACAAGCAAAACTTATTCGTGCATTAAAAGGAACGATCTTAGATGTAGCAGTTGATCTAAGAAAGGATAGCAAAACATACGGAGCGGTAGTTACAGCTGAATTGAGTCAAGAAAATAAAGATCAATTGTTTATTCCTAAAGGATGTGCTCACGGATATGCAGTTCTCAGCTATGATGCAATCGTTTTTTATAAAACAGATGCCTATTATTACCCCGAAAAAGAGGGAGGTGTTTTATACAACGACCCAGAATTCAACATTGATTGGCGTATTCCAGAAAAAGATCAAATTTTGAGTGATAAAGACACTTTATGGAAAGGTTTTAAAAAGGAGATTCTGTGAAAAAAATTCTTGTTACAGGAGCTGAAGGTCAATTAGGAAACACCTTTAAAGAAAAAGTTGAGTCTAGCAAAGACCAGTGGGTATTTTGCGGGAGAAAAGAATTTGATATTACAGATTCAAAAGTGATGGCGACTTTTTTAAAAGACAAGCAATTTGATTATTGCATTAATTGTGCTGCGTATACTAATGTTGTAAAAGCGGAATTAGAAGTAGACCAAGCGTATGCCATAAATGTTGAAGCAGTTAAAAAACTAGTTCATTTATGCAACCAAAATCAAATTACTCTCATTCACATCTCTACAGATTATGTTTTTAATGGCAACAAAAAAACACCATATTTGGAATCGGATGTTACTGCTCCATTAAATCAATACGGTAAAAGTAAATTATTTGGCGAACAGGAGATTCAACAAAATTCACGAGCATTTTATATTGTTAGAACCTCTTGGTTGTACAGCAAAACACTAGGAAAAAATTTTTATAACTCAATTTTGAGTAAAGCTAAAAAGGGAGAATCGCTCTATGTTGTGGATGATCAAATAGGAACTCCAACAAATGTTGATCATTTAGCAGCTTTTATTATGCGTTTAATTTCAAAAAAGCCTCCAAAAGGCTTGTATCATTTTTCGGATGAAAAAATAATGAGTTGGTTTGATCTAGCGATAAAAATTTTAAAAGAACACCAACTTGATAATACAGTTAATCCAATAGCTACCTCAGAATCAGGAGTTGTACGACCGCATTACAGTCCAATTTTTTCAAAGAAAAAGTTTTGATAAAGTACAGTGTAATAATATCAGCTCATAACGAAGATAAGTTCTTAACGGGAATGCTTCAGACTATTTGTGAACAAACGGTTCTTGCATCCGAAATCCTCCTAGTGAATGACAATTCAACCGATGGTACAGAAGCAATTATGCAAAGTTTTACGTCTAAACACAAAAACATTAAATACTTTAATCACAATTCATCTAAAGAACATTTGCCTGGAACTAAGGTGATCGAAGCTTTTTTATTTGGATTTAAAAAGCTGAAAAGCCCCTTTGATGTAATTGTAAAAATGGATGCGGACATCCTTTTGCCAAAGAACTACTTTGAAGTATTAATAAACGTTTTCAAAGACAAAAAAATCGGAATCGCTGGAGGCTTTTGTTATGAGAAAGATTCTCAAGGAATATGGAAGTTAAATCACCCTATGGACCCGAACCATGTTCGCGGGGCTATTAAAGCCTATTCTAAAAAATGTTATTCAAAGATAGGAGGTCTTATTCCAGCAATGGGCTGGGACACCGCTGATGAGTTTTTGGCTTTATATTTCGGCTTTGAAGTAAAAACTCTTTTCAATCTTCACGTAAAACATTTAAGACCCTTAGGAGCAGGATATAACCTAAAAGCAGATGAGCTGCAAGGAGCTGCTTTTTATGTATTGCGATATGGAAGAACCCTTACTTTTTTAGCAAGTTTGAAGAATGCCATCCTTAAAAAAAGTATTCTTTCTTTTTTAAAGTTGATGAAAGGGTATCAAAAAGCAAAGCGGAAACAACAACCTTTTTTGGTTGATTTAGATCAAGGAAAGTTTATTAGAACTTATCGTTGGAACAAGATTTTAAAAATCAGGGGCTAAAAAAGGATGATGTGAAAATGTCCAAAAAAAATCAATCTTACTGGATCAGTTGTAAAGAATGCCATGGAACGGGTAAAAAAAGACAAAGGCTCCGAAAGAAAATTCGACTCAATTATCAGAAAGAATTAGAGGAATTTGAAAAAACGAAAGACATAGGTTTAGCACCTACTCGTCCAAAAGGGCATTTGAATTCCTGTAAAAAATGTTCAGGATCGGGATTACTTCCAGCTGGAAGTCTAACAGAACCGGACATAAAAAACTTTCCGCACATTGCAATTATTGGTTGTGGGATAGGAGGAGTTGCCTTGGCTGTTGCATGTTTGCATCGAGGAATACCTTTCACCCTTTATGAGCGTGACATCAATTTTAAAACACGGCCTCAAGGGTATGGTCTAACCCTTCAGCAAGCGAGTAAATCCAAAGAAGCTTTTGGTCTGATCACTTTAACAGAAGGAGTTGTATCAACCCGACACATCGTTCACAACACCGAAGGGAAAGTCATTGGTGAATGGGGAATGAGAAAATGGCTAGAAACCAATTCTAAAAAACCTCTCAGACGAACCAACGTTCATATTGCAAGACAGTCATTGCGGTCAACTTTGCTTCAACAACTTGGGGGACATGATCAGGTAAGTTGGGGACATCAATTAATAGACTTTAGAGAAACTCGAGGAAAAGGAGTAGACTTAACTTTTCGGGTAGGCAGAAAAATAAAAAAAGCAAAAGCGGATTTGGTGATAGGTGCTGATGGGATTCGAAGTTCGGTTAGAAAAATACTAATAGGAGAAGAAATAACACCTTTACGATATCTAGATTGTATAGTAATTTTAGGTATTTGTCCTCTAAAGAAGCTCAAAAACCGTGACCATTCTTTATTGGATTCTGCAACAGTATTTCAAACCGCTAATGGGGATGAACGTATTTATGTAATGCCTTTTTCTTCAGATGCTGTAATGTGGCAGTTGAGTTTTCCAATAAAAGAAAAAAAGGCGAAAAGGTTAAGTGTTCAAGGAGCTTCTGCACTCAAAAAAGAAGCTTGTCGAAGGACACAATGGCATAAACCTATTCCACAGATTTTGGAAGCAACTGATGAAACTCAAGTTTCAGGTTATCCCGTTTATGACCGAAAATTGCTTCATCCTGATTTATTGGCAAAAGCGGGACCGACAACCTTAATTGGTGATGCAGCGCACCCCATGAGCCCCTTCAAAGGCCAAGGAGCCAATCAAGCTTTGTTGGATGCCTTAGAATTGGCTCGAGCAATATCTAAAGGTTGTAGACCTAGTTCTCAATGGAGATCAACAGGAATAAGGACAAGCGTATTGAATGCTTTTGAATTAGAAATGTTAGAGCGTACAGCTTCAAAAGTTAATGATTCTGCTGCTGCTGCACAATTTTTACATTCTGAGGTTGTACTTCAAGAAAAAGATGAGCCCAGAGGAACGAACCTCCAGAAAAAACCATAAAAATTTAACAGAAGCTTTATGTTGGTTATTCAAAAATCAATTCATACGGAAGAAAAATTTTAGAATTCGACTCTTTCTTACAAACTACGGGTAACATTCCCAGAGTCTTTTTATATTTGTTGGGCTAAAAAGAAACAGATGAATATTTTGATCATTGGCGGCGGCGGTCGCGAACACACGATTGCCTGGAAACTATCACAAAGCAAACAATGTGAGCAACTTTTTGTAACTCCGGGAAATGCAGGAACCCATCAAATTGCTCAAAATCTTTCACTAGACGTAAATGATTTTCATGGCATTAAGCAAGTAGTTTTAGAAAACAACATTCAGATGGTAATTGTTGGGCCAGAAGACCCACTAGTCAATGGAATACATGATTTCTTTTTAAGTGATATTAGCTTAAAAGGAGTAACGGTTGTCGGCCCTAGAAAAGCTGCTGCAACTCTAGAAGGGAGTAAAGAATTTGCTAAGGAGTTTATGAAAACTCACAACATTCCAACAGCACGGTACGATAGTTTTACAGCCGAAACTATAGAAGAAGGCTGTCGTTTTTTGGAAACAATGGAAGCTCCATACGTATTGAAAGCTGACGGCCTTGCTGCTGGAAAAGGGGTATTAATTTTAGAAAACCTAACTGACGCACAAAATGAATTGAGACAAATGTTAATCGGACAAAAATTTGGTAAGGCTTCAAAAAAAGTTGTTATCGAAGAATTCTTAAAGGGAATAGAGTTGTCTTGCTTTGTTTTGACAGACGGCAAAAACTATTTGACACTCCCCATGGCTAAAGACTATAAACGCATTGGAGAAGGAGATACAGGGCTTAATACAGGAGGAATGGGAGCCATTTCTCCTGTACCTTTTGCCTCTCCAGAATTCATTAAGAAAATAGAAGATCGAATAATTAAACCGACAATGGATGGTTTTCAAAAAAGCAACCTACCATTTCAAGGTTTTGTTTTTATTGGACTGATTAAGGTTGGTGAAGATCCTTTTGTAATTGAATACAATGTAAGGATGGGAGATCCAGAAGCTGAGGTTGTTTTTCCAAGAATTCAGAATGACTGGGTAGAACTTTTTAAAGCGGTTGGAACTCAAACTTTAGATCAACATCAATTGCAAATTGACCCAAGATCGGCAACCACTATTGTAGCGGTTTCGGGTGGATATCCAGAAGCGTATCAAAAAGGGAAAAACATAACGGGGATCTCTGAAGTAAAAACAAGCACTGTTTTTCATGCAGGAACACAAATGGACGAGGGAACAATAAAAACCTCAGGAGGAAGGGTATTGGCGGTTACTTCCTTCGGAAAAGACCATAATGAAGCAATTGAACAATCTTATAAAGCCTTAGGAAAAATTAATTTTCAGGGGATGTATTATCGAAAAGACTTAGGATTCGATTTATAAAAATGAGTGAGCAGAAGGGTCTTTATTTTCTTCCCCTTTATCATTAAAAATTTTCAATTGAATGGTCCAATAAACCAGCATTGAAAAGATAACGATTGCAAAAACCCAGTTGATAATATTTGCCAACCACCAGTTATTAAGCTCGAGTTCTCTTAAGATGTTATAGGGTGAAAACAACACTTCTTCAAATAACCATGCAATAGCCTCAAAAAATTCCTTCATTTTTGTAAAATATAAATTCTATTGCAAAGTTATAAAAAGCTTCTGTGAATCCTATGCTTTTGTTGAATTTAGCAAAAAAATTTGCTTTTATGCTTTTACTCTAAACCAATAGCTTAGAAGCTTTTTTAAAATTCCACGTTTTATTTTAGAAAAAACAGAAAGAATGCTCAATTCAATAAAAGTTGAGCCAAAAACAAGAGTGTGTGCCAAAAGTCTTGAAATACCCTTAAAGTGTTTTTGAATGTATTTGTGAGATGAAATTATAACTTCAGCTTTTGTTAAAATAGTTATGTCTATTGTTTTTCTCGATGCTCCACCATGGTTATGAACACAATGCCAGTCGTTTAGGAGAACCCTTTTCATTCCTAGTTCTGATGCTCTTTTACTTAGGTCTATATCTTCATAATACATCCAGAAAAATTCATCCCAAGAAGTAAGCTTTTTAAAATCACTCTGACGAATTAAAACAAAAGCACCTGAAATCCAATCTGGGGAACCAACCGAGTTTGAATTCATTGCTTTTTTGGATTGAGTTCGGCGAATTATATTTCTTTCTAAACTTCTTAAAGGGCCTAACACGTTTAAAGCATTTGGGAAAACTCCATAAGGAAAACAGTTTTCCCCATTACTGTTTATTTGTTTGATAGAAATTAGATTGTAGTTTGGGTTTTTGTCACAGTAAGTGAGTAATCCCTCTAGACAATCGCTTGGAATTTCGGTGTCGGGATTAAGAAACAACAACCACTTACTATCAGCTAGGCGAGCACCAGCATTACAACCATAGGAAAATCCACCGTTAATTTTTTCTTCTACCCAATCTACCCATGCAAATTGTTCTTTAAAATCAGATATTCTCCCATCATTTGAAAAATTATCTGAAACAATAACTTTTTTTATTGGGACGGTCTGTTCATCTAAGCTTTTAAGACACTTTGAGAGCATATCCCAACAGCGATAATTAACAATAACAACCGTTAAATCTAACATTAAATTAACATTTTACAGCTCCAAAGGTAAATTAAAATTCACGACAAAAAGTTAGCTCACAAACAAATATATAAAGCATTCGGTAAATTTAAATTAGCATCCAGACCAAGCATAAAAAACAATGTTTTACCTTTATATTTTAAATTTAAAGAATTCTTTTGGTTTAAAAAGGGGCTGAATAAAATTAGAAATAATGTTTACGAGAGTTTTTGAAAAAACTTCTTTACCCAAGATTAATTAAAAATCATGTTTACAAGAATTTTCGGTAAAACCACTTTATTAAGTTATTTAATTGCATTTGTATTGCTTTTTTTGGCAGTTTATTCGCATCACAAAGCTATTTTGCTCAACAATCCTTTGGAAGGGAGTACTTTTAAACTGGTTATATCAACTGTTTTGTCGGTAATTAGCTTATTATTCGTTGAATGGACGGTAAGACAACAATTTTTGTTTCGGGAAGGGAGTTATCATTTACTATTATTTTCTGTCTTTTTTTGGATTTTGCCGATTAATCGCTGGGACATATGGCTTTGGATTGCTTCTTTGCTTTTTTGGCTTAGTTTTATAAACATTATAAAATTTGATAATAATAAGCTGGGTAATAACTTTGTTTTCAATTCTGGCTTTTGGCTGGTTTTCTCGATTTTTTTTAAAGTTGACTTCTTTTATTTTTATCTGACGATATGGGGAGTCTTATATCTTAAAGGTCATTTAAGTTTTAAAAAAATATTAATCACCCTTCTTCCTGTTTTTTGTGTCAGCGTCATTTGGCTTACGCTGTTAACTCTCATTCCAAATTTTCCTTCTTTTAAAACGGCAAACCTAATACTCAATAAATTTTCTTTTTTGTGGAGTGAACGATATTCAGATAGTTTGGGATTGTTTTTAGTAATCATAACAATGATTCTGGTTGTTTTAAAATATTTTAAAATATTGACTTACATTGGAAATAAACAAAAAAATAGTTTTTATAATATTATCTTAATTTTATTTTCCAGCATAATAATAATTCTTTTAGGAGGCAGCGGGAATGTGATTTCCTGGGTTTCCTTTTTGATGGTTACCTCAATTTTATCAACTCAGTTTTTTGAAAGTTTCAACAGGAAATGGCTTATAGAGCTGTTTTTTTTGGCCTGCTTTTTAATTGTTTTTCAAAAAGAGATGACTAATTTATTATTTTAAAAAAAATCGCCTGCATGATAATTCATTTTCATTTTCATTTTAAAACTACAGGGGTAACAAGAAGTGTTGAAAGTATAGTTCCGTGTTTGAACAAACAAGAAGAAACAAAAATATTTGGGTATGGAATTTCAAGTCATAAGATTTCTTTTGCAAAAGTTTTAAGAGCAGTTTTTTCTCAAGATAAAATAATAATTCATACCCACAGGAATAATGAAATATTATTGGCATTAATGCTGCGTTTCTTTGGAGGTAAATTCAAATTGTGTTCTACTCGTCACGCAGATTCTGAGCCCTCAAGGTTTACTCATTATTTAATGTCTATGGCTGATTCACGGATTAGTTTAAGCAAGCAAATGAATCAAAAGTTAAAAACAGAAACTACCATTATCGGACATGGAGTTGATACAAATTATTTTATACCTAAAAAAGCTCTCGAAAACACAAAAGATAAAATAATAAGTGTTGTAGGAAGAATTAGGAAATCCAAAGGGCAAAGAGATGTAATAGAAGCTGCCGTTCCTTTATTACAAAAAAATCCAGAATGGAAAATACAATTTATTGGCACAGTAGATTCAGAAGCATATGCTCAAGAAATAAAAACAATAGCAAAAAAAAATTCTGTAGAAAACCAGCTTCAATTTATTTCACAGACCAATGAAATGAACGTTTACTATCAGAACAGCTCCGGAGTTATTATTGCATCTTACACTGAGGGATTTTCTTTGGTTTGTTTAGAGGCCATGTCATGCGGATGCATAACAATAGCAACTGATCAGGTAGGGATCCATTCTGAGGTGATAAAACACAATAAAAACGGATTTTTATATCCGAAAGGCTCTATTAGTTCTTTAAGAGAAATTATTAAAAAAATATTTAAAAACCCAGATGTTTTGGAAGGAAAACAAATTCGTCAGACCATATTAAGAAACTGGAGTAATGATGTTGCTTCTAAAAAACTATTTGAGCTCTACAATAAATTAAGGACAGCCTAAAAAAGGCTAGACTTCATCATAATTGACAACTACTTTTGGAGAGGTAGGTACTGCTTGGCAGGTTAAAACCAATCCATCTGCAACCTCTTCATCCGTTAAAACCTGATTGTTAGCCATTGAAGCCGATCCCTCGGTGATTTTGGCAATACAACTGCAACAAACCCCACCTTGACACGAATAGGGGGCATCAATTTTTTGATTCAATGCAGCATCAAGAATTGTATTTGAAGAGGAACTCTCAATATTATAGGTACTATCATCCGCTATAATTTCTAGAGCAACTAGGTCAGAGGGGGAAGCGGCTTTTGAAGCTGATTTTTCTCTTGAAGCGGAAAAAAGCTCAAAGTAAACTTGAGTTTCTGAAATATCATTTTTCAGAAGAGTGTTTTTAACTTCAAAGATCATGGATTCTGGACCACAGAGATAAAATGCTGTAGACAGTTGCCCTGTATTTTTGAGCACATATTTAACAATACTAGAATCGATTCGACCAAAACGACCTTCTTTTTCATTCGATTGGCTGAAGAGCCAAAGTATTTTTAGTTGTGATGGATGCTCAGATTCTAGTGTTTTTAATTCATCATAAAAAAGAGTTTGTTCAGGAGTTTTATTCCCGTAGACTAGAGTAAAATGGGTGTCCTTATCTGCATTTAATGTAGTTTTAAGAATTGAGAAAATGGGAGTAATCCCGCTACCTGCTGCAAAAGCAGTCATATTTTTGGAGTTATTATCATAAAGAAAACGCCCTTCGGGTTCAGCAACTTCTATGGAATCCCCAACTTTTAATTTTTGAGTAGCATGAGTTGAAAAAAGACCGTCAGAAATCCGTTTAATTCCTACTTCGAGAAAGTTTTCAAATGGTGCAGAACATAAAGAATACGATCTTCTAACCTCTTCACCATTTAGGGTTGTTTTTAAATTAATGTACTGTCCCGATTGAAATTCAAAACATTCTTTTAATGAGGAAGGAACTTCAAAACCAATAGCCGATGCTTCAGATGTAAGCGGTTTGATGTTTTTTATTTTTAGCGTGTGATATACTGCCATTGTTTTTTTTACAAAAATAATAAACCTAAAGAATTCCTACTAAAATTGTAACATTATTTATATTTAGGCAACCAATTTTAAATTAATCACAATGTTACATTAATGTCATCATCTTTATTTCAACTTGGCCGTAAAAAGTTTTTACGAGCTCCGCAATTAGAGGCCAAATTTACCATCAAAATATTGATGGGTCTTGTGATTCTTTATTTTGCAGGATCTTTTTTGTTTGCAGGAGTTGTTATTTATCCTGCCCTAAGCAAGAAATTTATTGAGCAAGATGCCATTTCAATCATTAACAGTTTTTTGGTTTTAATTTTTACTTTTGAGTTGATTATACGTTATTTTTTGCAGCAGCTTCCTGTTACAGAAATCAAATCTTTTCTTCTGCTGTCGATCCCCAAAAAACGAATTATTAGAAATGTTTTATTTCGATCTCTGATTACAATTTATAATGTGATTCCTTTTTTGCTTTATCTACCGATCAGTATTGCTATGTTTAATGATGATTATCTTTTAAGTCAGGTATTTACTTGGTGGGTATCACTTACACTTTTATCTCTAAGCATAAATTTTATTACAATTTTGGTAAATAAAAACAACAAGATTTTAGCAAGTTTTGTTCTGGTATTTATTTTTGTCTATGTTGTTGAGTTTTATTTTGAAACAGAAATTTTAAGATCAACAGGGCGTTTTTTTGACAGTTTATTGGCCCACCCTATTTTGGTATTGCTTCCGCTATCAATTTTTTTAGGGTTATATTTTATAACCTTTAAATTTTTAAAAAAAAACATAAACTTAGAGGGGTCTCTTATTGCAAAAACAGGAGTTGCGAATGCTGAACGCTATAACTTTCTCAATGTTTTTGGCCCTCATGCACTTTTTCTTAAAAATGATTTAAGGTTGATTGTACGTAATATTAGACCTAGAAACATTGTACTAGCGTCCTTTCTCTTTTTGTTTTATGGCCTAGCTTTTTTCCCTTCAATAGAATACCAGCCCGAGTTTTTTATTCCTTTTGCCTCAATTTTTATTACGGGAGGTTTTTTATTGACCTTCGGAAACTATGTTCCAGCTTGGGACTGTGAATACTATCCATTTTTGATGTGTCAAAACTTGTCTTACAAGCAATATTTAGATTCAAAATGGCGCTTGATGACCTTTGCTGTTCTTGTATCGACAGTATTATCAATTCCGTACATTTACTTTGGAGTAGATATATATTTGATGATTTTATCGGGGGCTTTTTTTAATATTGGTTTAGGGACATGGATAACACTTTACGGAGGCTTACTCAATAAACAACCCCTAAAGTTAAACGTAAAAGCCAAAGCTTTTGAGAATACTCAAGCCTTTTCTGGAAAACAACTTTTAATGATTTTACCTAAAATGATTTTACCCGTTTTACTTTATCTTATTCCTGCTCAAGTTTTTAATTCAACATTAGGCCTCATCACTTTGGCATCCAGCGGCATCTTGGGAATTATTTTTAAAAACCAAATTCTTAATCAAATGATCAAATTGTTCGTAAAAGAAAAACACCAAACACTTCATGCCTTTACTCAAAAATAAAACAATGATTAAAACAAATTCGCTTACCAAAATTTATGGAGATAAAACAGCTTTGAGTATTGATCAACTAGAAATTCCAACAGGGCAGTCTTTTGGATTGGTTGGAAATAATGGTGCAGGAAAAACTACTTTTTTTAGTTTGTTGCTTGATCTTATAAAGGCATCTTCGGGTGAAATTATTTCCAACAAAATAGCAGTAGCTAAAAGTGAAGAATGGAAAAACTTTACTTCTGCTTTTATAGACGATTCTTTTTTGATAGGGTATCTGACTCCAGAAGAATATTTTTATTTTGTTGGCTGTCTAAGAGGGATTGATCAAAAAGAGGTAGACCTTTTTTTGGAAGCATATGCAGATTTTTTTAATGATGAAATCCTAAATCAAAAAAAATATTTACGTGACTTTTCAAAGGGGAATCAGAAAAAGGTAGGCCTAGTTGCGACCTTTATTGGGAAACCGAAAGTCATTATTTTGGATGAACCTTTCGCAAACTTAGACCCAACAACTCAAATCAAA
Source organism: Flavobacteriaceae bacterium (assembly GCA_030829155.1). Taxonomy (GTDB): domain Bacteria; phylum Bacteroidota; class Bacteroidia; order Flavobacteriales; family Flavobacteriaceae; genus Arcticimaribacter. The sequence goes on from JAURBD010000011.1 coordinate 11,620, forward strand.
TTAAAGCAATTGATACACAAAAAATCAGAAGATAAGGAACTAACTTTATTGATATCAAGCCATGATTTGAATCACGTAACAGAAGTTTGTAATCGTATTGTGTTATTGGAAAAAGGATCTGTGATTATGGATAAAGAAACTACTTCTAAAACACTTCAAGAATTAGAAGATTATTTTTCTGCTTAAAACGTATACTAAAACCCTTGAATTTAAGTTATTAGTGTACATCATTTTATTTTTTGAAAAAGGTATTAAAATTTAGTGTTTTTTATCTCATTATTTGGGGTGTTTGGAGCTGTTCAACTCAGAAGGACCGCTTTTTTAATAGAGAGTACCATAGCTTGAACACAAAATTTAATGTCCTTTTCAACGGAGAAGAAGCCTTGGATATAGGAACGATAATTTTGGCAAGTGAAGCCCAAGATGATTTTTTAAATATCCTTCCAGTAGAATTAATCTCCCTGGATGGAGAAGATGAAAATTCTACAGCCGCGATTCCTAGCTTCATCCGAGCAGAGGAAAAGGCAGTAAAGGCCATTCAAAAGCATTCCATGAATTTTAATGGCAAACAAAAGAATGATCAAATCAGTAAGGCTTATTTGCTTTTGGGGAAAGCGCGTTATTATGATAGACGTTTTTTTCCCGCTCTTGAAGCATTTAATTTTTTATTTGGTTTAAGTTCTGAAGCAGATGTTTTTTACGAAGGAAAATTGTGGAGAGAGAAAACGAACATCCGACTTCGAAATGATGAGCTGGCGGTTTCCAATTTAAAACCACTGGCCAGAACAATGTCAAAAAAAAGTAAACTTTATGCAGAAGTTAATGCAACTTTAGCTCAGGCTTTTTTGAATATTCGACAAACAGATTCTGCGCTTAAATACATTAAAACAGCAGCAAAAGCTGAGCGCGAAAGAACCTTACAAACCCGTTATCGTTTTATTGAAGCTCAACTTTTTGAGCTTTTGAATCAAAAAGACTCAGCACAACTCGCTTTTTCGTCCATTGTAGACTTAAAACGAAAAGCTCCCCGACTATATTGGATGCATTCAAAATTGAACGAACTGCGAATACAATCGGAAATTAGTGGTGAGAGTCCAGAAAAAGCATTGGAAAAACTAAGCAATGCTTTTGAAAATGAAAATTTCACTCACTTAATTTACAGACAGCAAGCACGGTATTATTTGACTCAAGGAAAGGATAGTTTAGCAAAACAATTTTATAATAAATCTTTGAGATCCCCAAGCATAGACGGGCCTACTCTAAGACAAAATTATCGAGATTTAGCAAACAAAGCATTTGATTATGGAGATTATGTAGCTGCAGGAGCATATTTAGATAGTCTTTTGGGTCAATTTCTTCAAGAAAGTCGCCAAAGAACAATTGTTTTGAGAGAGCGAGAGGGACTTCAAGATGTGATTATTTATGAAAAAACTATTCGAGTGGCAGATAGTATTCTTCAACTCACCTCAATGAAACCCGAAGAACAATTAGCCTATTACCAAAAAGCAATAGAATCTAAAAGAGCGAAAGAATTAGCAAAAATTGAACTAGAAAAAAGACCTCTAATAAGTATTTTGAATCGATCAAATCAGAAAAAATTTTATTTTTATAATGAAAACCTTCTAGTCCTGGGGAAACAAGAATTTGCTTCCAATTATGGGAATCGTCCAAATACAGACAATTGGAACAGAATAGAATCTTTAAATAAGACTATTGTTTTAAATCAAAATGAGGCAAGTGTTGAATCGGAACAAAAGCTTATTGTAAAAGAAGATGCGCAATCATATGTAGACTTACTTCCTAAATCTTTAACATTTTTAGACAGCTTATCTGACCAAAGAAATAATGCATATCTAGAAGTAGGAATTTTATACAAGGAAAAATTCAAGAACTCTGTTTTAGCTAGTAACCGTCTAAAAAAATTGTTAGTTAGTGAACCTAACGAAAACCAAAAACTCAATGCATGGTATCATTTATTTAAAATGAATGAGTTAGATAAACCAAAAACTGCATTTATTTATAGAGAAAAAATTTTAGAAAAATATCCAGATTCTCGTTTTGCAAGAATAATCAATGACCCAGAAAATTTTAAATTAAAAGAAAATGAAACTCCTGAAATTCGATATGAGTCGTTATATGATTTGTATTTAAAACAACAATACGAGGAAGTTTTAACTCAAGGAGAAGATCTGTTGATTATTTTTAGCGGCTCTCCTTTGGTTTCAAAAGTAGCTCATCTTATGGCTAATGCATCAGGGCGATTAGATGGTATTGAGGTATGGAAAGAGAAATTGAATAACTTGATTGAAATTTATCCCAATTCTGAAGCTTCATCTCAAGCCAAAAACACTTTGGCTACATTGGAAACAACTATTCAAGGAGAAAAACCAACTAAGGTTTATTTGAACTATAAATTGATTTTCCCAATTTTAAAGGAAAATCAAAAACAATTTCAGGAATTGAGCGATGAAGTAAAACGGGCACTTAAAGAGGCAAACATATCATTTGGAAGTATTACAAATGAAGTATATGATCGAGACTATGTTTTTTTGGTGGTTAACGATTTAAGGGAAAAACCGAATACTACATTTATACTCAAAGACACATCATTAACCGAATTATCCAGTATGTTTTCAAATAAATTTGTAGTTTTGTCATCCCAATACAAAGACATTCAACTGTTTAAAAACTGGAAAGCAATTAAATAATCTATATTTAACATGAAAAATAACGAACTCAATGGGCAACCCAATCGAATAGAGAAAAACACCAAAATTAAAGGAGATATTGTTTCTGAAGCAGATTTCAGAATAGATGGAACTTTAGAAGGCTCGATTAAAACATCAGGGAAGGTTGTTATTGGAAAAGACGGTGTCATTAAAGGAGTAATCGACTGTGCTTTTGCTGATATTGAAGGAAAATTTAATGGGAAGTTAGAGGTTAAAGAAAGCCTTTCTTTGAAATCTATGTGTCAACTAGATGGCGAAGTAGTTATCGGGAAACTCATTGTAGAATCTGGAGCAATTTTTAATGCTAAATGCTCTATGCGCTCAGCTTCAGATGTAAAATCAATAAGCGAAAAAATTGAAAAAACAGCCTAAACACTGGCTTGTTTTTTCTTCTTTAGCTGTTCAAATTGCAGTAGTAGTTTACGCAGCTATTAAGGGAGGTTATTGGCTTGATCAACATTTTAAAACTCAAAGTAATTTTTGGGCATTGTCTTTATCTGCTTTAGGAATAATTTTGATTTTGATTCTCATACAAAAACAATCGAAACATTTAAACGATCCTTGAAAACAAATACAGCACTCATATTTGTACTAATTTTCACCGCAGTTTTAATCGTTCATTTGGGAATTTTATACTTTTTTGGAATCCCCCTTTGGTCGAATAACATTTTACTGAGTTATAGCTCAAATTTTGTTTTAGCAGCAATAATCTTATGGATCTTATTTAAAGTTTTTGATCGGAATAAAGATCTTGTTGGCTTTTTTTTTATGGGAAGTAGTTTACTTAAATTTCTTCTTTTTTTCCTTGTTTTTTATCCAGTTTATAAAGCTGATGGAATTGTTCAAAAAACAGAAGCAGTTACCTTTTTTATACCATATTTCTCGGGTTTGTTTTTAGAAACACTACTCTTAGTTCGAAAATTAAACAAAATATAAGTAGGAAGTGTTTTTCTTTTTAATGTAAAGCCTTACATTTGCATCGCATTTCAAAAAACAATGAGCAAATCCAATAGATTTACTTTACTTAACAAAAAAACACTGATTTTAATAGTACTACTTGTATCAGGGTTAGTATTTTCCAAAGAAAAAGAAGAATCTTCTAAAAATCTTTCTGCCAAAGAAATTCAAAAAAAGGAGATCAAAGATTACATCATGCATCATTTGCAGGATTCTTATGATTTCAGTTTGTTTTCTTACACCGATGAGGATGGAGCTCATGTTTATTTTGGTTTTCCTCTTCCAATAATTCTTTGGGACAATGGGCTAAAAGTTTTTTCCTCTTCTAGATTCCACCACGGTGAAACTGTTGCTGAGGTTGACGGCAACTTTTATGCCATCAGTCACAATAAAATTTACAAAACAGATCGAGCGGGAAATATTACTTATGATCAAGAGCATCATGCAACAAACATATCCCCTTTGGATTTTTCAATTACCAAAGGTGTTGTGAGTATAATGTTTACTGTATTTTTAATGTTCTTTTTATTCAAAAGCCTTGCAGATTCCTATGTCAAAAATGGTGGAATTGCCTCTGGAGTGGGTCGCTTTTTTGAACCAATTGTACTTTACATTAGAGATGATATTGCGATTCCAAACATTGGAGAAAAGCATTATAAAAAATTCATGAGTTTTTTGCTTACAGTATTTTTCTTTGTTTGGTTTCTTAACATTTTGGGGTTAACTCCGCTCGGAATTAATGTAACAGGTAATATTGCTGTTACATTTTGTTTGGCGTTACTTACTTTCCTTTTGACTAACTTTACTGGGACTAAAGACTATTGGTTGCACATTTTTGACCCTCTAGGAACAACAATGAAGTGGTATGCCAAAATTCCGTTGTACATTATTTTAATTCCGATAGAAGTTTTGGGGATATTTATTAAACCTTTTTCTCTCTTAATTCGTTTATATGCAAACATGCAAGCAGGGCATATTGTTTTGATGAGTTTGATTGGGTTGATGTTTATATTTAAAAGTTGGTTAGGAAGTCCGCTTTCATTTGGACTTGCTTTTGCAATTTCACTGATTGAAGTTTTAGTAGCCTTGCTACAAGCATATATATTTACGATGTTATCAGCACTGTATTTTGGTTTTGCCTCAGAGGAGCATGAGCATCACAATGAAATTGAAGCGCATTAAGCGATTCATATAATGAGTGTTTAATTTAATATTTACAATTATGGAAATTCCAGTAATGGTAGGTGCAGGTTTAGTTGTTATCGGTGTCGGAATGGGTATCGGAAGAATTGGTGGTTCTGCAATGGATGCAATTGCACGCCAACCTGAAGCTTACGGAAAGATTCAAACAGCGATGTTAATCGCCGCTGCATTGATCGAAGGTATTGGTTTTGCTGCCCTTTTTGCAGTAAGCTAAAACAAATTGATAAAGCTGTAACGGTTGGTTGCAGCTTTATTTTCAAAGTAAAAATTAAACTATAAACAAATAAAATGGAAAAATTATTAAGTGAGTTTTCATTAGGTCTTTTTTTCTGGCAATTATTATTGTTTGTTGCTCTTCTATTGTTGCTCAAAAAGTTTGCTTGGAAGCCCATTTTAGAAGCTGTTAATGAACGAGAAACATCAATTAAAGACTCGTTGAGTGCAGCAGAAAAAGCTCGTGATGAAATGCAAGCCGTTCAGGCCGACAATAAACGCATTTTAAAAGAGGCTCGTGCTGAAAGAGATGCTCTTTTATCTGAGGCAAAAACAGCAAGCATTCAAATGATTAATCAAGCAAAGGAAGATGCAAAAGCTGAGGCAGATAAAATAACTGCTCAAGCTCAAGAAATGATTCAAAACGAAAAGAAAGCAGCTGTGAATGACTTAAAAAGTCAAGTTGCTCAACTTTCGATTGAAATAGCAGAGAAAGTTTTAAAAACTGAATTGAAGGATAAAGCAACTCAAGAAAAACTTGTAAAACAATTGGTTGACGAGATTGCCGTAAAATAAATTGATGAAAAATAACCGTGCCGCATTACGTTATGCAAAAGCTACTTTAAGTCTTGCACTAGAGCAGGGAAATGCTCCTGCAATCGAACAAGACATGGTCGCCGTTATTGATGTTTGTTCTACAAATCAAAACCTTATAGATTTTTTGGACAACCCCGTTGTTTCAATACAATCTAAACAAGAAACTGTTTCTAAAGTTTTTAGCTCCCTTTCAGAGGGGAGTAAAAACTTGATTAGCATTTTAGCAGCTAATAATCGAATCAACTTATTAAATCAGGTTGCAGAACAATTTGTTGTCCTTAATCAAATTCAACAAGGAAAACAAAAAGCAGTGGTAACCTCAGCAGCTCCCTTAACAGCAGACCTTGAAAAAACAATACTCGGTAAAGCTAAAGAATTATCTTCAGCAACCTTAATCCTAAGTAATGTTGTAAATCCATCGATTACAGGAGGATTTATCTTACGGATTGGAGATTTACAATATAATGCAAGTGTAGTCGATCAATTAGACACACTAAAAAGACAATTGACAAAAACCAATAATAGCGTTTAAATAGATACTATGGCAGCAATTAAACCCGCTGAAGTTTCAGCAATTTTAAAAAACCAACTCGCAGGATTTGAAGCATCAGCTTCATTGGACGAAGTAGGAACAGTTCTTCAAGTAGGAGACGGAATAGCACGTGTTTACGGACTTTCTAATGCTCAATATGGAGAATTAGTTCGATTTGATTCTGGACTTGAAGGAATGGTCTTGAATTTAGAAGAAGATAATGTCGGAGTTGTACTGTTGGGACCTTCAAAAGAAATTTCGGAAGGAGACACCGTAAAACGAACTAAGAGAATCGCTTCTATCAAGGTAGGAGAAAGTATAGTGGGTCGTGTTGTTGATACCTTAGGAAATCCAATTGACGGAAAAGGATCTTTAGAAGGAGAATTGTTTGAAATGCCTTTGGAACGAAAAGCACCAGGGGTAATTTATCGTCAGCCAGTAAATGAACCTATGCAAACGGGGATCAAGTCTATTGACGCCATGATTCCGGTTGGTAGAGGACAACGTGAATTGGTTATTGGTGACCGTCAAACAGGGAAAACTACAGTTTGTATTGACACCATCTTGAATCAAAAAGAATTCTACGATGCAGGTGAACCGGTGTATTGTATCTATGTCGCTATTGGTCAAAAAGCTTCAACAGTAGCAGGGATAGCAAAAGTATTGGGAGACAAAGGCGCATTGGCTTATACAACAATTGTTGCAGCTAACGCATCTGATCCAGCTCCAATGCAGGTTTATGCACCCTTCGCAGGAGCAGCAATTGGTGAATATTTTCGGGATACAGGACGTCCAGCTTTGATTATCTATGATGATTTATCTAAACAAGCGGTGGCTTACCGAGAGGTATCCTTATTGCTTCGTCGTCCACCAGGACGTGAAGCTTATCCTGGGGATGTATTTTACTTACATTCTCGTTTGTTGGAGCGTGCAGCAAAAGTTATTGCTGATGATGAAATAGCTAAAGGGATGAATGACCTTCCAGACTCATTAAAAGACAAAATTAAAGGAGGAGGTTCTTTAACTGCACTTCCAATTATTGAAACTCAAGCAGGAGATGTATCTGCATATATACCCACTAATGTGATTTCAATTACAGACGGACAAATTTTCTTGGAGTCTGATTTGTTTAACTCTGGAGTTCGTCCTGCAATTAATGTTGGTATTTCAGTGTCACGTGTTGGAGGTTCTGCACAGATCAAATCCATGAAAAAAGTATCGGGAACTTTAAAATTAGATCAAGCTCAATTCCGAGAATTGGAGGCTTTTGCTAAGTTTGGATCAGACCTTGATGCGGCAACTTTAAATGTTATTGAAAAAGGGCGTCGTAATGTAGAGATTTTAAAGCAAGCTCAGAATGACCCTTACACCGTTGAAGATCAAACAGCAATAATTTATGCAGGATCAAAAAATCTATTGAGAAGCGTTCCTGTTGATCAAGTAAAGACATTTGAAAAGAGCTTTATCAAAACATTGAACAGCAAGCATAGAGATGTTCTAGATACTATTAAAACAGGAAAGTTAACGGATGAGGTTTTGGACACCTTAAACAGTGTAGCTAAAGAAATAGCAGCTCAATTTGAATAAACGAATAGTAGTATGGCTAATTTAAAAGAGATACGGAATAGGATTGCATCGGTTTCCTCGACTATGCAAATCACTTCTGCCATGAAAATGGTTTCTGCAGCAAAACTCAAGAAAGCTCAAGATGCTATTACGGCTATGCGACCATATTCCGATAAATTAACCGAACTGATTCAGAATTTGAGCAATTCTATTGATGGAGATACGCAAAACCCTTTCACAGTAAAAAGAACGATTCAAAATGTCTTAATCATTGCAATAACCTCAAATCGTGGTTTATGTGGTGGGTTTAACTCAAGTGTAATAAAAGAGGTTACCAAGAAAGTTGAGACGACTTATGCGAATAAAAATGTAAGCATACTTACTCTTGGAAAAAAAGGGAATGATATTTTACAAAAATCCTTTTCTGTAGTAGAAAACAACAATGAGATCTTTGATCAGTTGACGTTCTCTAGTGCCAGTAAAATTGCAGAAGGTTTTATGAGTGCTTTTACTAGTAAGGAGTACGATACTATTGAAGTGGTTTACAATCGTTTTAAAAATGCAGCTACTCAAATTGTTACAACAGAAACCTTATTGCCAATTATTTCAACTCAAGACGAAAATACGACAACTTCTACCGATTATATTTTTGAACCTACGCAAGAATCAATCGTAGACGAACTATTACCCAAAAGTATTAAAATGCAATTGTTTAAAGCATTAAGAGACTCTTTTGCAAGTGAACATGGGGCCAGAATGACCGCTATGCACAAAGCAACAGATAATGCCACAGACCTCAGAGATCAATTAAAATTGACTTATAATCAAGCACGTCAAGCATCGATAACAAATGAAATCCTTGAAATAGTAGGTGGAGCAGAAGCTCTGAATTCATAATTTTTTTAGTGTAACATTTTTTATAAAGCCCTTTTATGAGGGTTTTTTTGTAAAAAAACGGTAAAACTCAAAAAATAATTGATTTAAGCCGTTCAGGCCGGCAACAAACGCATTTTAAAGAGGCTCGTGATGAAAGAGATGCTCTTTTATCTAAAGCAAAAATAGCAAGCATTCAAATGATTAAGAACGAAAAGAAAGCAACTGTGAATGACTTAAAAAGTCAAGTTGCTCAACTGAGTGAGAAAAAGAAATCCTAATCTTTTAAGAACTTAAAATTGAAACCCTATGCTTATTTTTAAGCATAGGGTTTTGTCTTTTTTAACAAAAGTTTTCTTTGGTAATGTCTACAGTTTTATGCCATTCTTTTTTGTATTTTTAGGGGTATAAAAAAGAAAGATGATTACTGTACCCATAATAAATGAAAGTCCATTTGATCTCCCAAGTTTTTCAACAGCTAATTCAGCAGGCGTTGATCTTCGGGCTAAAATTGCAAACTCTATTACTTTGGGTGCTTTAGAACGCGTAATTATAGGAACGGGTCTCAAAATTGCGTTACCCCAAGGATATGAGGCTCAAGTTCGTCCAAGGAGTGGTCTTGCGGCAAAACATGGAATTAGCGTACTTAACGCTCCTGGAACTATCGATGCAGATTATCGCGGAGAAATAGGGGTAATTTTAGTCAACTTATCTAATGAGCCGTTTACCATTCATCCCGGAGAACGCATTGCACAATTAGTTTTAGCCCAATACGAACAAGTAGAATGGAAACTTCAGGAAACTTTAGATACTACTGAGCGTGGTTCAGGTGGTTTTGGAAGTACAGGAAAAGAATAATACTAGATGAAAATTATTGTACCCATGGCGGGAAGAGGATCCCGACTTCGCCCTCATACTTTAACAGTTCCCAAACCATTAATCCCGGTAGCTGGAGTACCAATTGTTGAACAATTGGTTCGCGATATAGCAGATGTTGTAAAACAACCAATTAAAGAGGTCGCATTTATTTTGGGTGATCCTGCTTTTTTTGGGGATGAAATAGTGAATCAATTAATGGTTTTAGCTAAAAAAATTGGTGCCCAAGGAAAAATTTATCGTCAACTTGAACCTTTGGGGACAGGACATGCTATTATGTGTGCTGAATCGTCACTTTCGGGACCAGCAGTTGTAGCCTTTGCAGACACTCTTATTCGCGCAAAATTTTCTTTAGATTCTAAAGCAGATAGTATCATTTGGGTTAAAAAAGTTTTGAAGCCCGAAGCTTATGGTGTGGTTCAATTGAATACCGAAGGTGCAATTAAAGAATTGGTTGAAAAACCTAAATCCTTCGTTTCTGACCTAGCAGTTATTGGAATTTATTATTTTAAAGAAATCGAAAAATTAAAAAAAGAGTTACAAGCTGTTTTAGATCAAAAGCTTACTCATGGGGGAGAATATCTAATTAATGATGGAATCAAACGGATGATGAATGCAGGAAATTTGTTCTTGCCAGGCGAAGTTCATGAATGGATGGATTGTGGAAACAAACAAATCACTATAGAGACAAATACCAAAATGTTAGGATTTTTAGACGCAGAGGGTAAGGAAATGATTCACCCTTCCGCTCGAATTGAAAACACTAAAATCATTCCTCCTTGTTATGTTGGTCAAAATGTTAAGCTTATAAACACATCCATAGGCCCGGGAGTTTCAATCGGTATTGGAACGGTTATTGAAAATTCAACAATTAGCCATAGTTTAATTCAAAATAACAGTCGAATTTCAAATGCAATATTAAATCAAGCCATGATAGGAAATCAAGTGACCTTCGATGGAAAATTTACACAAATTAGTATAGGAGATCACACTGAAATCATATGAAAAAAACAAAATACTGTATTTTTCGTTTTGTATTGTTATCATTGATTTTAGCTGTTTTTGGATGTAAATCAGTTTCTGTTTTGCCGACAAAAGAACCGGTCAAGAGAGTTGAGCTTAAATCATTAACCAAAGAAATTGAGAAAGCTACTACAAAAATAAAAACCTTTAGAGCCCGTGTAAAGGCAAAATACAAAGACAGCAAGAGAGAGCAGCAAATTAATCTAAACCTTCGTATGGAGTCCAATAAGACCCTTTGGATGAGCGCTTCAATACTTGTTCCTATAGCAAAACTTTTGATTACTCCTAATCGTGTAGGTTTTTATGAAAAATTTCAGAAAACATTTTATGAGGGGAATATGAGCTTTATAAACGAGCAATTGGGCACGAGTTTTACTTTTGAGGACATTCAAAATGTTTTTTTAGGAAACCCAGTTACCAACATGAATGAAGGAGAATTCGATCGTATTGACCATCCTCAATATTACGTTTTGATTTCTAAAACTGAAAACAAGCAATTACGCCCAACCTATTTTTTTGACCCCAGTAACTTTCGTCTAAAAGAACAACGTTTTATCGTTTCAGGAACATCACAATCCTTAAGCATTAAATACCCAAAGTATCAGAAAATGGAAGGAAAAACACTTCCAAAAGAGATAGTAATTTCAATTTTTGACGGATTTAATCTAGTTCAGGTTAGTTTGGATTTTATACGAACAGACTTCCCCAAAAATTTATCAGTTCCTTTTACTATTCCTGATGGGTATAAAAAATTGAGTTTATAATGAATATTAGAGTAAGCTTTGCGATCAAAATTATTACAAGCATGACGCTGTTTTTGATTGTTGGACAAAGCTTGTTTGCTCAAGATCAGAGACAACAAAATTTAGAAGCTCAGCGTAAAAGACTTCAACAAGATATTAAGCAAATTAACACTTTATTGTTTTCAAATGAAAAAAGGAAGAAATCTGTTTTAACTCAAGTAGAGGACTTGAATTTAAAAATAAATGTTCGCAGAAGGTTGATCCGGGTTACCAATGAACAAGCAAATCGTTTAACTCAACAAATCAATGTCAATCAACGTTCAATTAGTCGTCAGCGCAAAGAACTTGAGGAATTAAAGAAAGATTATTCTGAAATGATTTTAAAATCATATCAAAGTAAATCGGGTCAGAGTAGAATGATGTTTTTATTTTCTTCTGAGAATTTTTTACAAGCATACAAACGCTTTCAATATCTAAAACAATATGCAAGTTTTAGAAAGAAACAAGGAGAATTAATCATAGAAAAGACTCAAATCCTCCAACAGTTAAATATAAGTTTGATTGATCAAAAACGGAAAAAAGAAAATTTAGTTAAAGAAAATAGAGCAGCTGAAGAAAAATACAGACAAGAACAAAACAGTCAAGAGAGTTTAGTTCAAGAATTAAAAAAGAAGGAAAGAAATTTTATTTCTCAAATCAAGAACAAACAAAAAAAGACTAAAGAGATAAATAAAGAAATTCAAAGATTAATTAGGGAAGCAATTATTGCTTCAAATAAAGCTGCAGGAGGAAAAAGAAATTCTAAAGTATTTAGGTTGACTCCAGAAGATAAATTGATTTCTGATAACATCGAAGCTAACAAAGGAAAACTTCCATGGCCTGTTCAGCAAGGATTAGTAATCCAGAGCTTTGGGAGACAACCTCATCCTGTTGTTAAAACTGCAATAATCCAGAGTAATGGAGTAACAATTGCTACGCCCAAAAACGCTCAAGCACGTGCAGTATTTGAAGGAAAAGTAATGTCAATAATTGGTTTTAAGGGGAGCAATCCCACTGTACTTATACAACATGGAAATTATATTACAGCTTACTCAAATTTAGGGGAAGTTTATGTAATTAAGGGACAAAAAGTAAAGCCTAAGGAAATAATAGGAAAAGTATTTACAAACTTTGAAACGGGTAAAACAGAATTAAAATTCAGTGTGTTTAAAGCAAGTACTCCTGTAAATCCAAAGACTTGGATTTACAGGATGTAAAAGACAATTATTCAGCTAAGTACCAAGCTTCTTCTTCTAGTGTATTTAAGATAAAGTAATATAATCTAATCGCTTCACTTTTGGATTTAAACCTCCCATAGGCAACTCGGATTAAACCATCAGAACTTTGTTTTGCTAGGCTCGCATCGTCAAAACCGTTTGCTTTTAATATATCTAGTTTTTTTAATGCATTCGATTCTTCACGGAAACTCCCGGCGATAACACTGAAATATTCTCCAGATTGAACTTCAAATGAATTGTTTTCTGCAGCCTCATCCTCTGAAATAACATTGAGTTCAAGTGAAGCAAGTTCGCCAAGGTCAAAAGAAGCTTCTTGAACATTCGATTTAATTTTTGCTTGCGCAATTTCAGTTGATTTTACACGCTCATCGTTCAAGTATTGATCTCCAAAATAGTAAGAGGCTCCTACTAGTGCAATTGCGATTACACCAACTGCAGCATATTTAACATAGTTGGGACCTTCTTTTTTCTTTTCAGGAGTAAAAGCTAACGGTTCTTTTTTTGAATTTTCCATAGGGAATTTGTTTTTGTAGATAGTTGTATTTGTTGGAGGATTAACCTCTTTTACTTTTGAGATCTTTTTTTTGGAAAAAGAAGTTAATCCAGTCGAGTTCCAGTCAAAATTGACTTTATTGTATGGTAAAAATATAATTTTTTGCTCAGAATTGAGCCTAAGTTCTCCAATGCCCACAAGAATAACGGCTGTGCCCAAGTCCAGAGACTCCCTCCATTGTTGACTTTCTTGTTGTATCTCTTGAAGTGCACTTTTATAGGAAATGGATTTGCGTTTTGCAATATAGTTGGCAAGCAAACCGTCATTATGGGTTAATAACCCATTAAAAGAAAGTTCTTTTCCAGGAGGGAAAAATATACCCTGCTCTCGGTCAATACGGATCGCAATAGGCTGTGTTAAAAAGGCGCCTAATTGAGGGATGATAACACATTCGTATTGATATAAAAGCTCTTTTATGTACTGCACTAAATTCATACTCAAATGTAATCAATTAAAAACGGTTTCGACAATTTTTTTATTTTGCATGATAAACCCCAATCATTATCCCATGAAATTAACGTCAATTCAACCTTTTTTATTGTTACAATTCTTACTTGGAATAGGAGATATTACTGTAAAAAAATTAGTTGATCATTGCGGAGACGCTCAAGCTGTTTTTTGAAGAAGAAATCAATTTACTTAAAATCAAAGGAATAGGAATGTTCCACTTCAGGAATTTAATCATTTTAAGACTTATTTTTCGATTGTACTTGAGGAAGAAAAGTTTTAAAAAAAAGAAAAATTATCCGATTCTATACAATTCCTCTAATTACCCCAAAACTTTCACTTTTTGTACTGATCCGCCTTTATTAGTTCTATTTCAAAAAGGAAATTTTTTATGGAAAACGAACATATTGTTAGTGTTTTAGGTACTCGAGACCCCATATCCAGGGAGTAGATTTTTGTAAACAACCTATAAAAGAACTTACGGTTTATCATACAATAATTGTATTGGGATTTGCAAAAGGGAAGGAGGGAGTTTGGTTACTGCAGATCATGGATACCATTATGGGAGAGATGTTTTTACCTTCCAGGCAGGATATCCGATTCTCAAAGCAAAGGGTGTTTAAATTTAATCAGGAAAGATAAAGCTCTGATGATTACATCTGCGGCTGATTTAGTTTATTGGATGGGGTGGAAATCAAAAATCACACCTCAGAATACTCAAAAGGAATTGTTCCTAAGTTTAACAGAAGAGGAGGAGGTAATTTTTAATTTATTAGAAAATAAAAATAGTTTGGATAATATA
>JAURBD010000097.1 GCA_030829155.1 Flavobacteriaceae bacterium
CTCGACCTCAATTACAGCAATTACGTCTCCTATCTGTGCTATTTCATTTACCTCAAATTTCTTTTCTAAGAGTACTCCTGCTACTTCGGATGGGATATCTGAGTCTACTTTATCAGTAGAAACCTCCACAACTGATTCATCAATAGCTATTGGATCACCTACATCTTTAAGCCAAGCACTAAGCGTTGCCTCTGCAACACTTTCGCCCATTTTTGGTAACTTAAGTAGGTATTTACCCATAGTTTAAAGCTTTTTAAAGTGTGACAAAGGTATCAAAATTATTAGAGATTTGATTAAAAACAAAGTACATTGCAGCTAACCTTGAAGGGAATCTTCATAAGGAATTCGCTTTAAAATACTGCGGCCTAGAGTTATTTCATCAGCATATTCTAGTTCATCTCCAACAGGTATTCCACGTGCAATAGTTGATATTAAAACTTCAGAAGCAGATAATTGCTTGTGGATATAAAAAGTAGTTGTATCTCCTTCCATTGTAGCACTTAAGGCAAATATGACCTCTTTTACTTTTCCAGATTTCACTTTTTCTACCAAAGAAGTAATTGTCAAATCGTGTGGGCCTACACCATCAATTGGAGAGATAATTCCATTCAAGACATGGTATTTTCCCTGAAATTGATTCGTATTTTCAATCGCCATTACATCTCTGATATCCTCAACAACACAAATCTGTTCATCAGACCGTCTTGGATTAGAACATATTTCACAAACCTCAGTGTCTGCAATGTTGTGGCATTGTGAACAAAAAGTAATCTCAGATCTAAACACATTTAAAGCCGATGCTATTCTTTCGGTTTGTTCTTTAGGTTGTTTTAATAAATGTAAGACCAGTCGCAATGCAGTTCTTTTGCCAATCCCAGGTAATTGTGACATTTGATCAACGGCCTGTTCTAGTAGCTTAGATGAAAATTCCATGAACACAAAAATACAAAATAAACTGTCTTATTTTATTTGATAAACTCATTAACCACCAAAGTAATCAACATAAAAAAACAATTTTAATTTATTTGGAATGCAATAAAATAAAAAAGATCAAACAGGAGGGTTTGTTAAGCAATGATTATTTTTTCTTTTATACCTTTAGCAAATATGATAACACCTGCTTTTATTCTTAGTTTGATTCTCGGTTATTTTATAGTTTTAATAACCATATCATATTATACTAGTAGAGAAGATTCTAATATAGAATTTTTTACAGCCAACAGAAGCTCACCTTGGTATTTAGTTGCTTTCGGTATGGTTGGAGCTTCACTTTCTGGAGTTACTTTTATATCCGTACCCGGGTGGGTCAAAGTTTCAGAATTTAGTTACCTTCAAGTGGTTTTGGGTTACATGGTTGGTTATTTTGTTGTTGCTTATGTTTTACTTCCTATTTATTATAAAAATCAAGTAACTTCTATCTATGAATATTTAAATAAACGACTCGGAAAAAACAGTCATCTAGCTGGTGCTTTATTCTTCTTTATTTCGAGAGTATTGGGAGCAGCTTTTCGCTTGTTTTTAGTTGCAATTGTTTTACAACAATTTATTTTTGATTCATGGAATATACCTTTTGAAGTTACCGTTATTCTTTCTATTCTTTTGATATGGGTATACACTCAGCGCGGAGGAATTAAAACCATAGTATGGACAGACACCATTCAGACCAGTTTGATGATTTTAGCCGTCTTTTTGTCAATAATGTACATAAATAAAGAACTCGAATGGAGTATGATTGATTTTTTAAATTCTGCAAAATTAAAAGAATACAGCAATGTATGGGTAACCGATTCTTTTTTTGTCCGTAATCATTTTTTAAAATCCTTTATAGGTGGAATGTTCATTACAATCTGTATGACAGGTTTAGATCAGGATATGATGCAGAAAAATTTGAGTTGTAGGAATTTAAAAGATGCACAAAAAAATATGATGGTTTTTAGCGTGGTCTTGGTTTTTGTGACTGGACTTTTTATGCTTTTGGGAGCATTGTTATTCATTTATGCAGAAAAAGAAGGAATAGCTCTGCCAATAATGGATGGAAAAGCTAAGTCTGATTTACTTTTCCCAGAAATTGCACTCAACGGTAACCTTGGTTTGGGAGTTGGGATCACATTTATTTTAGGGTTAATTGCTGCTGCATACAGCAGTGCAGATAGTGCACTTACTTCTTTAACTACTTCTTTTTGTGTTGATTTTCTATCCCTTGAAAAAAAAGATCAGATAACACAAAAAAGGATTCGTAAAAAAACTCATATTGGCATGAGTATTATGCTTGTAGTGGTAGTTATCGCTTTCAAATACATTCTAAATCAAAATGTAATTGACAGTTTGCTTACTGTTGCTGGCTATACTTACGGACCTTTATTGGGGTTATTTGCTTTTGGAATTTTCACCGACTACACCATCAAAGACAAGTATGTTTGGATAGTCGTTTTTACATCTGTAATTCTAAGTAGTTTTCTTGGTGGAATAGATCCTACTCTTATAGGTGGATATCAAATTGGTTATGAATTATTACCACTCAATGGCATATTTACCTTCTTGGGTTTAATACTGATTCGTAGCAAGTAAAACTATAGTACACGCCTGTTCGGTTTCAATCCCTGCCTCTTTTAGGAGTCTTTCGAATTTTTCGTTTTCTGTGCCGGGATTAAAAATCACCCTTCGGGGCTTTAATTTTATTAGGTAATCATAATACAATTCTTGACGAGATGGACCCAAATACAAAGTTACTGTATCTACATTTTCCCATGCTGATTGATGCGCTGTGTGTATAAGAGTATCCTCCAAAACTCCAGTACGAAATCCCATTGCAAATACAGTATGTGAAGCGGCTTTCAATTGGTAAAAAGCTTTGTAGGAATACCGCTCAGGATTCGTAGAAGCTCCAAGAATTAAAGTTGACTTATTGATTTTTTGCATCTTACCAAACTATCATTGAGCTTCCCCATGTAAACCCACTCCCAAAAGCTGCAAGAACAACCTTTGAACCTTCTTTAATTTTGCCTTCTTCCCAAGCCTCTGTCAAAGCAATTGGAATGGAGGCTGCAGTTGTATTACCATATCGCATAATGTTGTTGTAAACTTGATGATTTTCTAATTCGAATTTCTTTTGGATGAATTGTGAAATTCTCAGGTTTGCTTGATGAGGAACCAACATATCAATATCAGTTGCCTGCCAATTGTTTTTTTTTAATCCTTCATTAATTACCTCAGAAAAACGAACTACAGCATGTTTAAAAACAACTTGACCATTCATATAGGGGTAATAGCTTAAATCTTCTGGATCGTTCGCATCAATTATTTCGGGAACCCATCGCTTAGTACTGGGTCCAATCAAAGATAATTCTTCAGCATGCTCCCCCTGTGAATAAATATGGGAAGACATCAGACCTCGATCCATATTTGTTTCTCTGGTCAGAACTGCTGCACCTGCACCATCACCAAAAATAACAGACACTCCACGACCCCTGGAAGTCATATCCAAACCACCAGAATGATTCTCAGACCCTACTACCAATACGTTCTTATACATCCCTGTTTTGATGAATTGGTCAGCAGTGGATAAAGCATATATGAAACCACTACATTGATTTCGAATATCCATAGCAGGGCAAGCTGGGATGCCCAATAAATCTTGAAGAATCACTCCAGATCCAGGGAAATAATAATCTGGACTTAGAGTTGCAACTAGGATTAGATCCAGATTTTCAGCTTTCATATTTGCACGTTTCAAAGCAATTTTAGTTGCTTTAAGAGCCATTGTAGCTGTACTGTTTCCATCTCCCTTTTTTATGTGGCGACGTTCTTTTATTCCTGTTCTTTCGGTTATCCATTCATCGGATGTATCCATTATACTGCAAAGATCCGAGTTGGTTACAATATTTTCAGGAAGGTATTTTCCTAACCCAATAATTCTTGAATTATACATAGTTGTTAATCGTAGTTTTGTCACAAGTAAAGAATAAAAGAAGCCGTAACAAAAAATTATACAAACTTTTTGTAATTATCTACTACAACATTAGATTTTAAGTCATGTAACAAATTATACAATCCAAAGAATGTTCTGTTAATGTAAAGGAAGTGTCTTGAACCACGATTTCCATTTAGTTTACGCAAGTACTCATCTTTAGAGAGTCTTTCACTCATTTGAGCGACCTTTCCCCAAAAGATTTCATCAGAAAAATCAAAGGTTTCATTGTGAAAGGGAAATGTCAATACTCCAAGTAACTCGTGAAATAAATCGGTTATGTATGCACTATCTTCAACAGAGTCATCGGGTCTAAGGATTTCAAGATCTGAAATTTTATTTATGAAAAAATTACGATCCTCGATCGCCTCTTTTTGAGCCAACTCAAAATAGGGGACATAGAAATCCTCTGGAACATCTTTGATGCAACCAAAATCAATTGCTATCAAATTAGCTGAATCATCTACTAAAAAATTACCTGGATGTGGATCTGCATGAACACGTTTCAAAACATGCATTTGATACATATAAAAATCCCAAAGTGTTTGCCCTATTGAATTGCTTTCTTTGAGATTATTATTTTTTGCAGTGTATTGTGATAAATGAATTCCAGACATCCAATCCATGGTTAAGATTTTATCACAAGAAAATTCTTTATAATAGTTTGGAAATTTTAATTTAGGGATGTGCTTACATGCTTCTGTCATTGCTTTACTTTGCTCCAACTCTAAAGTGTAGTTCGTTTCCTCTAACAACTTCCCTTCAACTTCTTTAAAATATTTTTCTGAATCTTTACCTTTAAGATTAAACAGTCTTGTAGCAAAGGGCTTTACAAGCGTTAAATCCGAACTGATACTATTAGCAACTCCTGGATATTGAATTTTTACAGCAAGTTTTTTGTCATTATAAGTAGCTTTGTGGACTTGTCCAATACTTGCTGCATTTACAGATTCGGTTTGGAAAGTATCGAAGATCGATTCTGGGTAATCTCCTAAATATCTTTTAAATGTTTTTCTAACCAGCGGTCCAGATAATGGAGGGACGGAGAATTGAGCTAAGCTAAACTTATCTACATAAGCGCCTGGCAATAGGTTTTTTTCCATGCTTAGCATCTGGGCAACTTTCAGAGCACTTCCCTTAAGGCTTTTAAGACCATCGTAAATATCAGTGGCATTGTTTTCATCAAAATTATCTTTGGCGTTTTTAGGATCTCTAATTTTATCTCCAATGTATTTGATGTAATTCCCACCTATCTTAACCCCGGTACTCATTAGTTTTCCTGCCCGTTCAATTTTTCCCGTTGGGATGTAATCTAAAGTTTTCAATAAATTTTATTTAATTTTCTCTTTCCATAAAAACTTCCCAAAATCAAACAATACCTCGAGTTGGGTGTTGTCAAAAACATTGAAAACAACATTCACTGATTTTTCAATTGCCTCATCGGTTCTTTCAAAGCCTTCGGAAGTATCATCCAGCCAGAATTTTAATAAAAACAGTAATTGAACCCAAGCTGCTTCAGAAAAAAGTGCAACAGGGTGTTGAGTTAGTTTAGTTGTTTTGTCCACATTTCCCTCTTCGATTAAATCCGAAGAAAAATCTTTGAAACACTTTTTTAATTTTTTAAGCTGTCCTGATGCAGACATGGATGAACCCAAAGAATTTAATGCAAAAAAAACATAGCTTCTGTTCAGTAATAGGACTTCAAAAAACGTAAAATAAAAAGTTAATAAACGATCTTTTCTACTTAGCTCATCAAATCCTTTATTTTTGTGAATCAAATCCATCGTATTTTCAAAAAAAGCTTGCCAAACCTCAAGTTTGACAGAATCTAATGATGGGTATATTTTATAAAATTCGGATTCTTCTATTGCGTTTATCTTACAAAATTTATAAACGGACAGAGGAAA
>JAURBD010000146.1 GCA_030829155.1 Flavobacteriaceae bacterium
GTTTCGTTGGTTGCTAGAGGAAATCTTCCGATTGCTCCCCCTCCTTCGAAATAGTGCATTTTTACGTCATCTCCAAGATGACCAATCAACATAACTTTGTTAAGGCTTCCGCTCATAAGGATAGATTTAAAAGGTTAAACATATTCAAATATAATGAAGTCATGTTTTCAATGTGTAAAAATTTTCAATAAATTTCTGTAAAACAATGGGAACGGGGTAGTTATGAATTTTATTTTCGTCAATTACAACACCCAAAAGCTGTTCCGTATTTATTTTCCAAAATGTAATATACAACTGTTGGTGAGATAATTTATGCTTAATTGGTTTTTCATTTATTTTTGAAAGTACAGCCGATTTCATGTCCGTATACTTAAATAAGATTGGATCTTTTGCTAATTCTTCAAAAGTCAATAATTGCGCACTCTCTACCAAAGGAAATTCATATAAGTGTTGCCAAATACCTTTGGCTGTTCTTTGGCTTAAAAAGGTTTTTGCATCTGGAGTAACAAAGACAAGATAATTAAAGTATCGATCTGTTACCTTAATTTTATTTTTCTTGAAAGGCAGTTGACCTATTCTATTTTGATTAAAAGCTACACAATCCTTTTGAAAAGGGCAGTTATCACACAATGGGTTTTTGGGAACACACTGTAGGGCGCCAAATTCCATGAGTGCTTGGTTAAAATCTCCTGGGCTCTCGGTCCCCATTAATTCCGAAGCCAAGGCTTTGAATTCCTTTAAAGCATATGAAGCATCTATAGGAGTATCTTTTCCGAAGTAGCGCGCTAAAACCCGATATGCGTTTCCATCGACTACAGCTTGGGGTTCATCAAAACAAATAGAGGAAATAGCACTCGCCGTGTAATTGCCCACTCCCTTTAGCGTGCATAATTCTGTAAAAGTTTTGGGGAAAACAGCATTATAATCCGAGACAATGGCTTTGGCCGTATGATGTAAATTTCTGGCACGTGAGTAATACCCGAGACCTTGCCATAATTTCAAAACCTGTTGCTCGTCTGCTGCGGCAAGAGCCTCAACCGTAGGGAAATTTTTTATAAAAGACTGATAATAAGGTGTACCTTGTGCTATTCGAGTTTGTTGCAAAATGATTTCTGAAAGCCAAATCTTATACGGATCACGGCTTTTTCGCCAAGGAAAAGATCGCTTGTGAATCTTATACCAGGCCATTAATTGAATTGTCCAAGTCATTGTTTACAAAAGTAATGCTTCGCACCCGATTTAAAAAGGTTAATATTAATGGATTAGGCTAATATATTTCTAATTATAAATTTATATATTTGCATTCCTCAGATAAGAAAAAACTATAATTTAAATAAAATCATGACGAAAGCAGAAATCGTTTCAAACATTTCGGAACAATTAGGAATTGACAAAGGTGATGTACAGGCAACTGTAGAAAAATTTATGGAAGAGGTTAAGACTTCTCTAGAAGGTAATGAAAATGTATACTTAAGAGGTTTTGGGAGCTTTGTAGTGAAAACTAGAGCTGAAAAAACTGGAAGAAACATTTCAAAAAATACTGCTGTGAAAATTCCAGCACACAATATTCCAGCTTTTAAGCCAGCTAAAATATTCGTAGAAGGGATCAAAACTAAAGTTCCCGTAAAATAATTTATTAATTAATAACAAAAACAAGCTATGCCAAGCGGAAAAAAACGTAAAAGACATAAGGTAGCTACTCACAAGCGTAAGAAAAGACGTAGAGCTAACCGTCACAAGAAAAAATAGTGTAGAATACACTCAAAAAAATTCATTGTTCTTTGAAATGAAACGCATCTTTAGGTTGCGTTTCACAGGATAAATCCTGAAATATTATTGTTTAATCCGTTTATGCATACTCTATGCATGAACACAACATTACTCAGAGTGAATAAAGAATTGATTATACGATCGAATTCCTCTGCAGTTGATTTCGCATTACTCAAGGATGGAAAACTAATTGAGCTCAATAAAGAAGTAGACGACAACAAGTTTTCGGTTGGTGATATATTTTTCGCCAAAGTTCGAAAATCAGTCGGAGGACTCAACGCTGCGTTTGTAAATGTAGGCCACGAAAAAGATGGCTTTTTACACTACCACGATTTAGGTCCCAAACTACCAACTTTATTGAAATTTATTAAACAGGTAAGTACAGGTAAAACAAAAGATTATTTATTAAAAAACTTTCGTTTTGAAGAAGATATTGAAAAAAATGGAATGGTCGCTGACGCTATTAGCTCGAATCAACAGATTCTAGTTCAAGTAGTCAAAGAGCCCATTTCGACCAAAGGACCACGAATTAGTTCTGAGCTTTCATTAGCCGGACGTTATATGGTACTAGTCCCATTTTCTGATAGAATATCCATCTCACAAAAAATTGAAGACCGAGAAGAGAAAAATCGTCTCAAACGTCTCGTGCAAAGCATCCGACCAAAAGGGTTTGGTGTAATCGTGCGAACCGTTGCCAAGGACAAGAAAGTAGCGGAACTCGATGCAGATTTACAACAGCTGATTCAGCGTTGGAAAAATATGTGTGCCCGCCTTTCTAAAATCAACAAATATCCAACTAAAGTGTTGAGCGAAATAGATCGCTCATCTTCTATACTTCGTGATATTTTTGATGATTCTTTTACTGGAATTCATGTAGATGACAAAGAGTTATTCGGTGAAATAGGTGAATACATTCAAACCATTGCACCCAAAAAGGCCGGTATCGTTAAACATTATACCGAGTCCCTTCCCATTTTCGAAAAATTTGGAGTGGAGCGACAAATCAAAACAGCCTTTGGGAAAACAGTCTCCATGCAA
>JAURBD010000037.1 GCA_030829155.1 Flavobacteriaceae bacterium
AGATTCTTCAGTAGCTGGAGATTCTTCATTAGCTGGAGATTCATCATTAGCTGGAGATTCTTCAGTAGCTGGAGATTCTTCAGTAGCTGGAGGTTCTTCAGTAGCAATTTCTTCCTCTTTATTGGCTGCAGCTTCAGCAGCAGCAGCTTCTTCGATTAATGCTTTGGCATCAGCCGTTCGCTTTTCATTAACAGCTTTCTCAGCTGCCAGAGCATCTGCTTTTGCTTTTGCTTTATCGCTAGTAAGACCGTTTACTTTAGCTTGAATTTGGGTATCTTTTTGCTCCAACCATGCTTCAAATTTATTGTCAGCATCTTCTTGAGATAATGCACCTTTTCGAACTCCACCTTGCAAATGATGCTTCAATAAAGCTCCTCGATAAGACAATAAAGTACGGGCAGTGTCGGTAGGTTGCGCTCCATTTTCTAGCCATTTAACAGCAGTATCAATATTTAGATCTACTGTTGCTGGGTTAGTATTTGGGTTGTAAGTTCCGATTTTTTCGAGATAACGACCATCTCTTTTGGCACGAGCATCTGCTGCTACTATCCAATAGAATGGTTTTCCTTTTTTTCCGTGTCTCTGTAATCTGATTTTTACTGGCATGTCATATTAAATTTTGAACGTACTCGACGCTCTGGTTATTAATTCGGATTGCAAATGTACTGTTTTATTTTAATATGAAACATAAAATTCATTCCATATGTTAATCTTTTAAACGATTCATAAGCAGTTGGTCTGATTACACAGTCATTAGTGCGTTTTTATGCTTGTACAACCCATTAAAAAGACTTATTTTTGCGCCCTAATTTATCGAGAACAAATCCATGCAAATAACAAGAAAAGACCTTGATGCCCTGAACAGTACCCTAACAATCACATTAGAACAAAATGATTTTGCTGAAAAAGTACTGAAAGTGTTAAATGATTACCGGAAAAATGCGAACATCCCGGGCTTTAGAAAGGGTCACGTTCCAATGGGAATGATCAGAAAGCAATATGAAACTCCTGTTACTGCTGATGAAGTGAATAAAATACTTCAAGAAAATCTAAATAAGTACATCAATGATGAAAAGCTTGAGCTTTTGGGAAATCCTCTACCAAAGATGCAAGAGGAGATCAACTGGAAAGCAGATACCCTAAATTTTGATTTTGAATTAGGGCTGTCTCCTAAATTTGAAGTTAAACTGAAAGGAAAAAAAGCCGTTACCTATTTTCAAATCGAAGCCGATAAGAAAATGATAGACGAGCAGCTTTCTCACATCAAAAAACAATATGGAAAATTGAAATCTTCTGTTGAAATAACCAAAGGAACTGAACTTTCTGTTGAAATAAAAAATGAAGAGTCAGCCATAGATACCACGCCCATCATAGAATTTGATCAAATTAAAGGGAAAAAGAATATCGAAAATTTTAGTGAGGCAAAAATAGGAGACGTCCTTGAATTAAAAACTAAAAATCTTTTTACCGAAGAAAGCGCTGCCGCAAGAGCTTTTGGAGTAACTGTTGCCCAACTGGGCGAGTTACCTAAAAGTGTAACCCTTAACATTAAAGAGGTTAACAAACGGATTTTAGCCGATTTAGATCAAGAACTTTTCGACAAACTTTATGAAGCTGGAACGGTTACCTCTGTAACAGAACTGAAAGCTAAAGTAAAAGAAGGAATTGAAAAACAATTTGAATCTCAGTCGGAACAAAAATTACTCAATGACATCACAGAATCGCTTATCAAGAATACAAAATTTGATCTTCCAAAGGAATTTTTAATCAAATGGCTACAAAATTCTGGAGAAAAGCCTTTGACCGATGAGGAAGCTCGAGAAGAGTATGAAAAATCTGAAAAAGGAATTCGTTATCAATTGATTGAGGGATCGATAATAAATGAACAAAATCTTCAAATTCAATTTAAAGAATTACAGAACTTTGCCAAAGACCTAATAAAGCAACAAATGGCACAATACGGTCAAATGGCTCCCGAAGAAAAAGAGCTTGACGATATTGCCGCTAGAATATTTAAAAATCAAGAAGAAACCAAACGCCTTTCTGATCAGTTAATGAGTAAAAAGCTATTGGGTTATTTTAAAGAAAATGCTGGAATTAAAACTAAAAAAGTAAACTATACTGCCTTTGTAAAAGAGGCTTATGGGAGTGCACAATAATTTTACTTACTTTTAGTTACTATATAAACACTATTATGGATTACGGAAAAGAATTTAAAAAATATGCAACTAAGCATCACGGAGTTAATGCTATGTATTACGACAAAATCGTAAGTAGTATGACCCCCTACATTATCGAAGAGCGCCAAATGAATGTAGCTCAGATGGACGTTTTTTCAAGATTAATGATGGATCGAGTAATGTTCCTAGGAACTGGGATTGATGACAATGTTGCTAATATTATTCAAGCTCAACTCTTATTTTTGCAAAGTGTAGATTCAAAACGTGATATTCAAATGTACATTAACTCTCCTGGAGGTGGTGTATATGCTGGTCTTGGTATTTATGATACGATGCAATACATCACTCCTGATGTTGCAACAATCTGTACGGGAATTGCTGCATCTATGGGAGCAGTATTACTTTGCGCTGGGCAAGAAGGAAAGCGTTCAGCACTTCCTCATGCTCGAGTTATGATTCACCAACCCCTTGGTGGAGCTCAAGGACAAGCATCTGATATAGAAATAACAGCCAGAGAAATTTTAAAGCTTAAAACTGAATTATATCAAATTATCGCCAATCATTCTGGTCAAAAATTTGATAAAGTCCATCATGATAGTGATCGTGATTATTGGATGAAATCCGAAGAAGCAAAAGTCTACGGAATGATTGACGAAGTTTTAACTAAATAAAAATTATGAGTGAAGAAGAATTAATTTGTTCCTTTTGTGGTCGATCCAAGTCACAGACCGATTTATTAATCGCTGGTTTGGACGCTCATATTTGTGATAAATGTATTCATCAAGCTCATGGTATTGTAATCGAGGAATCCAAGGATAGTATTGATTCAATCGAGGATTCAAATTCATTAGATGTTAAAACACCTCAATTAACCAAAAACTTTTTAGACCAATACATTATAGGTCAAGATGCAGCAAAAAGAGTTATTGCTGTTGCCGTCTATAATCACTACAAAAGATTACTACAACCTCAATCAGCAGAAGCTGAAAAAATAGAAATTCAAAAAAGCAACATACTCTTGGTAGGTCAAACAGGAACTGGAAAAACTCTTTTAGCTCAGACCATTGCCAAAATGTTGAACGTCCCCTTAACAATTGTTGATGCAACTATTCTCACAGAAGCTGGGTATGTTGGAGAGGATGTCGAAAGTATTCTTACCCGTTTACTCCAAGCAGCAGATTATGATGTTGAAAAAGCTCAAAAAGGTATCGTTTTTATCGATGAAATTGATAAAATAGCACGTAAAGGAGATAATCCTTCAATTACAAGAGATGTTTCTGGAGAGGGAGTGCAACAAGCTTTACTTAAACTTTTAGAAGGAACTGTCGTAAATGTCCCACCAAAAGGAGGTCGTAAACATCCGGATCAAAAATTCATCGAAGTAGACACTTCTGACATTCTTTTTATTGCAGGAGGAGCTTTTGACGGAATTGAACGTGAAATTAACAAACGCCTTAATTTTCAGGCAATTGGATATAAAGTTCAATCCAAAAAAGAAAATATAGACAAAGATAATTTACTTCAATATATCAACCCCAAAGATGTAAAATCATTTGGATTAATCCCAGAAATAATTGGTAGATTACCCGTCTTGACATTCATGCGCCCTTTGGACAAAAAAGCCCTCAGGTCGATTTTAATCGAACCAAAAAACGCATTAACCAAACAATACGAAAAATTATTCGAATTGGATGGCATAAAGTTAAGCTTTACTCCAGGGGGATTAGATTACATTGTAGAAAAAGCCTTGGAATATAATTTAGGTGCTCGAGGTTTACGATCCTTATGTGAAGCTATTCTGACTGATGCTATGTTTGAAATGCCCGGTGGTAATGAAACTGAATTAAAAGTTACCAAAAACTACGCTGAAGGAAAACTAAATAATTCTAAAGACCCTACGCTTAAAGCAGTTTCGTAGCATTAAATACTATCAATTCATCAATGAGTTTGCGGTTGTTGGATAACCTTGGAACCTTATGTTGACCTCCTAATTTTTTGTTTTCCGATAACCACTTATAAAACAGATTGGGTTTAGCTGAAATAATTTCTGGCATCCGCATCGTCAAACCTTTATATCGTTTGGCATCATAATCCGAATTCAATTCTCTCAAAGTTTTATCCAATAAACTTGCAAATTGATTTAAGTCATCGGGTGCAGTATAAAATTCAATTAACCATTGATGTGCACCTTTAGCTTTTCCATCCATAAAAATTGGAGCGACAGTATAGTCAGTTATATCCAATCCTAACTTTTTACTAACCCTTGATAAAGCCATATCAGCATTTTCAATCATCAGCTCCTCTCCAAAGGCGTTGATGTAATGCTTGGTCCTTCCTGCAACCTGAATGCGATAAGGTGATATGGAAGTAAACTTAACAACATCACCTATTTTATACCTCCAAAGTCCACCATTGGTCGTAATTACTAAAGAATAATACTTATTTATTTCCACTGCAGAAAGCGGAATAATATCCTCGTCTGAGCCCTCAACTGGAATAAATTCATAAAAAATACCATAATCAAGCATCAAGAGCATTTCATCGGAATTATTTAAATCTTGAATCCCAAAAAAACCTTCCGAAGCATTATAGGTTTCGTAATACTTTAATTGAGATCCCGGAAACAAATTGTGGTATTGACTTTGATAAGGTTTAAAACTTACTCCTCCATGAAAATAAACCTCCAGATTAGGCCATACCTCGAAAATATTCTTCTTTGAAGTGTGGTCCAGTACTTTATTAAACAATACCAGTAACCAAGAGGGAACTCCAGCAAAACTTGTAACATTTTCTTTAATGCTTTCCTTTAAAATAGCATCCATTTTGGTTTCCCATTCCGGAATCAATGAAATTTTATGGGAAGGTGTACTGCTTATTTCTGCCCAAAAAGGCATATTATCGATGATGATTGCAGAAAGGTCTCCAAAATAACTGGTGCTGTTATCATAGATCTCTTGACTTCCTCCCAAGCGTAAATTTTTTCCTGTAAAAAGTTCAGATTCTGGATTGTTGTTAAAATACAAGGACAACATGTCTTTCCCTGCTTTGTAATGACATTGTTCAAGGGCCTCAAAACTTACGGGTATGTATTTACTTTTATTGTCAGTTGTACCACTTGATTTTGCAAACCACTTTATGGGTGTTGGCCAAAAGATATTCCTCTCTCCTTTTCTACATCGGTTAATTTGTGGGGCGATATCTTCGTAGGTAACAATCGGAACACGCCTTTTAAAAATCTCATAATTGTTGATAGATCCATATTCATACTTTAAACCCACTTGTGTTTGCTCAGAAACACCTAATAAATCTTGCAGCACTTCTTGTTGAACTTCATGGGGGTACTTTGTGAAAAGTTCGATTTGATGAATTCTTTTTTTTAGAAACCAAGAGGCTATAGAATTAAATAAGGGGATTGCCATTTTATAAGTATCTTTAATTTAATAAATATAAATCTTTCTTCAACATGTTTTCAGGTGTTTTAAAAAAAATGAATACGGAATTTGATCATTCGATACGGTATTATCTTGATTTAGAAAATGATTTTGTAGCCCTGAATCAATATCTTGACCAAATTATTAGTCTTGAAATGACCGGTTATGAGTGCTTGACTTGTTCAAGTTCTGAGCCTATTTTCAGACAAGGGTTTTGTAAAAAATGTTTTTTTGAAAATCCCAATGCAGGGGACTGGATTATGCGACCCGAGCTTAGTACAGCTCATTTGAATATTGAAGATCGTGATCTTTCCTACGAGAAAAAAATTCAATTACAGCCCCACATAGTATATCTTGCACTTTCGAGCCATCTTAAAGTTGGAGTTACCCGAAAATCACAACTCCCTACCCGATGGATTGATCAGGGTGCACACGAAGCACTAGCAATCCTTGAGGTTCCAAACCGATATTTAGCTGGGGTGGGAGAAGTTGCTTTAAAAAACTATTTTTCTGACAAAACAAACTGGAGAAAAATGCTTCAAAATGAAGCAGATCCTATTGATTGGACTTTAGAGAGAAACAAAGCAATTGACCATCTTCCAAATGATTTAAAACCCTATATTCTAAAAGAAAATTTAACCCCACTTCAGATTCTGTTTCCAGTAAATCAATACCCCAAAAAGGTTAAGAGCCTCAATTTAATAAAAGAACACTCATTTTCTGGAGTTCTCAAAGGCATCAAGGGACAATATCTAATCTTCGAAGACGACACCGTCTTTAATATTCGTTCCAATGAGGGATTAAAAGTAAACTTAAGTATAGGCTAATCAATCTAACGTTTTTGTAGAAGTTTTTACCATCTTATTGATTTCAGCAATTTCATCTGAGCTTAAATTTCTCCATTTGCCTTTTGCTACATCTAAATTTACATTCATAATTCGGATTCGTTTCAAAGAAACAACTCGATAATCTAAAAACTCACACATCCTTCTGATTTGACGATTCAATCCTTGGGTAAGTATAATTTTAAATTCTTTTTTATGAGTTTGTGTCACCTTACAAGGTCTTGTTACGGTATCTAAAATGGGAACACCTGCTGCCATTTGTCTTATAAATTCATCTGTAACAGGACGATTTACAGTTACAACATATTCTTTTTCGTGATGGTTACGAGCACGCAAGATTTTGTTGACAATATCGCCGTCATTAGTCAAAAAAATTAAGCCCTCGCTTGGCTTATCTAACCTTCCTACAGGAAAAATTCGAGAGGGATAATTGATGTAGTCAATAATGTTATCTTTTTCTACCCGCGTATCTGTAGTACAAACAATCCCAACCGGTTTATTGAAAGCAATATAAACTGCTTTAGTTTTACGCTCTTTTATGCGCTCTCCATCCACAAAAATAATATCTTTTGAAGTTACTTTAAGGCCCATTTCTATTACTTCACCATTAACCACCACACGACCTTGGTCAATCATTTTATCGGCCTCTCTTCGAGAACAGTATCCGATTTCACTGAGATATTTATTGATTCTTACAGGAGTGCTCATTGCCGTTTAACTAATTTTCAAGTTGTATTTCTTCACCCGCTTTTAGGTTGAATTTTCTTCTGATTAAATAAACAAATAAATACAAAAAAGGAGTGTCTATTGCTGCAATAAGAACTTTAAAAATAAACCCTGAAGTTACTAATCCAATAAACAAATCCCAAGGCAATACTTGGAACAAACAAAGTAAAAGGATTACAGTAAAAGTGTCTAAAAACTGAGACGCAAAAGTTGAAAAATTATTTCTTAACCAAAGATGCTTACCTTCTGTTTTATTTTTCCAAAAATGATAAATCCGAATATCAATAAATTGAGCAAATAAATAGGCAATCATAGATGCTAATACTGCCAAAGGAGACAAAGAAAAAACTTCAGAAAAAGTTTCATCATCTATTGGTGAAGTTTCTATGGCAGGAGCCGTATCAGCCATCAATAGTATTCCAATTGAAAAAAAAGAAGCAAAAATACCTGCAACAACTACTTGATTTGCTTTCTTTTGACCATAAGTTTCAGAAATCAAATCGGTAATTAAAAAAGTAATGGGATAAGGTAAAATACCTACGGATAGTTCAAATAAAGGGATATCAAAAAGGGTACTATCAATGGGATACCAATAAAAGAACTTTTGAAAAATCAAATTCGAAACAACCAAGGAGGTAATAAAAAGCGCTGCCAAATATAAAAATATCTGATGAGCCAGGGATTTATCTTTTTGCTTCATCCTCCTATTTGATGTCTAATGAAAACGGAATTTCAGCTTGAATTCGTGGTATCTGTTTCTCTTGAATTTTGGAGGCCTCCAAAAAGTTTTTTAATTCACTAGGCAATGTTGATTTTATCTTATTTTTGACTGAACCTAGGGGATTCATTAGACCAAAAATTTCATCAATATCAGTTTCAACTTTAGGATAAGAAGTAAGATTATAACTTTCAATTTCAGCCATTTCAGCAGCAGCTTTGAGGGCTTCGTTTAAACCTCCTAACTCATCAATAAGTCCGTTTTCTTTTGCCTGAACTCCAGTCCAAACTCTTCCTTGAGCAATTTCTTCAACCGCACTCATCGAGAGACCCCTCCCTTCAGAAACCCTTTCTTTAAAGGTCATATATATTTGCTCTATATTTTTTCGAACACTTTTTTGAAAACCTTCAGATAAAGATTCAAAAGGACTATATCCCATGGCATTTTTATGAGTCAAAACATGTTCAGCATTGATTCCTACATGATCTGTGAATCCTTTGAAGTTTGGTAAGGTTGCAAAAACACCTATTGAGCCAGTAACAGTCATGGGATCAGCAAATATTTTATCTGCACCACAAGCAATGTAGTAACCTCCGGATGCAGCAACATCACCCATAGATACCACCAAGGGTTTTTTCTTTTTTGCTTCTTGAAGGGCTTTCCACAAAATATCAGAGGTTAAAGCACTACCTCCAGGAGAGTTTACCCTTAAAACGATTGCTTTTATTCGCTTACTTTTTGTGGCTTCTTCAATTGCATCAACAAAAACCTCATCTCCAATTTGAGTTTCGCTTCCCTCTCCAAAAAGTATGGGTCCTTGCGCATATATGATTGCGATTTTATCTCGAACTCCTTTTTTATGAGCAGCATTACCGGACAGAAGGTTTCTGTAGCTAACTAGATTAAGATCTTCCGAATACTCGATTCCTATCTTATTTTTTAAATTATTGATGTAATCCGTTTTGTAACTCGTTTGATCGATTAATCCAGACTTTATTGCGTCTTCGGGCAGATTTGCTTGAAGCTCTGAAGCAATGGAATCCAACTTCTCAGTGGATATTTTTCTTTCTTGTGCAATCTCAGTAACAATATTATTCCACAAAGACGAAATTAAAGATCCTATTTGCTCCCGATTGTCATCACTCATTTCGTTTGATAAATAAGGCTCAACTGCACTTTTATATTTTCCGTGACGAATAACCTCCATTTTAAAGCCATATTCATCTTCAAAGTCTTTGAAATATAAAACTTCCGAAGCTAGACCTTTAAATTCTAGATTCCCGTTTGGATTGATAAACAAAGAATCTGCAGCCGAAGCTAAATAATATCCCTTTTGAGTAAAAAAATCTCCATAGGCTGAAATGAATTTTCCGCTTTCTTTGAAAGACAATAGAGCATCTCTAAGAGTTTTGGTTTGTGACCAACCCGCCATTAGATAATCACTTCTCAAATGAATCCCCTCTATTTTTTCATTGTTTTTGGCTAAATCAATTGCGTTAACCAAATCCATCAACTTTATATTTTCTTCATCAAACCCAAAGCTAATTTGAAATTGTTCACTCTCAGGAACATTATCCATAATTGGCAAATCTAATTTTAAAGCCAAAATGCTATTTTCTTTAATCAAAGCTGGGGATCCTTCTTCTGAATCAACAAAACTTACCACACTCGCAATTATCATAAAAAAAAGTATTATACCGATGACAAATGCAACAATAGTTCCTAAAAGTGATGCTAAAAAAGTACGCAAAAAATTCATGAAAGTAATTTTTTTACAAATATAGGGTAAAACAAAAAAAATTGGCCATGGTCTTTTGGATTTTAATTTGCTAATAACTTCATTTTGAATTGAAAAAAAGTAAATTAATTGAAGAAGGACAAATGCTAATATGAAAAAAACCAACTGATAAAAGGTTTTTAAAATCAATAGTTATCCAAACAGTTGCACCGCTGCTATTTTTTGTTTTTTTTTACCGAAAAAAGTATGGTTTATATTGCTCTAGGGAGTAATCAAGGAAATCGATTTGAATTTTTAGAAAAGGCTGTAAAACAGATTGGTACTAAAATAGGGACGATAAAAAGTATTTCTCCAGTTTATGAAACTGACGCATGGGGTTTCCAAGGCAATGCTTTTTTAAATGCTTGCTTAGAGCTTGAAACAAACAAAGGGGCGCTCAATATCATGGAGCTGTTGCTTTCAATTGAAAACGAATTTGGCAGAAAACGAACCTTAGAAAAGGGATATCAATCTCGACCAATAGATTTAGATGTTTTATTGTACAAAAACGAAATCATCGATCATAAACGTATACAAATTCCGCATCCACGAATGGAATTACGCCAATTTGTATTGACCCCATTATCCGACATTGCTTCAGAAATAAAACATCCAAAAATCAAAAAAAACATCAGAGAACTACAACTGAACTGCAAAGATGAATCTCCTCTAAAGCTTTGGGATGAATCCTTGAAATTCTAATTTTGATTTATTTTTTGAAAAAAATCCCATGCAACCACTCCAGCAGTAACTGCAATGTTTAGAGAATGTTTTGCACCTTCCTGTGGAATTTCGATTACCCCAAGTGAAGCATTGATTACCTCTTGACTAACTCCTTTAATTTCATTTCCCAAAACAAAGGCATGAACTTTATTTTTCTTGGGTTGAAACTCATTCAATAAAACAGATTTCTCCGCTTGTTCTATTGACCAAATCAACACCCCATCTTGCTGAAGTTTTTCCAATAATTCTAAAGTGTCTTCAACATATTCCCAAGCTACAGACTCTGTAGCACCAAGAGCTGTTTTATGAATGTCCTTGTGCGGAGGTTGTGCAGTAATTCCGCAGAGATAAATTTTTTGGATTAGAAAAGCATCTGAACTCCTAAAAACAGATCCTATATTATTTAAGCTCCTGATATTATCTAGAATTAAAATCAAAGGTGTTTTAGATGCTTTACGAACCTCTTCAACAGACTTTCGTTGGAGTTCTTTATTTTTTAATTTTCTATGTTTCACAATTCAAAAATAAGGAAGTATTCATTAACGTTTTGTAAAATTTAAATATTGGCTACATTCGCATATACCATTTAAAAAAAAACATTGGCAAAAAAAGCTAAAGAAACCCCTTTAATGAAACAATACAACCAAATCAAGGCAAAATATCCTGATGCATTGTTGTTGTTTAGAGTTGGGGATTTTTATGAGACATTTGGGTCTGATGCTATCAAAGCTGCAAAAATATTAGGGATCATCCTTACCAAACGTGGAGCAGGAAGTACTAGTGAAACCGAATTGGCAGGCTTTCCCCATCATTCACTCAATACTTACCTTCCAAAATTGGTTAAGGCTGGCTGCAGGGTTGCCATTTGTGATCAGTTGGAGGACCCAAAAATGACAAAAACCATAGTCAAAAGAGGAGTTACAGAATTAATTACCCCCGGAGTTGCCTTAAATGACGATGTCTTAGAACAAAATAAAAACAATTATTTGGCTGCAGTGCTAGCAGGAAAAAAACATTGGGGGGTTTCTTTTTTAGATATTTCTACAGGAGATTTTATGACCAGTGAGGGGAATCTTGAGCACATTGATCAATTGCTTCAAAAATTCAATCCCAGTGAGGTATTGGTTTCAAAACCCAATAAAACTATTTTTTCAGAGCATTTTGGAAATCAATATGCAGTTTTTTATTTAGAAGATTGGATTTTCCATACTGAGTTTTGCACCGAACTTTTGACTCAACATTTCCAAACCATCTCTTTAAAGGGATTTGGAGTAGATGGACTTGAATTAGGAACGATTACCGCCGGAGCAATCCTTCACTATCTATCAGAAAATCAGCACAAGAGGTTACAACACATCCGTGCAATTCAAGCAATAAGCTCAGCGGACTATGTCGGGATTGACCGATTTACAGCCCGAAACTTAGAACTCCTCTACCCCAATTCTAGAGAGGGTGTAGCACTTATCGACGTGATTGATTATACATCAACTGCAATGGGAGCGAGAATGCTTAGAAACTGGGTGAGCTTCCCCCTAAAATCTATTTCAAAAATAGAAAAAAGACATCAGGTAATCAGTGCTTTTTCAGGGAACGAAAATGTTATGGATCAAGCCGTTTCATCTCTCAAAAACATCGGTGACATCGAGCGTCTTATGTCTAAAATCGCTACCCAAAAAATTGCTCCTCGAGAACTCGTACAACTCAAAAACTCCCTATTGGAACTTCTTCCCCTAAAAACAAATTTAACGGAATCTTCAGAAGAAGTTTTAGAAGAAATGGGCTTAGGGCTTCACAATTGCGATGCTCTTATCAATCGACTAAATGAAACTCTGAAAGAAGAAGCTCCAGTAAGTGTTTCAAAAGGCAATTTTATTGCCACAAATTATTCTAAAGAATTAGATGAGCTCAGAAATTTACGCAAATCAGGAAAAGATCATCTGAATCAGATGCTTGAAAAAGAAACTCAGCGTACAGGAATAAGTTCTTTGAAAATTGCATTCAATAATGTATTTGGATATTATATAGAAGTACGAAATACCCATAAAGATAAAGTCCCCGAAGAATGGATCCGAAAGCAGACTTTGGTAAACGCCGAACGCTACATAACGGAAGAATTGAAGGATTATGAAGCTAAGATCTTGGGAGCTGAAGATAAAATTCAGACTCTAGAGCTCGAATATTACGCAGATCTTCTCAAAAATATTCAAGAATATCTGGGTGTTTTAAAACAAAATGCTATTCAAATTGCAATCCTAGACTGCTTGGTGGGATTTTCGTTGCTTGCTAAAAAGAAAAAGTACAATTGCCCTGAACTCAATACAGAAACCGATTTGGAAATCAAGGAAGGTAGGCACCCTGTAATTGAAAACCAATTAAAAGTTGGAGAGTCCTATATTGCCAACGATGTTACATTGAATCGCAACAAACAGCAAATCATCATGATTACTGGACCAAATATGTCTGGAAAATCTGCCTTACTGAGACAAACTGCTCTCATCGTAATCCTCGCACAAATGGGGAGTTTTGTTCCCGCTCAAGAGGTGAAAATGGGAATTGTAGATAAAATCTTTACCCGAGTAGGTGCTAGCGACAACATATCCCTTGGGGAATCCACTTTTATGGTTGAAATGAATGAGTCGGCGGCAATTCTAAATAATATTACCCAAAGCAGCCTGGTATTGCTCGATGAAATTGGAAGGGGAACCAGCACCTATGATGGAATTTCGATTGCTTGGGCAATCGCTGAATATTTGCATGAACACCCCGCACAGCCAAAAACTCTGTTTGCCACGCATTATCACGAGTTGAACGAAATGAGCCAAAGCTTCGAGCGCATCAAAAACTTTAATGTTTCTGTAAAAGAACTGAAAGACAGTGTACTGTTTCTTCGGAAACTTGCTCCGGGTGGCAGTGCACATAGTTTTGGAATTCATGTTGCCAAAATGGCCGGGATGCCCAAGATGGTTTTAACAACTGCTAAACGGAAGCTAAAATTTCTGGAACAATCGCACCAAGAAGAAAACCGAAAAGATGCTTTAAAAAAAAGTACAGAGGACCTTCAACTAAGCTTTATCACTCTCGACGATCCCCTATTAGAAGCTCTTCGTGAGGAAATTAAAAACTTAGACATTGACACCCTAACCCCTGTAGAAGCACTAATGAAACTCAACGACATCAAGCGCCGTTTAAAAGGTTAAAAAAAACTTTTTTTCTAAATAAAACACTAAATTTTTCTTGATTTTTGTTTTACATTTGCACCACTCTGCGAAAGTAGCTCAGGGGTAGAGCATCACCTTGCCAAGGTGAGGGTCGCGGGTTCAAATCCCGTCTTTCGCTCTACTACCATCTATTGCTCGAGTGGTGGAATTGGTAGACACGTTGGACTTAAAATCCAATGACCATTGCGGTCGTGCGGGTTCAAGTCCCGCCTCGAGTACAAAAGGGAAACATCGAAAGATCGTTTCCCTTTTTTTATGCTAATTTTTGACTTCCACAATTTGACTCTAAAACTTACACTGTTGCGTATTGCATTCTTTTTTTATCATTAAAAAATCATGAATCGAATGCAAATTCAAAACTACTCTGAATGATTATGTTCAAATTAAATATAATGATGTATTATAGCCTTTTAAAGCTTCCCAATCAATTGATATCATTGCCATAACCCTGAGATTGCTTG
>JAURBD010000102.1 GCA_030829155.1 Flavobacteriaceae bacterium
GTTACTTCTTCTTCAATTCCATAAGCTTCAATCAAAAACTGAATCCAAGCAATGGTTAAAGCTGAAGAACTAGACAAGCCAGCATTTATAGGAATGTCACCATTGATTTCAACATCATATCCTCTATTAGGAATACAACCATATCGACTAAGAACCCTGAGGGATGTTTGAAGATAATCTGTTTTTGTGATTGTGATTTTATCTGTTGAAAGTGGAAGGGTAACCGACTCATTCGTATTGATTTTATGAATAAAAAAACGATTACTGTTATTAACTTCAGCCTTAATTTGAATCTTACGATCAATAGCACAAGCTATTACTGGAAGTTGTAAATAATCTTGATGATCCCCAAAAAGACAAATTCGCGCGGGGGCTTGAGATAAAATAATTTTTGACAAAAAGTTTGTGATTTTATTTTGTGCAATATAAAAAATTATTGAACTAAAACAGCCCCCCTATCCTTACACCAACTCTGTATTAAAAAAATACATACCTTTCTGATAATAAATCAAATTCCATGAAAAAATTTGACCGCCGATCTTTCATTAAAACTTCATCCTTATCTGCTGCTGCAATAGCGTCACCCTTCTCATTAGAAAATTGTATAAATCCAAAAGCTGCTACAAATGGAATTTATATGGGAGGTTATGCTGCACCCAAAATCCCGAATTTACGTGCTGCTTTTATTGGTGTTGGAGCTCGTGGGGGAGACCACCTTAAAGTTTTAGCATCCATAAAGAACACCGAAGTAGTAGCCATAAGTGACCTTTATGAGGATAATGTAATTCGTTGGAAAAAAATAGCTTTTGATATTGGAAAAGGACAACGTCATCAAAACATCGCAACTTATTATGGAGAAGAAAACTTGTGGAAAACCATGCTCAAAGAAGTAAAACCTGATGTCGTATTTATTGCTACCAATTGGAAAAATCATGCGCCCATGGTAATTAAAAGCATGGAAAGTGGCGCTCATTCTTTTGTAGAGGTTCCCATTGCAACTACTTTAAAGGAAATGTGGGGTATTGTTCGTACTTCAGAAGAAACGCAAAAACATTGTATGATGATGGAAAATGTCAATTACGGAAGAACCGAATTGATGTACCTCAACATGTGCCGTCAACGAGTTATTGGTGAGCTATTACATGCAGAAGCAGCTTATATTCATGACCTGCGTTTTCAAATGGAAGAACAAAAGCGAGGAACAGGCTCTTGGAGAACCCATCATTACGCAAATGGTAAAGGAAACCTATATCCCACTCATGGGCTTGGACCCGTTGCCCAATACATGAATATTGCGCGTACAGATGATAATTTCAAAAGTCTTGTTTCCTATTCTACCCCTGCGTTAGGAAGAAAAAAATATGCCAAAAAAAACTATGCTTCAAATCACAAATGGAACCAACTTGATTATCAAAATGGAGATTTAAACACCTCGATAATTAAAACTCAATTGGGCAGAACCGTAATGATTCAATGGAACGAAACCAGCCCAAGACCCTACACGCGTCACAACCTTATTCAAGGAACCAATGGCGTACTTGCAGGTTTTCCATCCCGTGTAGCGTTAGAAGGAGGCTTTGAGGGACTGACTGAAGATCATCACTCTTGGATTCAAGGAGAAGCATTAGAACTCCTCTACGAAAAGTATGATCACCCCTTGTATAAAAGGCTCAATCAAAAAACTCAAAACAGTGGTCATGGAGGAATGGACGGGATTATGATTCATCGTATCGTAGAATGCTTACAGCAAGGTTTACCTCTAGATCAGAATGTGTACGAGGGTTGTTTTTGGAGTGCAGTAACACCCCTCTCAGGAGCCTCCATAACTCAGGAGGGCGCTCCACAACAGTTTCCTGATTTTACCCTTGGAAGATGGAAAGAGACTGCGCCTTTAGGTATTTTAAGTTAAACTACTATGGAAAAATCAATCCAAAGATCTGGTTTTAAAAAATTGACAAGATTTCTCAATGAATATAATTCATTGGAGAATTAAATCCCTGTTAAAAAATTTCATTCCAAAAAAATATATGTTAGGTTTGAATTATGAAATCCAATTGGAAAAGATTCAGTTTTTTTGCAAGCCTTTTATTTGGTTTAAATCTATTGCAAGCTCAAACCTTTGAGCTAAAACCTCAAGAATTTGAAACCGAAGGCAACAAAGAGTCCCTTCTGTTGCCCGAGGAAGACCCCAGTGATCTACCCAATTATTTAAAAAGGGATTTTTTTAAAAACACACCAGACCCGAGCAGTAAAAATGAATATTTTGATCGCTCAAAAATTGAAATGAATCAACAGGAGACCTTTGTTGATCCTGGAGAATACTATCTAAATAAGTTACGATCCCCTGAAAAAGAGAAAAATCCAAACGATTTTAAGGTCGATCAATATTTAGGAGATTTCAAAAGCAATGCCCCCTATGTTCATGTAATTTTCAGAGATCATGAAGCTGCAGATGGAGATCGAGTAAAAATATTATTTAATGATCGTGTTGTTGAGGCTAATGTATTGCTTCAAGAAAGATTCAAACAGTTAACTGTTGATTTAATTTCAGGCTTCAATAAAATTGATTTTGTGGCTCTTAACCAAGGTGAATCAGGTCCAAATACCGCTGAAATAAGAGTATACGATAATGAAGGAATGTTGCTCATGGCTAACCAATGGAATCTGGCTACAGGAACCAAAGCAACCCTAATCGTAGCAAAACAATAGTTGTTTATTGCAATTGTTAAGCTTTGAAAAAAGCAATATCTTTAAAAGTTTTAAAAAAAATTATGAAAAATACGTTTCCCTTTTTAGCATGCACACTTACCTTTACTGCCCTTCTAGTTATTGGCTGTAATAAGGTTTCAGAAAGATCTTCTGGAATTGACCTTTCTTTACTAGATACTACTGTTCGTCCTCAAGATAATTTTTATAATTATGTAAACGGAACCTGGATGGCCAACACAAAAATTCCTGACGATAGAACTCGTTGGGGCAGTGCATACGAAGTTCGCAAAAAAACAGATGAAGATGTTCTTGCTCTATTAAAAGAAGCTTCAAAAACCCAACTTGATGAAAATTCTGATGAAGGAAAAGCAGTAATATTTTTTAAGCTAATAAACGATACCATCAAAAGAAATGCTGAAGGAATTGATCCGCTAAAGCCTTATTTAAAAAAAATCGATGAAATAAGCTCATTAGAAGGGATCCAAAATTATTTGATTCATACAGAACCTATTGGAGGTGGTGGTATTTTAGGATTTTATGTTTCATCTGATGCTAAAGACAGTAATAAAAATGCTCCACATATGTATCCAGGGGCCTTAGGGATCGAAAGAGATTATTACCTAAATGATAATGATGACTCAAAAAAAATAATGGAGCAATATGAAGCTCATGTAGCTCGTATGCTTAGCTATATTGATCTAGAACAAATAACTGAATTAGCATCAACTGTAGTTGTTATGGAAACTCAAATGGCAGCTGCTCGAATGGATAAGGTAGAACGTCGAGATCCGGCAAAACGTTACAATCCCACATCAATAGAAGGATTACAACTATTAATTCCATCAATAAGCTGGTCTTCATATTTCAACGGAATTGGAGCAAAAGATCTGGATCGAGATATCATAATTACCGACCAAGGTTATTTTGCCTCATTGAATGAATTATTAAAAAATAACAGCATTCAAGATTGGAAAACATATTTAAAATGGTCCCTAGTAGATCGATTTGCAAGTAGGCTATCAACTGAAATGGATAAAACTAATTGGGACTTTTATTACAAAACACTTCAAGGTGCTAAAACTCAAGAACCCCTAGAAAAAATAGCCTTAAGAATAGTCAATGGAAGTTTAGGGCAGCCCTTAGGGAAACTCTATGTTGCTGAAAAATTTCCTCCCCAAGCTAAAGAAAAAATCAAAGAATTGGTGAGTAATTTAATTGAAGCCTATACAATTAGAATCAATAATTTAGAATGGATGGATGCATCAACAAAAAGTAAAGCCATCGAAAAGCTTGAAAAAACAACTGTTAAGGTTGGTTATCCCGATCAATGGGAAGATTATCAAAAATTATCTCTAAAAGATTCGGAACAGCGTGTTTCTTATTTGGGAGCAGTACTGAACATTGCTCGCTTCTATTTCATGAAAGATCTTGAAGATTTGAAAAAACCAGTAGATAAAACAAAGTGGTTTATGTCTCCTCAAACTGTAAATGCATACTATAACCCAACCTACAATGAGATCGTTTTTCCTGCTGCAATTTTACAACCGCCTTTCTTCGATTTTAAAGCAGATGCAGCTATTAATTATGGGGCCATTGGTGGAATTATTGGCCACGAAATTTCTCATGGGTTTGACGATAGTGGTGCCGATTATGATGCAGAAGGAAACCTAGTGAATTGGTGGTCAGAAGATGATTTGACTGAATTTAATAATCTTGGAGAAAAACTAGCAGATCAATACAGCACTTTAGAAGTACTCCCCAAGGTTTTTATCAATGGAAAATTTACATTAGGAGAGAACATAGGGGATTTAGGAGGTATTAACGCTTCTTTTGACGCTTTAGAATTACACTTCAAAAAATATGGAAAACCCGATCCAATCGATGGGTTTTCTGCTGAAGAACGTTTTTTTCTTTCATGGGGAACTGTTTGGAGAACTAAAACTAGAGATGAAGCACTTAAAAATCAAGTGCGAACAGATCCGCATTCTCCTGGAATTCAAAGAGCGATGCAACCACTAAAAAATATGGATGCCTTTTACGCTACCTTTAATGTAAAAGAAGGAGATTCAATGTATTTAAAACCAAAAGACCGCGTTTATATTTGGTAAAACAATTGCTTTTTTGAGCCAGGACTTTAGTCTTAACTTTTTCTTATCTTTATTTGTAATGGAATTATTATCCACACTTCTTCAAGAATTAATCAGTTCTATAGAGTTGATTATGTTTCTTCTCATTATCGGTGGAGGTGTATTTTTACTTATTCAATCCAGAGGAAAACCTCTTTTGTTTATCAAAAGTGTCCCAAAACTTCTTTTTAGTAAAGAAAAAGGTGTTGGGATTTCAAGATTTCAAGCCTTATCCGCAGTTTTAGCTTCAACGGTTGGGTTGGGAAATATTTCAGGAGTAGCAATTGCTATTTATATGGGAGGTCCTGGAGTTTTGGTATGGATGTGGGTTACAGCATTACTAGGAGCAATCATCAAATTTTATTCTTGTACACTGGCGATTCTTTTTAGAGAAAAAGAGGAAGACGGTAGTCCATTAGGAGGACCGATGTATTATATGAGAATTGCCGTTCCCCGTTATGGTAAAACTTTTGCTGTTTGGTTTTCCATTGCTGGTTTATTTGGAGTACTCCCTGCTTTTACAGCTAACCAGTTGACCCAAACTATAGTAACTGTAATTGAACCTA
>JAURBD010000068.1 GCA_030829155.1 Flavobacteriaceae bacterium
GGGTTTTTTAGTGTTGATAAATCTGCTCTTTTACCTAAAATTAAACCTAATCCTCCCAACAGTATTGACTTCCCGGCCCCGGTTTCTCCAGTAATACTAGTCATTCCCTCGGAGAAATTCACCTCGAGATGATCTATTAAAGCAAAATTTTTTATGACAAGTCCTGTGAGCACTTTAACTGCATTTTATGAAGTTCAAATATAAATTACATCCTCTCTAATTTCAAGTAATTCGGTTAGTATTTAATGCGTTTCCATTTTGGACCAAAAAAAGGAGCTATTTTATTGAGTAAATTTAAAGTTTTTTGAAAGTCAACCTCAGGGCCATCTGAAAAAAGATCTACAATTTCATCTGCCTTGGCATCAAAAAACATTTGGTTTAAAAAAGCATTTGGACGTCTGGAGTATAAGCGGTTGAGACTTTCAATTGATTTCATGATATTTTGCTTTGCAGCAACTGGATCATCTAACATCCTATCAAGTCCCAATCGGTGATAACCATACATAGCAATTCTGTATTCTCTGAAAGTATTTGATACTAGGTTATCTATTAGCCAAAATCGATTGCGATTTCCATCGGCTTGATTCCATCCTTTATTTTGGTTTTGACTTGTCAAATTAAGTATCTGTTGAGCCACACCATAAAAAATACTTCCCCCTTTTTCTTCAAAAGTATCTGCTTCCATACCTAAACTTATAAATGCATAAAAACTCAATAGAGAAATTAAGTTAGATTCGTAGGTTGAAGTATTATAAAAAAGGGGTTGGAATTCTTGATAGGTAAAACTAATATCTTTGTCCAAAAAATTTAATATTGGTGTCTTAAAATTTGTATTAAAAACTGGACGCTGAACCTGTATTTGGAGAGTTCCCTCGAATTGAGTATTGCTGTAACCCGTAAGGTTCAATACCATACTACAATCTACTTTTTCTTCATTTAAGCGTTCTTGATTTGTCCATGCTTTATTATTCATAAACTCATTAATGCTTTGCTCTAAAGTTTTGAATATTTGCTGATTAGTTTGATTTACCAAATCAGAATTTATTGTAAGCTGAAAATTAATTTCTTGAGCAACACCAATAAAACCAATTAAAAAGAAGAAGGAAAAGCTAATATAATTTTTCATAAGTTTTTAGGATTTGGACAAAAATATCGAATGCAACCTCAGTTTTTGATTTCAATTCAAAAGATAGAGGAGCTTGGTTGGATTGAATGTATGTGATTTTATTTTGATCACCTCCAAAACCAGCATGTTCATCGTTTAATGAGTTTAATACAATTGCATCTAGGTTTTTTTTCTTCAATTTTTCTTTAGCGTTTTCCAACTCATTTTCAGTTTCCAAAGCAAAACCCAGTAAAAATTGATTTTTCTTGATAGATCCCAGATAAGCCAAAATATCGGGAGTAGGTACTAAGTTTATTTTATTGAAACCTGTACCCTTTTTTATTTTTTGTAAATAGCTGGCTTCTGGTTTAAAATCTGCAACAGCGGCAGAAGCAATAAAAATGTCTGCATCATTAAAATGTAATTTTGCATTTTCAAACATCTGATCAGCAGTAACCACAGAAACTAAATCAATACTGTTATCGGCTATGTTAATTGCTGATGGTCCAGATATCAGAATAACTCTTGCTCCAAGTTCAGCTGCTCTTTTGGCGAGTTCAAGCCCCATTTTACCGGAGGAATTATTTCCAATAAAACGAACGGGATCAATGGGTTCATATGTAGGACCTGCAGTAATTACTACTTTTTTTCCAAATAGGGGGAGTGTTTTACTTATATGGTTTTCCATATGAGTAAGAATGTCTTCGGGCTCTGGCATACGTCCTTTACCTTCAAGACCACTGGCCAAAAATCCTTCTTCTGTAGGAAGAACAATTACATTATTTTTTAAAAGAATTGTTAAGTTTTTTTGATTTGCGGGATGAGAAAACATATCTAAATCCATTGCAGGGGCAACAAAAACTGGACATTTAGAAGATAAGTATGCTGCCAATACAATATTATTGCAGCGGGCTTGAGCCATTGAAGAGAGTGTATTTGATGTTGCTGGGGCTATCAGAAAGTAATCTGCCCATAAAGCCAGTTCAACATGATTGTTCCAGGTTGGATTATCATGATCTTCTGCAATCAAAGAGGAATATACAGGATTTTGTGAAACAGTTGCTAAGGTTAGAGGGGTAACAAAGTCTTTGGAAGATGGAGTCATCAGGACTCTTACTTCGGCTCCTTGTTTGATAAAAGCTCGAACGAGCTCAGGAGTTTTGTAGGCTGCTATTCCTCCTGAGATTCCCAAAAGAATCTTTTTACCTCTGAACAAAGACATAAGCTTTATTCTTCAGTATTGCGGTGGTAAAC
Source organism: Flavobacteriaceae bacterium (assembly GCA_030829155.1). GTDB lineage: Bacteria > Bacteroidota > Bacteroidia > Flavobacteriales > Flavobacteriaceae > Arcticimaribacter. Next base: position 2,360 of record JAURBD010000068.1, read on the forward strand.
ACGGTTTTGAAGCCACTCTTCCACTGCTAATGCATGTGGTTTTGGAAGGCTTTCGTAAAACTTCGAAACTTCGATTTGTTCCTTGTTTTCAAAAATCTCTTCTAAACTATCATTATGAGTAGCAAATTCCTCGAGCTTTTCATGCAATTCTTTTTTGATATCCAAATTGATTTGCATAGAACGTTTGGCTATAATTGATAAAGCCTCATAAATGTTTTTTGTTTCCGCTTCAACTTCATTCTTATCATAAGTTTTAGTCGAAATTGGAGCTTGGGATTTTCTGTACTTTGTCATCTTAACTTATTTAGTGGTGGTTGTGAGTTGGTCAAATTGATTCAACTCTTTTTCTATTTTCTCAGATTTCATATCTAAATCTTCCATGTATAAAGTTTCAGGAAAATAACGTAATAGGGTATTAGCTATTTCTTGAGCACTCTTCAATCGTTCTTCCTTTTTGGTAAAGATACTGTTTAATGCTAATTCGTAGTTAGAAAGGAATTTGTGGAATAAAGCGTCTTCTTTAAATTGAGTTCCTGGGTAATCGTTTAAAAAATTATCAAATGAGTTCATCGCGGCTTTGTAGTCTCGAATTGTGTAATATTGTTTAGCGATTTCAAAAAACTTTTTTTCTATTTTTACCTGCAATTCAGCTATCAAGATATTTGCCTCCTCACTAAACTCACTATTAGGGTAATTATCCAAAAATATTTGTAGTTTGTCTATTGCTTTATTAGTGTCTTGTTGGTCTAAACTATATTTTGGTGAGAGCATATAATAAGACTTTGCAGCCAAATATGTTGCTTCTTGGATTCGATCGCTTTTGGGGTAAGATTTTACAAAACTCTCAAATTGATATGCAGCCAGGTTATAATCTTTTAATTGAAAATAGGTATTTGCATAAAAGAAAACGACTCTTTGTGCTTGTGGCTTACCTCTAAATGTGGGGGTTATTTGTTCAAAAAGACGATTTGCTTTCCGATATTCTCCTGCTTTGTAGTATTTTTCGGCAGCCTTATACTTTACATTTGGGTCAATATTATTCAATAATTTCTGGTATTCACTACAATTTGTAAACAAAAGAAGTGTTGCGAAAATTAATGTTGTTTTGATGGTTTTTAAAAACATGCTGCAAAAATACTAAAATATAATCAATGTGAGCTAGTAAAATTCAAATGTAACTTCTAAAAAAAAAGAGCCCTTAGTTTTTATCAAAACTTTAACTCCTAATACTAAACCATGGTTTTGTGAGCCTCAAAAATTAATTGGCTTAATTTATCAGATACTTGAATTAAGGGAAGTCTGACTTTACAAGAACAAAGTCCTAATTGTTCAGATAGTTTTTTGACTCCCGGAGGGTTTCCTTCTTTAAAAATCAACTGAATTAAATTCATCATTTGACTTTGGTAAACTTTGGCTGCAACAACTTCTCCATTCAAGGCCAAACGAATCATCTGAGAAACTTGGTATGGAAGAGCCCCTCCAATAACCGAAATCACCCCAGAACCCCCAGACATCACAACAGCTAACGCTAAGGCGTCATCTCCAGAGATTACATGAAAGTCTTTTGGAGCTTTGTCAATTAAAGAAATTACAGATTCTAAATCACCTGTTGCATCTTTAGTACCAATTATATTCGGAAAATCCTTAGCCAGACGAACTGTAGTTTCGTTACTAATAAAAACCCCTGTACGTGGAGGAACATTATAAAGAATTATTGGTTTGGGTGAGGCCTCTGCTATGTGTTTGAAGTGCTGATAAATCCCCTCTTGACTTGGTCTTGTGTAATAAGGACAAACAGATAAAACGGCTTCAAATGCTGATAAACTTGTGTTTTTAATTGAAGAAACAACAGCTGCAGTATTATTTCCTCCAATCCCCAAAACCAAGGGGATTCTATTCTTATTGATTTTAATTATTGTTTCCACTACTTGATCACGTTCTTGATCACTTAATGTTGCAGTTTCAGCAGTTGTTCCCATTACCACTACATAATCTATTCCGCCCTTAACAATGTGTTCAAATACATCTGCTACAGCTTCGAAATCAACTTCACCATCTTCTTTAAAAGGAGTTATCATTGCAACTCCTGATCCATTTAAAAATTCCACTTAAATTTTGTTTAAAATCTTCATATACTTAATCAACTCCTTTTTAAAGGTATTCTTATCCGTTGGATCAATGTCAAAAACTACATCATTGATTCGGGGATCTGCTCCTTTAAAACCAATACTTAACTTTTGGTTCGTTCGAATACTTATTAGGGAAAAAAGGAGGTTTATTTTATTGTAATAATTGATTACTAAATCATAATCATTCTTACAAAAACTCAATAGTTCTCCTTTGAACTTACTCCAATAGTTTACTTCTTTTATGTTGAAGATTTGCTTGTATTGTTTCTCCAGTTGAGAATCATTACCAAATAAAAATAAACTTATTTGAATCTCTGGAATATTAAAATCTTTTGAAAGATTAAGATAAAAATCACTTTCAATTCCAAAACTGGCATCTACAAGTATAGCAATTTTTTCAACTTTAAACGATTCTTTAAGTTTACGCGAGGATAAACTCTCTTTTAATTCTTTTTCAAATATACGTTTACGCCAAAGATTTTTAATCAAACCCAATTTAATTTTTAATTACAAAAATACCAAAAGCCCAGAACCATCATAATAAAAAAGTGTTTTTGTTTAAAAATATGTTAAAGTGTTATAAATCTAACAAAGCTAAAAAAGTGATTTCTGACATAATCTGAATCCCCAATTTTTCAGCCTTTACTTTTTTACTAGGTCCCATCCCGACTCCAGCAACAATAAATGAGGTTTTAGAAGAAATAGAACTTGATACTTTTCCTCCATTTTCTTCAATTAATGCCTTTAGATCGTTTCTTGATAGGGTTTCGAAAACTCCGCTGACAACAATGTTTTTTCCAACCAAAATTTTAGATGATAAAGCTTTAATCTCATCCTCCATTGTTACACCGTAAGCTATTAAACGTTCAACAAGTTCTATGTTTTTTGGATTTTCAAAAAACTTAACTAAACTTTGAGCAATTCGATGACCGATATCATCTACCATAATGAGTTCTTCTTGACTTGCTTTCATCAAGTTTGTTATTGTTCCAAAATGATTTGCAAGTCGCTTTGCTACTGTTGCTCCAACAAATCGTACGCCCAAACCAAATAAAACTTTAGCAAAGGGTTGTTTTTTTGAGTTTTTGATTCCCAAGAGTAAATTATCTACTGACTTTTGAGCCATGCGTTCCAAAGGCAATAATTGTTCTTCCTTTAGAGTGTATAAATCAGCAATGTTTTTAATCAATCCCTCATAAAAAAACAAAGAAACTGTTTCACTTCCAAGCCCATCAATATCCATGGCATTTCTAGCAATATAATGCTGTATTTTACCAATAATTTGAGTTGAACAACCATCTACATTTGGACAATAATGCTGTGCCTCTCCTTCTATACGAACAAGTTCGGTTCCGCAATTGGGACAATTTTTTATATAAGAAATCCGATTTTCAATGGATGCTCTGTTTTGAGGGTCAACATTAACTATTTTCGGTATAATCTCTCCTCCTTTTTCAACATAAACTCGATCTCCAATCCTTAAGTCAAGTTTTTTGATTTGATCTGCATTATGCAAAGAAGCTCTTTTAACCGTTGTTCCTGAAAGTAAAATAGGATTCAAATTCGCAACTGGAGTAATTGCTCCAGTTCTTCCCACTTGATAAGTTACCGTTTCTAATTTAGTAGCGACTTGTTCTGCTTGATATTTGTATGAAATTGCCCATCGAGGAGATTTTGAAGTAAAACCCAATAATTCTTGATCTTTTAAATCATTTACCTTGATTACTATTCCATCAATCTCATAAGAAAGATTACCCCTCTTTTTTTCCCATGAATTAATATACTCCAAAATCTGTTGCTTAGAAGAAGCTTGAGTTAATGTTTCTGGAACGGTGAAACCCCATGATCTCATTTCAACTAGGGATTGATAATGTTCTTTAAATCCTAAATTTTTTCCAACAAGGGCATATATCAAACAGGTTAACGGACGTTGAGCTGTTTCAGAACTATCCTGAAGCTTCAAAGAACCAGAAGCGGTATTTCTAGGATTCATGTAGGGTTCTTCTCCAGCTGCAACTCTTTTTTTGTTTAACTCAGAAAAACCAGCTAGGGGCATTACAATTTCTCCTCGAACTTCAAAAAAATCTGGATAATTCCCTCTTAATTTTAAAGGAACATTCGGAATTGTTTTTACATTCTGAGTGACATCATCTCCTTTTGTTCCATCACCTCGGGTTACAGCACGAATCAGAACACCCTTTTCATAAGTCAAGCTGATTGAAGCTCCATCATATTTTAATTCACAAGTAAACGACGGGGTTCTATCCTCTAAATTTTTCTCAATCCGATTGATCCAGTCTTGAATTTCTTCTTCGGAATAAGTATTCCCCAGGGAATACATTCTTTCTTTATGTTCAACTGTTTTAAAGTTTTTGGTAATTTGACCACCAACTCTTTGGGAGGGTGAATTTGAATCATAAAACTCAGGATGCTTGTTTTCAATTTCCTGGAGCTCTTTCATCAACTGATCAAATTCAAAATCACTTATCAAACTGTTATCGTTCACATAGTATTCAAAATTACAGAGGTGTAATTTTGCTCTTAAAGATTCAATTTTTTCTTGAATAATCATCATGTTATTTGTTGCTTCTTAGGGCTTTGACCATTCTAGGTAGTTTATGAAAATCATTACGGACCTCAATTGAATCGAAAGAATTTTCATTTAAAAATAGGCTTAGTTCATTTACAAAAATAGGGTTAATTTCAAAATAGAGTGCACCTCCTGACTTTAAGTTTTGTTTTGCAAATTCTGTGATTTTTTTATAAAAAAGCAAGGGGTCATCTTCAGGTGCAAATAATGCTAACTTAGGTTCATAACCTAAAACATTTGTTTTCATTTGTTTTTTCTCAGATGGAAGCACATAGGGTGGATTAGAAACAATAATATCCAAAGGAGTTATCCAATTTTTTTTTGTTAGAATATCTGCTTGATGAAATTGAACTTTGACAGAATTATTTCTAGCATTATTCTCAGCAACTTCAATTGCTTTGGCAGAAATATCAAGTGCTGAAACATGCAAACGAGATCGTAAATGTTTTAGTGTTATTGCTATGCATCCACTTCCTGTACCTATGTCCAAAACCTCTTTGGATCGAATTAATTTCTCATCATAGACAATCCATTCAACTAATTCTTCAGTTTCAGGTCGAGGTATCAATACAGAAGTGTTGACTTCAAACTTTAAATCCATAAATGAACTAAAACCCAGTATGTATTGAAGAGGTTTTTCTTTTTTTAATTCTTTCAAAGCTGAGTTTAAACACTCTTCTTCCTTTTTTGAAATAACATAATTGGGTTCTAAACCAAATTTGACAGGTTCCCAGTTAAAATATGCTTTAATTATTCGTTTCAATAAATCATCGGACTCTTCAACCTTATAGATGTAACTTAATTTTTGACGGAAATAAGATTTGTATTCAATTAAGGTCATTGTAGTTTGTTGATTAGCCAAACATTACATGAGGTGTGGCCTGTTGAACCCATTGGATGATCTATATACTCAAATCCTTTTTTTTGGTAGAGCTTTTGAGCGGCTTTCATATAGGGTAGTGTTTCTATGTAACATATTTCGAAATCTTGTTCTTTAGCATAATCTAGACAATGATCAATCATTTTTTCGCCTAAAGATTTTCCTCTAGCTGAAGGTAAAAAATACATTTTCTGTAATTCACATATGCTACTCTTTCCTCCTTTTAGAGGAGATATTCCTGCCCCTCCTGTCACAAATCCATTTTCTTCCAACACAAAATAAGCCGATCTTTGATCCGAATATGCTTGATACATAAAATCAAGTTCTGGATCTGCATAAGCAGTTCCAACTTTAGGAACCCCAATTTCAAGAAGAACCTGACGAATCATCGACGCCAATGATGAATTATCTTTTTCTAAAACTTCTCTAATTATTGTTCCCTTCATTTAATACTTTAGTATTTTTATACTTTCTAAAAATAATACTATTTCATTTCTTAACATGAATAAAAAAGATCCTATTCACATAAAATTTATGCAACGTTGCCTGGATCTTGCTTCACTGGGTCTTGGGCAGACCTACCCCAACCCACTTGTAGGATGTGTTCTTGTTCATAAAGGCAAAATTGTAAGTGAAGGTTGGCACCAAAAAAAAGGAGACCCCCATGCAGAAGTTCATGCAATCCAGAATCTTAAAAATAAATCCATCCTCAGTCAA
>JAURBD010000047.1 GCA_030829155.1 Flavobacteriaceae bacterium
AACTAATAATGAAGTAACAAGCGGAGTAGTAAATTGGACACCTACAACAGCAGGAACATATTACTACCAATGTTCAATTCACGATGGTATGTATGGTACTATTACAGTTCAATAACAGGCATATCATCTTCATTAGTTTCAGTTACTTCATATAATTTAAAAGACAAAGAGCTAAACCAATTGAGTACTATAAATTTAGAAGTGAACTGTCAAGAAAATAGTCAGTAAACAGGGTAAAACTGTACCCTATAATGTACCCTAAAAAAGAAACCAACCCCGTAAAGAGTTGGTTTTTAGTGACCTCGACAGGATTCAAACCTGTAACCTCTTGAGCCGTAATCAAGTGCACTATTCAGTTATGCTACGAGGCCATTGAATATGAATTAAGAATGCGAATTTTTATAAACTTCCAAAAACTAAATCATTTTTAATTTGTGGGCAAATATAATACTTTGTTTTTGATATCAAATTAAAATCTATAAAGATATCTGAGACATATTTTAGTTGAGATGTTTTTCTTTTTTTGTAGAAGGATTTTGGTTTCGCAAAGAATTCACTTCACTTATTCTTCTGCAATTCACATAATTTTTTTAAGTTTTTTTGTAATTATGAGGAAGCTGTTTTGGGAGTTATTTTGTAACAAATAGCAATAACTAAATGCAGTAGTAATGAAGTATCAAATAATTGCCAAAGGAATTTAACTGTTGTAGTTTTGTTAAAAGCTATATTATGTTAGACAGTTTCATTTTCCAAAATGATATACCTAAAGGGGTTAAGTCATTATTTTTCAATGGTAAAACTTATTCTAGAGAACAGTTTTTAGCTGAACGTAAAAAGTTTTTCAATAATAAAACTAAAAAGTGTAAGGAATAAATCTTTTTACTTTTTACTGAACGATTTTAAGAATCATCTTACAATAAGAAAATAAAGTCATTGATGAACATTTTGCAAGTGTTATTAGGTAAAAAAAGTAGTATGAAGTTAAAGATCAAATTATTTAATACATTTATAATAATATGAAATTAAAACATTTCATTGAAATTGTTGTAGTTTTTGTAATTGCCTTATTGTTATTTGTTTTTTTAAAAAAGTAAAATGTTTTTAAAAGCTCTTTTATCTGTATTTCTGTTCGTTAATGCGAGCCTATATCAAGATGATTTAGAACAAAAAATCATCAGACTTAAGGATTCTGTTATTTTTTATAAGAATTCTGACCCTGATAAAGCAGTAGCTTTTGGATTTGAAGTACTAAATATTGCAAATTATAACAAGCCCACCATAAATCATCTTTCTGTTAATACTTTAGTAGGTGAGATATTAGCTAGTAGGAATCTAGATGCTGAAGCTTTAGGTTTTTATGACGAGTCATTGAAGCTATTTCAAGCCATTCCATCAGAGGATAGATTAGAAAAAGAAGTTAATTTACCTCCTTGGGTTTTATTGAATATTGGCAACATTTATTTCAATAATAAAAACTTCAAAAAGGCAGAAAAATTTTATTATGACGCGCTGGATAATTTTAGTTTGTACAAAAACCAAGAAGCAAAAAACTATGGTTTTTCAACAGTTTACGACAATTTAGCAATGATAGATTTACTTAGAGAAAATTATGAACAAGCCGAAACCCTATATTTGAAATCTTATGAAATCAGAAAAAACAACAACAAGGTTGAAGATCTGATGTATTCTAATTTGGGTTTGATGAGTTTAAACATGAAAAAGAAAGATTTGTTTAAAGTCAACAGTTATTTTTCTGAAATTCAAAGATTGTTCGATGATGGTAAAACCTCAATAGAAAATGACAAGCTCGAAGACAGCTACTTGATGAGAAATTATGGATATTCATTCTCGCTAATGGGAAAATATTATCAACTTGAAAATAACTACCAAGTAGCTATTGATTATTATTCAAAAGCATTAGAATTGTTAAATAATTTTCCAGTTGATCTTCCTGTTATTGAATCGGATATTGGCGAGTGCTATTTGGGGTTAAATAAACTTAACAAAGCATTGTCTATTGCTCAAAATAATTTAAGTAAAATCAAAGGAAATTTTTTTTCTAAGGAAAAAAAAAGAAATTTTAAAATCCTTGAGGGAGTATTTATCAAGAAAAAAGATTACAAAAATTTGATCAGAGTAAAGGACTCATTACTCAGTCAAGCATCGTTTGGATCAGTTTTCAAAATTGGAGAAAAATTCAACGAATTGGAATCAAACATTTTGTTGAACCAAAAGAGATCAGAAATTACCCAAAATAAAATTCAATACAACACTTACTTATACATTTTGATAATTGGAGCAACTATTTTATTTTTTTCATTAATATCTTTAAGATTAAATTTTAATCTTCAAAAAGAAAAAACAGAAAAATCACAAAACGAAAAGAAAATACTAGAAAATGAATTGAATCACAAAAAAATTCAATTAATTAACAAATCGAACTACATTACTCAGCGCAACAAAAATTTAAATTATTTGCTCGATAGTATTGAAAAAAATAAAGTTTCTAAAACATTTCAAGATCCCTCCAAATTGATTAAAGATAAAATTAAGATGATTTTAAATTCTGAAAAAATAAACAATCGTTTTGAGCAACAATTTGAAGAAGTTTACCCTGATTTTTTCAAAAACCTGATTTTCATTGAATCTAAACTTACCCAACAAGATCTTAAGCTTTGTGCCTACTTAAAAATGAATCAAAACACACAGGAAATTGCACAATTGACTGGTTCATCAATTCGAACTGTTGAAAGTCAAAAATACCGTTTAAAAAAGAAACTTTCTCTAGAGAAAAATAATAATCTAATCACTTTCCTGCATAGTATTTGATTCAATAAACCTCTAAAAACTCTTGTAGGTGTTGAAATTTTTAGGCATTAAAGTAATTCTACTCATGATTTTCATAATGAACCAATCAAATTTATTTATAAATTGAAATCGTGAATATTTATTTGAAAGGATTTTATGGAATACACCTCATGATTTTCTGAGATAATGTATATTCGTCAAAATTTTTAGTATGGCTTTTATAGCGATCATTGTTGGATTGGTGTTGTTGATAAAGGGTGGAGACTGGTTATTAAAGTCTTCCGTCTCTCTTTCTTTAAATTTGTCTATTCCTAGAGTAGTAATTGGTATGACAGTGGTATCATTTGCTACCTCAGCACCTGAACTTATAGTCAGTATTCAATCAGCTTTATCGGGATATCCAGATATTGCTTTGGGAAACATCGTTGGATCCAATATTGCTAACCTGGCTTTTGTTCTTGCCATTACTGTTTTGATAACTCCTATTGTAGTTCCAAAAAGTTTTTTTAAAACCGATTGGCCTATGATGATGTTTTCCACTCTTTTATTTATTGTAATGATTGCTTTTGATGGGATTCTTTCATCAAATGAGGGGGCATTTATGTTTTTGTTTTTAGTAGTATTCATTTTTTACTTATTGAAAGGGCAGAAGTTTTCTAAAGATGACGTAGCTGAATCTCACGATTTTGAATTATTAAATCCTAGACATACACTTCAATACATATTAGCAGGTGGTTTTGCTTTGTGGTTGGGGTCAGAAACCCTTGTCAAAGGAGCAGTTTCTCTAGCTTCTCTTATGGGGGTAAGTGAACGTATTGTTGGGATTTCAATAATATCAATAGGCACAAGCATTCCCGAACTTTCAGCCTCCATAATTGCGATTATTAGAAAAGAAAAAGCAATATCATTAGGTAATTTAATTGGCTCTAATGTATTTAACATTTTAGCTGTCATGGGTATTACTTCTATGATTAAGCCTATTGAAGTGCAAGACTTGAATATTATTTCAAATGATTTGGTCTGGATGTTTTTAATATCATTGTTTGTGTTTATAATGGTCCTCATTCCAAAGAATAATAACCTTAATCGATTCAACGGAATAATACTATTGGGACTGTATTTATATTTTATTAGTGACCTTCTGGTATAAAAAAAGCATCCTATTGAGGATGCTTTTTTTACTATATTAAAACTACTTTAACTATAAATTTGCAGATTTAACAGTTTTCACAATACGTGCAGCAATTTTGTAAGGATCTCCATTAGAAGCAGGTCTCCTGTCCTCTAACCAACCTTTCCAATTATTTTCCACAGTAATAATTGGAATACGAATGGAAGCACCACGATCAGATATACCGTAACTAAAGTCTGTTATCGAAGCTGTTTCATGTAGTCCTGTTAAACGTTGTTCGTTGTATTGACCATAAACTTCGATGTGTTCTTTTGTAACGGGTCTGAATGCCTCACAAATTTTTTCATAAGTAGCTTTATCACCACAAGTTCTAAGAGTTGTATTAGAAAAATTAGCGTGCATCCCAGAACCATTCCAATCTCCTTTAACAGGTTTTGGATGATATTCTATGTAATATCCATATTGTTCAGTCAAACGATCCAGAAGGTAGCGAGCTACCCAGATTTCATCACCTGCCTTTTTAGCACCTTTGGAAAATAGTTGGAATTCCCATTGTCCACTTGCAACCTCTTGGTTTATTCCTTCAAAATTAAGTCCTGCATCAATACAAAGATCCGCATGTTCCTCAACAAAGTCTCTTCCATGTGTATTTTTTCCTCCCACAGAACAGTAGTACATTCCTTGCGGTCCAGGATATCCTCCCACAGGAAAGCCTAAAGGTAATTGGGTTTCACAATCCATAATAAAGTATTCTTGCTCAAAACCGAACCAAAAATCATTATCATCGTCATTAATAGTGGCTCTCGCATTAGATTCATGAGCGCTTCCATCAGCATTTAAAACTTCAGTCATTACCAAAAATCCGTTTCTTCGAACAGGATCTGGATAAATTGCAACAGGCTTTAACAAGCAATCCGAAGATCCTCCTTCTGCTTGTTGAGTTGAGGAACCGTCAAATGACCACACAGGACAATCTTCTAATGTTCCATTAAAATCATCAACTACTTTTGTTTTACTACGTAAATTGGATGTTGGTTTGTAACCATCCAACCAGATATACTCTAATTTAGATTTACTCATAATTGTATTTTTTAACTTTATGTATACAAATTTAATTTTTTTGGCTGTGTGGTTCTTTTTTAAGGGGTATAAATCTTAACATAGTTATTAACTTTTATTAATAACCCAAATTTTAGGGGGGTAAATTATATTTATTGTAAAAATTACATTGAAATGACTTAAGATTTTAAAAAATAAATACCTTTGGAATAATATTTTTAACAACCCAAAGAATGAATTCAATTCGATTTGATGCACTTAATAAATTAGCAAAAACAAAAGCTAAGATTTCAGATGCTGATTATTCAAAAACTCCTCAATATGCTCAAAACGTTTTCAACGACATAGTTCTGCAACGTTCTCTTAACCAACAAGCTTATGATGAAATTTCAAAGGCAATTTTTAAGGGAACCAAAATATCAAGATCCTTGGCTGATCAAATTGCTGCTGCAATGAAATCTTGGGCATCTTCCAAAAACGTTACTCATTACACACATTGGTTTCAACCACTAACTGGAGCAACAGCAGAAAAACACGAATCCTTTTTTGACTTATCAAACAGTTCAGAGGCTATTGAACGTTTTGATGGTAGTCAATTGGTACAACAAGATCCGGATGCTTCTAGCTTTCCAAGTGGAGGGATTCGAAATACATTTGAGGCCAGAGGATATACAGCTTGGGATCCAACTTCTCCAGCCTTTATTTATGGGAATACCCTTTGTATACCCACTATTTTTGTTTCATACACAGGAGAGGCATTAGATTATAAAACACCCTTATTGCGTTCAACTTCTGCTTTAGATAAAGCAGCCACTGATATTGCAAAGTTTTTTGATAAAAACACTTTAAAAGTATCGGCAACCTTGGGGTGGGAACAAGAATATTTTTTGGTGGATCAAACACTTGCAGCATCCCGTCCTGATTTGATTTTGACAGGTCGTACTTTGATGGGACACGAGTCCTCCAAAGGTCAACAATTAAACGATCATTATTTTGGTTCTATTCCCCCACGAGTTTTAGCATTTATGCAGGAATTAGAACATCATAGTTTGATTTTGGGAATCCCTGTAAAAACTAGACACAACGAAGTAGCTCCAGCTCAATTTGAATTAGCACCCATTTATGAAGAAGTTAATCTATCAGTTGACCACAATACACTGCTTACAGATTTAATGAATAAAATTGCTGAAAAACATAATTTCACAGTTCTTCTGCACGAAAAACCTTTTTCTGGAATAAACGGATCTGGCAAACACAACAACTGGTCACTGAAAACAAATACTGGAATAAATTTACTTAGCCCAGGTAAAACTCCGATGAATAACTTACAATTCTTGACCTTTTTTATAAATACTATTGCTGCTGTAATGAAACATGAATCTTTACTTCAAGCAAGTATCGTATCGGCAAGTAATGAATTGCGTTTGGGAACCGATGAAGCTCCACTTCCAATAATTTCTGTTTTCATTGGGGAACAACTAACCGAAGTACTTAACAATTTGGAGCAAGTTTCAAAAGGAAAACTTTCCCCAAAAGAAAAAACAGACTTGAAACTTAATGTAATTGGTAAAATTCCTGAAATACTTTTAGATAATACAGATCGAAATAGAACCTCACCGTTTGCATTTACTGGGAATAAATTTGAATTTAGAGCAGTTGGTTCCAAAACGAATTGTGCCAAACCCATGACGGTTTTAAATTCTATTGTTGCCGAACAATTAATTGATTTTAAGAAAAAAGTAGATTTACATCTTCAAAACCCCAAGATGAAAAAAGATGATGCAATTTTCAATGAATTGCGGGATTCTATTAAATACATACGAACAATTCTTTTTGAAGGAGATGGATACAGTAAGTCGTGGATAAAACAAGCTAAAAAAAGAGGTTTAAGTCCTTTAACCTCTACTCCAGATGCGCTCAAGGAGTATAGCTCCAAAAAAAGTGTTGAACTTTTCAAAAATTTAAATGTATTCAGTAAGAGAGAACTTGATGCAAGGGTTGAAATAGATTTACAACAATATATACTTACCCTGCAAATAGAAGGCAGAACTTTGGGAGATATTGCCAGAAATCATATCATTCCTACTGCAATTCAATATCAAAATACGTTGATTGAAAATGTTAAAGGACTTAAAGAAATTTATAATTCTAGTTTTGAGAAGTATGCGAAAGAGCAAATGTTGCTGATTGAACGTATTTCAGGTCATATAGAGCAGATCAATACTGGGGTAAATGATATGATTGCAGAAAGAAAGAAAGCAAATCTAATAGAAGATAATTTTGATAAATCAAATGCTTATCATACTCGGGTAAAACCTTACTTTGATACCATTCGATATCATTGCGATAAACTTGAACTCTTGGTTGATAATTCCAAATGGCCTTTAGCAAAATATAGAGAACTTCTTTTTTCGCGTTAATGAATTCTGAGCCGAAGATAAAAGGGTCTAAATTAGCTTTAGGTAAAGGAAATAAATTGATGTATTTTTGCACTAAATAAAAGCTTGTATGAGTAAAATCTCCAGTGATCGATATCGCCTTAGGGGTGTTTCAGCCCAAAAAGAAGATGTTCATAATGCCATTAAAAACATTAACAAAGGTCTTTTTCCTAAAGCTTTTTGTAAAATAGTTCCAGATCATTTGACTGGCAGCGAAGATCACTGTATCGTTATGCATGCTGATGGAGCAGGGACCAAATCATCACTTGCCTATGCTTATTGGAAAGAAACTGGAGATTTATCTGTTTGGAAAGGAGTAGCACAAGATGCTCTGATCATGAACATCGACGATTTGCTTTGTGTAGGAGCTTCGCAAAATATATTGTTGTCATCTACTATAGGTAGAAATAAGAACAGGATTCCAGGAGAAGTTTTAGCAGCTATAATCAACGGAACAGAGGAATTAATTGAAGAATTAAAAGACTATGGAGTCTCCATTCACAGTACTGGAGGTGAAACTGCTGATGTAGGAGATTTGGTACAAACTATCATTGTAGATTCAACGGTAACTGCCCGTATGAATCGATCAGATGTTATTGACAACGCCAAAATTCAAGCGGGTGATGTTATTGTTGGTTTGGCATCTTTTGGTCAGGCTACCTATGAAAAAGAATACAATGGAGGGATGGGAAGTAATGGACTTACCTCAGCTCGACATGATGTGTTCAATAAAAACTTAAAAAATAAATATCCCGAAACTTTTGATGCAAGTGTACCTGAAAACCTCATCTATTCTGGATCTAAAAATTTGACAGATCTTGTTCAAGATAGTACTTTGAATGCCGGAAAGCTTGTCCTTTCACCAACTCGAACTTATGCACCCATTATTCAGGAAATATTGAATACTGTTGACCGGAGTCAACTTCACGGAATGGTCCATTGCAGTGGTGGTGCACAGACTAAGATTTTAAATTTTATAGATACCTTACATATCATCAAAGACAATCTATTTGATACTCCTACTTTGTTTAAAATGATACAAGAAGAATCAGGAACCTCCTGGAAAGAAATGTACGAGGTATTTAATATGGGACACCGAATGGAGCTCTATGTAGCTCCTGCACTTGCAGAAGAAATTATTAAGATATCAGAGTCTTTCGATGTACAGGCTAAAATCGTGGGAAGAGTAGAGAAATCAAATCAAAAGGAATTAACTATCCAAGGGACTCACGGAAAATTTTATTATTCTTAAACTTTTGACATTATTTTTAATAATTTTAAATATGAAAAATAAATTGATAAAATCTTTGATACCCAAATCAAGACCAATAATCTTAAAACTATTCAGCTTATTTCTTGTGTTGTCTTGTGGGGGGGGTGATGACGATGATACTACATTTGATAACACTTCAAATGAAATTATAACAGTAATTACCGCCTCAGATTTTTTGGTCACAATTCCTGAAAACCCAGAAGATGGTGAATCTCTTGGCAGCATTGAAGCCTCAGTAAACCAAGGAACACTTGAATTCAGTATTATATCTCAAAGCGTTCCAGATGCATTAGAAGTCAATAGTTCAACAGGCGAAGTAACAGTCGCAGACTCTTCTCTTTTTGTTTTTCAAAATGTTCAAAGTTTGACAGCTAATGTTCGCATAACTTCTGGAAATATTATAAAAGATATTACAGTAACCATAAACTTGACAAGAGTTATAGAATATAATATATGGGATGGAGAGATTATTGCTTTTTCAAAAGAGAATGGAGCAGATCCAACATTGACTAGTAGTCAAGATTATATTACTGATAATGTAAAAATCACAAGAGGTAATGATGGAGGGCAATTCTATAATATTGTTGTAGAATCGTCCTATGATAAAGATAATAGTCCAGTTGGTACCGAGTGGGCTTTGGGAACAATTGATGAAATATCAACTTTAGCTTTTGAGCCTTTTAGGGCAGCAACAGGAAAGCCCACTAATGCGGTAGGTAAAAACATGGTTTTACATCTGATCACAGATGATGTATACCTTTCAGTAAAAATAATTTCATGGGCAAAAGGGAAAAATGGAGGGTTTACCTATGAACGCTCAACTCAAAATTAATGAAAAAGAAGATTTTATTTTTGTTTTATGTATTAGTTATAATGATTCCTTTTAATCTATTGGCACAAGATTGGCGAACCAATTGGGATGCAGCAAAAGTTGAGGCAAAAAAAGAAAACAAGAAGTTGATTTTAGTTTTTTCAGGTTCCGATTGGTGTATTCCTTGCATCAAATTGGAGAAAGAAATTTGGAAAGACCCTACCTTCAATGAGTATGCTAAGAAAAACTATATCCTTTTTCGTGCGGATTTTCCCAAAAGGAAAAAAAACAAACTAGACAATTCAATTCAAAAACGTAATGATATGTTAGCAATTGAGTATAACCCAAATGGGTATTTTCCATTGGTAGTTGTTATGGATTCTAATGAGAATGTGTTGGGTCGTTTGGGGTATGAAAAAACTCTACCTAAAGATTATATTTCACGTATTAATCAATTTTAAATTGAAAATTAAAACTTTTTATTTTCTGATTATTATTAGCTTGGGGTTTTTCTCATCCCTGTTTTCTCAACAGATATATTCTGAATCTCATATGCTCATGGGTTCTACTTTTGAGTTAACTGTAGTTATGGAAAATGAAAAGACAGCAGCTAACTATATTGAACAGGCAAAGAATGAAATTATTCGAATCGAAAAATTGATATCTTCTTGGGATAAAGACTCTGAAACTGCTAAGATAAATAGTAATGCAGGAATTGAACCCATTAAAGTTTCGAAAGAACTTTTTGATTTAATTGATAGAGCCCAAAAAATATCAAAAATTACTTCTGGTGCTTTTGATATTACTTTTGCTGCAATAGATCAAATCTGGAATTTTGATGGAGGAGTTTCTGAAATGCCAGACCTTGGGGTTATTCAAAATTCAATTTCCAAAATTGGATTCCATAAATTAGAGTTGAACAAAAAAAAAAGAACTGTTTTTTTACCAGAAAAGGGAATGAAAATAGGTTTTGGTGGTATTGGTAAAGGTTATGCTGCTGACCAAGCTAAAAAGATATTGATTAGTAGGGGAGTAAAGGGAGGGATTATCAATGCCTCTGGCGATATGAACACCTGGGGAAAACAACCTGATGGTTCACCTTGGACTATAGGAATAATAAATCCAATGAATAAAGAAAAAGTATTTTCCTGGCTTTCACTTGAGCATGATGCAGTAGTTACTTCAGGTAATTATGAAAAATTCACCCTAATTGATGGAGAACGTTTTAGTCATATTGTTGACCCAAGAACAGGAATTCCTTCAAAAGGAATTATAAGTTCCACTATTTTTGCCAATAAAGCAGAACTGGCTGACGCTTTAGCTACAGCAACTTTTGTGATGGGAGTAGATTCTGGAATGTTTTTAATTAATCAACTTCCAAATATAGAAGCCATTTTGATTGATGATAATGGAGTTATTTATAAATCTAAAAATATAGAAATTGAAAAAAATTAAATTCAAATTAATACTGTTTGTAGTACTTCTTTCAAGTAGTAGTTGTGTTACTGTGAAGGAATATAATAAGGTTTATTTGAATGATCTGGATATGAAATTGAAATCTCCATTATTTGAACGTTTCGAAACTACTTATCATATCTATAGAGAAGCAGCAGCAGGTGCAAATGGAGGTAAAACCGGGGGAGGTTGTGGGTGTAATTAAATCAATTTTTATTTATATTATTTCGAGTATTGGTTTTTTGGGTTATGCTCAAAACGATAGTATTTTGACTTACAAAAAGAAAATTCTTGAAGCAATAGAGGTCGATCTTTTGATGGGGTATTATGAACAAGAAGGGATTCATGCATCAGTAACTGGGGGAATAGGTAATGAAGATTTACAAAATATAGCCCCAACTGTGGTAATCCGTATTCCATTGAATGATGATGATGTTCTTACCGTTGATGCAGGTTTATCTGCTTATACTTCTGCAAGTTCAAGTAATGGAAATCCCTTTAATCAAACAGGAGCTTCCGAAAGTGGTTATGATGAGGATAATTCCGGTAGAGGACCA
>JAURBD010000036.1 GCA_030829155.1 Flavobacteriaceae bacterium
AATTTTGAACTTTAAATCGATAATTGAAATCTTTGATAAACTTGTTAGATGAAATTTGTTTGTCAATACTGCTAGTTCCCATGAAAACAGGTCGTTTACACCCAAATCGATCTGCCATTTGAGTGTAATATTTATTTCTACTTGGATGATAGGGGGTTACGCAGTTATAAACATTGTTGACAATTTTTTGGCTAATTAAAGTGTTTATAATATGAATACAATCAGTCAAATGTATCAAATTGATACTTCCATCGGGGTTGTCAACAAATGTTTTATTGCTCAGTTGAAAAACAGGGTGTCTTTCTAGTCCAATAAGTCCGCCCATTCTCAGTATAGTAGCAGAAAGCTCTGGAGTATTAATCAGCAAATTTTCGCAACCGATTAGTTGTTTGCCTGATGTTGACTCTGCGAGTAACGGACTTTCTTCGGTTAATAACCCAGACTGATTTCCATAAACCGAGATGCTACTTATAAAAATAATTTCTTTTATGTTAAAATCTATACAGGTTTGTTTCAATTGAACCATCATTAGATCAAATCTTTTCTTGGGATTTGATCTTAAACCCGGAGGAATTGCAATTATAATTAAATCTAAATCATCAAAAAAATTGCGCTCTCCAACAATACCATCTTTCGAAATTTCAAGTAAGAAAGGGCTAATTTTTCTAGAATTCAGTAATGATAATTTTTCTTTGGAAGTCGTACTCCCTTTAATATAATAACCTTGTTTCAATAAGTATTCTGCTAAAGGGAGTCCAAGCCAACCACAACCTAAAACACCTATTTTTTTTGACAAAATTTTTAAATTTAATTTTAATTAAAGATAAGGAGAAGTTGAAGATAAATTAGATAAAACATAATTTGAATCTCATTTTAAGCTCTTTATGGTGATTAAAAAAAAGGAATCAATTTATTTTTTTATAACTTAGGGATTATCAAAAACAAGGATTATGGCAGTAAAAAGTTTTCAGGGAGAGCGAGAGGAGAGAAAAAAAATTGAGCAACCAACTGTTTTGGTAAAAGATATTATGACAACCAATCTGATTCTTTTTACAATTGATCAGTCCATTCACGAGGTAATGAATTTTTTTATAAAGAACAAAATATCTGGGGGTCCTGTAGTTGATGATCTCGGGAAGCTTATCGGAGTAATCTCTGAAGCGGATTGTATGAAAGAGATTTCGGATAGTCGATATTTTAATATGCCGATTTTGGATAAAACAGTTGGTCATTTTATGACAAAAAAAGTTGAAACTTTACCAGCATCAATGACTTTATTTGATGCTGCTTCCAAGTTTCATGACACCAGTAGAAGGAGGTTTCCAGTCCTTGAAAACGGTAAATTAGTTGGACAAATTAGCAGAAAAGATATAGTGATTGCAGCAATTAATATGAAAAGTCAAAACTGGCGTTAATCAAAGATGTCTTTGGCTGATCTAAATGTATTGGCATGGGCATCAATAATTATTTTAAGATCTTCAGAATATCCGCCACCCATACTGCATTGAACCGGTATATCATGCAATTTACATTGCTCGAAAACATAAACATCTCTTTTTTTACAGCCATCAATAGTCATCCCTATGCGTCCTAGTTTATCTGTTTCCAAAACATCAACACCACTTAAATAAAAAATAAAATCCGGTTTAAGTTCATCAATTAATTTGGGTAAGACTTTTTTCAAACTGTTAATGAATTCATCATCCGAACAGTTGTCTTCAAGTTCTAAATCCAGATTACTTTGTTCTTTTTGAAAAGGATAGTTTTTTTTACCATGCATTGAAAAGGTAAATACTTTTGG
The DNA here is from genome assembly GCA_030829155.1 of Flavobacteriaceae bacterium. GTDB lineage: Bacteria > Bacteroidota > Bacteroidia > Flavobacteriales > Flavobacteriaceae > Arcticimaribacter. The sequence goes on from JAURBD010000036.1 coordinate 1,802, forward strand.
ATTGGATTCAAAAATTTTTGCTGTTCCATTACCTTGATGTACATCCAAGTCAATTATTAAAATATTGTTAGCCAATTTATTATCTAAAAGATACTGAGCAGCAATCGCTTGATCATTCAGCAGACAAAAAGCTTCGCCATGACTTTTAAAGGCGTGATGAGTTCCCCCAGCAATGTTCATAGCCATACCAGAGTCTATTGCTTTTACAGCTCCTTGGATCGTTCCTCCTGCGATAATGAATTCTCTTTCAATAAGTTGTTTGCTCAATGGAAAACCAATTTTTCGCACCTCTTTTTTATTTAAATGAAGTTCTAGAAGTTTTTTAACATAATCTGGATCATGAATCCTTTCCACAACAGATTGCTCTGCAGCAATTGGACTAAAAAAATCTTCTGCATTACAAGTCCCCTCATATATTAACTGTTTGGGGAGTAAATCGTACTTCTCCATTGGAAACCTATGTTTTGAGGGAAGGGGTAACTGATAGATGGGATGAAAGGCAATATTGAGCAAACCCAATGTTATTTAATTTATTTCAAATCCATTATCCATATTGCTGTCTTCGGGACCAACGATTATAAGTTTACCCTCTTTGTTTTCGGTCATAAGTAACATCCCTTGGCTTTCAACTCCTTTTATGATTCTTGGTGCTAGATTAACTAAAACAGTTACTTTTTTTCCTATTATTTCTTCAGTGGAATAGCTTTCGGCGATACCCGAAACAATTGTTCTTATCTCAAAACCAAGATCTACTTTTAGATTGAGTAATTTTTTAGTTTTTTTTATTTTTTCAGCTTCAACAATTGTTCCCGTTCGAAGATCCATCGTACTAAAATCCTCAAAATTTATGTTTTCTTTTACAGGGGGTAATTCATAGTTAGCTTCTGAATTATTTTTTTTGGTAGCTTCAAGTTTTTCCAACTGAGCTTGTATGATGCTATCATCGATCTTAGCAAAAAGTAGCTTTTGACTTCCAATAATATGACCAGCTGGTAAAATATCTTTTGAAGTTTCAATTGCATTCCAATTTATAGGATTGCTAATATTGAGAATACCTCTCAATTTTTTTGCACTTAAGGGCAAAAAGGGTTCAGTAACTGTGGCAAGAGTAGCTGAAATCTGTAAGGAAACATTCAGGATTGTTTTTACTCGTTCTGGATCTATTTTAATTAATTTCCAAGGTTCTTGGTCTGCCAAATATTTGTTACCCAATCGAGCTAAATTCATAAGCTCTTGACTCGCTTCTCTAAAACGGTATCGCTCAATACTACCTCCTATGACACCAGGAAATGCTCTCATCTTATTCAATGTTTTCAAATCTTCGTGGGTTAAGTCTTTTTGTGCTGGTACAATTCCGTCATAATATTTTTGGGTAAGTACACTCACTCGGTTGATGAAGTTTCCGAAGATTGCGACCAATTCATTATTGTTTCTTGCCTGAAAATCTTTCCAAGTAAAATCGTTGTCTTTTGTTTCGGGTGCATTCGAAGTTAGTACATAACGCAATACATCTTCTTGACCTGGAAATTCTGTTAAGTATTCATGAAGCCAAACAGCCCAGTTTTTGGAAGTAGAAATTTTATTTCCTTCTAAATTCAAAAATTCATTTGCTGGAACATTTTCTGGTAAGATATATTCTCCCGAAGCTTTTAGTATGCATGGGAAAATAATACAATGAAATACAATGTTGTCTTTTCCAATAAAATGAACTAAAGAGGTCTCTTTATCCTTCCAATAAGGTTTCCAGTCTTTATTTTTTTTTGCGGCCCATTCTTTGGTTGAAGAAATATACCCTATGGGGGCATCAAACCACACATACATAACTTTCCCATCAGCACCTTCAACAGGAACAGGAATGCCCCAATCTAAATCACGAGTAACTGCTCTTGGTCGAAGCCCATCATCTATCCAAGATTTCACTTGTCCATAAACATTTGGTTTCCAATCATCTTTATGTCCTTCAATAACCCATTCCTTCATAAATTCTTGATAATGATTTAAGGGTAAAAACCAATGTTTTGTTTTTTTCAAAACAGGCGTAGCGCCAGACAATATAGATTTTGGATTAATTAATTCAGTAGCATTTAAAGGACTTCCGCATTGTTCACATTGATCTCCATAGGCTTCGTGGTATTGACATTTGGGACAAGTACCTGTTACGAACCGATCCGCTAAATATTGATTTGCCTCGGGGTCGAACAATTGTTCAGTTACTTCCTCAATAAATTTCCCGGTATCGTTCATTTTTGTGAAAATTTCAGAAGCAGTTTTATGATGAATGTCGGATGAAGTACGAGAGTAATTATCAAAAGAAATTCCCAATTGATCAAATGAAGTTCGAATCATTTGGTCGTATTTATCAATTATTTCTTTAGGACTTACCCCTTCTTTTTTAGCTCGAATTGATATGGCAACACCGTGTTCGTCACTTCCACAAATAAAGGCAACGTCTTTTTTTTGGGCACGTAAATAACGACTGTATATATCAGCTGGAATATACACTCCAGCTAAGTGTCCTATGTGAATAGGACCATTTGTATAGGGAAGTGCAGCAGTGATGGTGTATCGTTTTGCAGTAAGTGCCATAAAAATAATTTTCACAAAAATAAGCCTTTTTTCTTTGGCGGATTACTATTTTGTATGAGTCAATCCAAACTTCTTATAAGTGAACCCTACACCTTTAGTCAAATTACAGAACAAAAAGCTTCGGCATATTTCAAAAAGCAAGGGTATTTAATATTAAACAAAATATCAGATATCCTAAGGCAGAGATCGATATCATTGCTGCTAAAGATGATTTTATTATCGCCATTGAAGTAAAAGCAAGATCATCAGCTATCAATGGAAATCAAGAAACTTTTGTCAGTAAGAAAAAAATTCAGTTGTTGATTATTACAATGGATGCATCTGTTCAACAAAAAAAACTCCAAGGCCAAGTTCACTTTGATATTATTACTTATTTTGTTTAAAAGGGTAAATGGAATCGAAAACACATAGAAGATGCGTTCTACTTTTTTAGGAAATTGTTACAAAAAAAACAATTTGTATTTATTTTTATACATTTACTTTGAATTTAACAATTTCATGAATGAAAACTATTGCTTCAGTGGTTGAGAATTACATTAAAACCAAACCTTTTTTGTCTACAGCCCTTTCTCAGGGTATTATAAATTTAACCTCCTTGGCAAGACAAATTCAACCTGAAATTGAAATTGCACTCAAAAAAGAAGCTCGTAGCGGTGCAATAGTGATGGCCTTAAAAAGAATTTCAGATAATATGGAATTTCTTTCAACTCATAAGATTGTTAAGGTTTTAAAAGAAATAGGAGACATAACCGTTCGTTCATCACTGGTTGATTACAGTTTTAAAATTTCGGATACTTTATTGAGTGCTCAAGCTTCTTTTTTGTCTCAGGTTAACGATAATAAAACAGCTTTTTACACCTCTTCTCGGGGAGTTTCAGAATCCAATATTGTAATCAGCAATAATATGAGTCATTTGGTTGATACTTTTTTTAGTAAAGAACAATTACTTGAAAAATCCGAAAACTTATCTTCTGTAACCATAAAGTTGCCAACAGAGAATGTGAATATTCCTGGAATTTATTATTTTATTTTTCAACGCCTGTCTTGGGAAGGAGTTAATATTACACAAGTTATATCGACTTCTAATGAATTTACAATTCTGGTTGATGAGGATTCAGTAAATACTGCTTTTAAGGTTATTAAAGATTTGAAGTCACTCTAAATCAGGGAGAAGTTCAATAGCTTGTTTTACAGAACCAATTTTGTTAGAGGCAAGTCGCAATCTTAAACCATTTTTGGTTTGTTTTTCTTTCATGTTTACCCGATTTGGATTTTGTTGTACCCAAGCCAAGATTTGGTTGAAACGATTACTTTGGTAAAATGTACTTTCCTGATCAGCAATAAAATATCCAATGCATTGATTTTTTTTGAGTAGAATGCGCTCAATTCCCAAATGAGCCGCTTTCCATTTCAAACGAACACTATCCAACAAAGCTTCTGCTTGATTGGGTAAGGGCCCAAACCGATCTTCAATTTCTTTTTGGTATGTTTCTAATTCAGTTTCGTCTTTCAAGGTTCCTAAGCGGTTGTACAATGTAAGACGTTCACTTACGCTGTTGATGTAGTGATCTGGAAAAAGTAGTTCTAAGTCTGTGTCAATTTGAATTTCTTTCACAAAAGTTTTTGGATCTTCTTTTTCAGACTTTCCATACAAGGATTTGAATTCATTTTCTTTCAATTCCTCGATGGCTTCTTTTAAAATTTTTTGATAAGTTTCAAATCCGATGTCGTTTATAAAACCGCTTTGTTCTCCTCCAAGTAAATCTCCGGCTCCTCGAATCTCTAAATCTTTCATTGCAATCTGAATTCCTGAACCCAAAGCCGCAAACTGCTCAATAGCTTGAATTCTTTTTTGAGCATCGTTGGACAGTGCACTGTATGGAGGAGTAATGAAATAACAAAATGCTTTTTTGTTACTTCTCCCAACACGACCTCTCATTTGATGAAGATCACTCAAGCCAAAGTTTTGTGCACTGTTTATGAAAATGGTATTGGCATTGGGAACGTCCAAACCGTTTTCGATAATTGTTGTTGCAACTAGAATGTCGTAACCTCCATCCATAAATTGCAAAAGATTTTCTTCTAATTTTTTTCCATCCATTTGGCCATGCCCAATCCGTATTCGCGCATCAGGAATAAGTCGTTGAAGCATCCCTGCAACTTCGTTAATGTTTTCTACGCGGTTATGAATGAAAAAAACTTGACCCCCTCGCTGTATTTCGTAGGAAACACTATCCCGAATAAATTCTTCGTTAAAACGAATCACTTCACTTTCAATGGGGTATCGATTTGGTGGGGGAGTAGCAATAACTGACATGTCTCGAGCCGCCATTAAACTGAATTGAAGCGTACGAGGAATGGGAGTAGCAGTAAGTGTTAAAACATCAACATTGGTTTTGAGTGCTCGAAGCTTTTCTTTAACTGCAACTCCAAATTTTTGTTCTTCGTCAACCACCAAAAGACCAAGATCCTTAAATTCTATACTTTTACCTACCAATTGATGGGTGCCAATGAGAATATCAATTTTACCTGCTTTGAGGTCTTCAATGATTTGTTTTTTGTGTTTGGCTGAACGAAAGCGACTCAGGTAATCTACCCGAACAGGAAGATTTTCTAAGCGTTTAGAAAAATTCTTAAAATGTTGAAAAGCTAGAATAGTTGTAGGAACCAAAACAGCAACTTGTTTACTGTTGTCAACTGCTTTGAATGCTGCTCGAATGGCAACTTCAGTTTTTCCAAAACCAACATCTCCGCAAACCAAACGATCCATGGGTTGTTCACTTTCCATGTCTTTTTTGACATCAGCAGTTGCAGTGCTTTGATCGGGAGTATCTTCAAAGATAAAAGAAGCCTCTAGTTCGTGTTGCAGATAACTGTCTGGATCACATGCATAACCAATTTTTTGGCGTCTTTTTGCATACAATTCGATCAGGTTAAATGCAATTTGTTTAACCCGAGTTTTTGTTTTCTGTTTAAGACTTTTCCAGGCAGTAGAACCCAGTTTGTAAATCTTAGGAACCTTACCATCTTTTCCATTAAACTTAGAGATTTTGTGTAAAGAATGAATGCTGAGATACAGAATATCGCGGTCTGCATAAACCAGTTTAATGGCTTCTTGTTGATTTCCTTCAACATCAATTTTTTGAAGCCCTCCAAATTGACCAATTCCGTGATCTATGTGGGTCACATAATCTCCAACCTTCAAATGTGTGAGCTCCTTTAGGGTGAGCGCTTCTTTTTTAGCCTTTGTGGTTTTAAGTTGATATTTGTGATATCGTTCGAAAATTTGATGATCAGTAAAACAAGCAACCTTAGCATCAACATCTTCAAAACCTTCAAAAAGGGGAGTAACTACTGTTTTGTAATGAACAATTTCCTCTCCTTCCTCAAAAATATCTTTGAACCTTTGGGCTTGTTGGTCACTGGCACAGCAAATATAGTTTTGGTAACCCTTTTCGTGGTTGTCATTGAGATAATTGATCAAACGATCGAATTTACGATTGAAGGCAGGCTGGGGACTTTGTTTAAAAAAAATTTTTTCTTGTTTTGAAAGAGCATTAGTCTTACTTAAACTTACTAGAGATAGTAAGGTAGCAGACTGAGTAAATTCTTCATTGGAGGTAAATAAAACATCGGGGGGAAGATGTTGAGTTTCTGTTTCTAGTTTTTCAAAACTTGCAACGGCATCTTTGAAATAGTGTTCTATTCGGGAACCTATAAAATCAAAATTTTGAGTAATTAACAACCCTCTAGGCGCGATGACCTCGATTAAGTTTTTTCGTTTGGCTTTGGTAAAACCTTCAGAAGTATTTGGGAGTAATTGAATCTTATTGAGTGGAGAAATAGACAGTTGTGTGGCAACGTCAAAACTCCTCAAACTCTCAACTCGATCATCGTAAAATTCAATTCTGTAGGGATGCTGATTTGAAAAGGAAAATACATCTATAATTCCACCACGAACTGAAAATTCTCCAGGTTGAGTGACAAAGTCAACCCGCTCAAATTGATATTCGAAAAGTACTTCGTTGACAAAATCGATTGAAAGCAAACTGTCTGTTACAACTTCAAGAGTGTTCCTTTTTAAAGTAGATTGAGAGACTACTTTTTCAAAAATGGCCTGCGGATAGCTGACTATGAGTTTAGGTTTTTTTGAATTCCCTAGTTTGGTTAAAACCTCTGAACGAAGTAATACATTAGCATTGTCTGTGGTTTCTGTTTGATAAGGTTTTCGATAACTCGAAGGAAAAAAAAGGACGTTATCGTTTCCAAGAATTCGCTCAAAATCATTCAGTTGATAGGCAGCTTTTTCGCGGTCCTCAGATATGAAAAGCATTGTTTTTCCTATAACTTTAAAGTTATTTGCAAGCACAAAACTAATTCCAGAGCCAACGGTTCCTTTTAAAAATAAACAAGAGTCATCCTTTAAAAGTCGCTCTTCAAGCGTTTTTTGATTTTGGGTTTCCGAAAAAGAAGTGATCAAAGATTCGATCCGAATTATTTTTTGCAAATATAAGCTCATTTTTTTCTTTTGCTTGTTTCTTTGGTATTTATACCTCAGAATTATTATCCTTTTAATAATTTAAATTTGACGATTTTCAAAAAAATAGAGTAGAATTTTTACTTTACACAAATCAGTTAATAACTCCACATAAAACATGTTCAATCCTCCAATTGAATTTGTTATTTTCGTTTATATGTATATCATCTTCGATACCGAAACGACTGGACTTCCAAAACGTTGGGATGCGCCTTTGTCTGATTCTGAAAATTGGCCACGTTGCATTCAGATTGCATGGCAACTTCACGATGAAAGAGGGGCGTTGGTTTCTCATGAAGATTATTTGATAACCCCCGATGGTTTTACCGTGCCTTTTGATGCGGAGCAGATTCATGGAATATCTACTGAATTGGCTCTCGATCAGGGTCGACCTTTAGAGGAGGTCTTAAATCTTTTTACCCAAGCCTTATCTGAGGCGGATTATGTTGGGGGCCATAATGTAAGTTTTGACCTCAACATCATGGGAGCAGAATATTTGCGTATAGGAGATCACAACCCTTTAGAGGATGTTCAAATCATTGACACTTGTACCGAAGAAACGGCAAGCTTTTGTAAAATACCGGGAGGGCGAGGGGGTAAGTTTAAGCTTCCGACCCTTACCGAGTTGTATTTTCATCTGTTTGGAAAAGGTTTTGGTGAGGCTCATAATGCAACTGCTGACGTAGAGGCAACGACTCGTTGCTTTTTGGAATTACTCCGAACAGATCAATTACATCCCAAAGCTTTAGCAGGTAAAGGAGATCTTCTAAGAACGCTCCAAGAACAAGAAGATACCATTTCATTAATTGGACTAACCCACCAGAACTTAAAAGAAGCTTCAAAAAAAATAGCTCAAAACCAAGAACCAGAGTTTGCCAAACCGCCATCGGAAACGATTAGTCCCGAACTTGAGCAAGCCCCTTTTGTGCATTTACATAATCACTCACAATTTTCCGTACTTCAAGCAACTTCCAAAATGAGTCAAATGGTTGGTATTGCTTCAAAACACCAAATGTCGGCCATAGCCCTTACAGATCATGCAAATCTTATGGGGGTATTTCACTTTATAAAAACAATAAATAATCACAATAAAGAAGCTGATTCGGAAGCACAAATTAAACCCATTGTAGGATGTGAATTTTATGTTTGTGAGGATTATAAAGATAAAACTCGACGTGATGATGGGTATCAAATTGTATTCTTAGCAAAGAACAAAAAAGGATATCATAACTTAGCTAAAATGACATCAATAGCCTATGTTGAAGGCTTTTATTATGTCCCAAGAATTGATCGTACGATTGTTGAACAATACAAAGAAGATCTCATTGTTTTGACAGGAAATCTCTATGGTGAAGTTCCTTCGAAAATTTTAAACATTGGAAACCGTCAGGCAGAAGAAGCTTTGCAATGGTGGCACAAAATGTTTGGAGAAGATCTTTACATTGAGATCATGCGCCATGGTCAAGAAGATGAGAAACGAGTAAATGAGGTTTTAATTTCTTTATCTCAACAGTATCAAATTCCTTTAATTGCATCCAACAACACCTATTATGCTGCTAAAGAAGAAGCGAATGCTCATGACATTCTACTCTGCTTAAAAGAAGGAGAAAAACAAGCAACACCCATAGGAAGAGGACGCGGCTTTCGTTATGGTTTCCCCAATCAAGAATACTACATTAAATCCCCCGAAGAAATGAAACTTTTGTTTCAAGATTTGCCTGAGGCGATTTTGAATATCGAGGCATTGATTGATAAAATAGAGCCTTTTGAATTGGCACGAGAAGTGTTGCTGCCAAAATTCGATATTCCAGAAGAATATTTAATTCAAGAAGATCCTGATGGTAAACTGGGGGAAAATAATTTTCTTCGTCATTTAACTTATGAAGGTGCTAAAAAAAGATACGACATACTGACCGATGAAATTTCGGAACGAATTGATTTTGAATTGAGTGTCATAGCTAACACAGGCTATCCGGGATATTTTTTAATTGTTCAAGATTTGATTGCAGCTGCAAGAGACATGGGAGTTTCGGTTGGACCCGGTCGGGGTTCAGCGGCTGGATCCGTAGTTGCATACTGTTTGTGGATTGTAAATTTGGATCCCATTCAATACAATCTTCTTTTTGAGCGTTTTCTTAATCCCGATCGGGTAAGTTTGCCGGATATTGATATTGATTTTGATGATGAAGGCCGTGGAAAGGTAATGGATTATGTAATCGACAAATACGGTTCTAATCAGGTAGCACAAATCATAACCTACGGAACTATGGCTGCAAAATCCTCAATTCGTGATACTGCACGAGTATTGGATTTAGCATTGAATGAGGCTGATCGAATTTCAAAAATGTTACCAAACATTAAACTGTCAAAGATTTTTGGCCTTGAAGAAAAAGAGCTTCAAAAAAATTTGAGAGCCGATGAGTTCCAAAAAGTGAAAGAATTTTTATCCCTTTCAGAAGAAGCAAGTTTATCGGGAGAAACCATTCAACAAGCAAAGGTTTTGGAAGGTTCTTTACGAAATACAGGAATTCATGCTTGTGGGGTAATTATCACTCCAGATGATATTACCAATTTTGTTCCAGTTGCAACGGCGAAAGATTCTGATTTGTTTGTGACTCAATTTGATAATTCTGTAGTAGAAGATGCGGGCTTGTTGAAAATGGACTTTTTAGGATTGAAGACCTTGACCTTAATCAAAGACACCGTCAAATTAGTTAAATATAAACACAACATAGATTTAGATCCAGATACTTTTCCATTGGATGATGTCAAAACCTATGAACTCTTCCAAAGAGGAGAAACGGTTGGGATTTTTCAATATGAATCTGCTGGGATGCAAAAATATTTAAAGGATTTAAAACCCAATGTTTTTGCAGATTTAATAGCAATGAACGCTTTGTATCGTCCGGGTCCTTTGGAGTATATTCCAAGTTTTGTTGCTCGTAAAAATGGAAAAGAAGAAATTTCCTACGATTTGGATGATATGGAGGAATATCTTCAAGAAACCTATGGGATTACCGTTTATCAAGAGCAGGTTATGTTGCTTTCTCAAAAACTTGCAGGTTTTACCAAAGGTGAAGCAGATGTTTTGCGTAAGGCAATGGGTAAAAAAATACATGCACTGCTGGCCAAGTTGAAACCCCAGTTCATTGAAGGAGGAACAGCCAATGGACATGCCCCAGAAAAATTAGAAAAAATATGGAAAGATTGGGAAGCGTTTGCGTCTTATGCTTTTAATAAATCGCATTCGACATGCTACGCTTGGATTGGGTATCAAACCGCTTATTTAAAAGCACATTATCCCGCTGAATACATGGCAGCGGTTTTATCGAATAACATGAACGACATCAAACAGGTAACCTTTTTTATGGAGGAGTGTCGCCGGATGGGACTCAATGTACTTGGACCTGATGTAAACGAATCCTTTTATAAGTTCACTGTAAATGATCAACAAGCTATTCGTTTTGGTATGGGAGCTATAAAAGGAGTCGGTAGGGGAGCCGTAGAGACCATTATTGAACATCGTGAGAAAAGCAGGTATACCTCTGTTTTTGATTTGACTAAAAGAATTGATTTACGAGCTGCAAATAAAAAAGCACTTGAAAACTTGACTTTGGCTGGAGGTTTAGATTCTTTTGGAAACTGTCACCGTGCACAATATTTTAATCCTGATGGGGATGGAATAATTTTTTTGGAGAAAGCAATCCGATACGGAGCTAAATATCAAGAAAATTTAAATTCTTCTCAAACCAATTTATTTGGGGATGATAGTCAAGAACAAATCCAAGAAATTAAAATTCCCGAATGCGAATCATGGGGAACTTTGGAGTTATTGAAAAAAGAAAAAGCGGTTGTTGGGATTTATATATCTGCTCATCCATTAGACGATTTCAAACGGGAGATGAAATATTTTTCTTCTGCAACCTTTGATGTTTTAAATGATCTGGATCCATTAATCAACAGAGATTTAAGTTTTGGCGGAATTATCAATGATGTAGAACATTTAGTTAGCAAAAATGGAAAGGGATGGGGTAAATTTTCTATTGAAGATTTTTCTGACCAGTATGAATTCAAAATCTTTGGTGAAGATTATTTAAAGTTCAGACACTTCATACTGCCCAATAATTTTGTTCGTCTTCGGATTCGAGTAGCTGAAGGATGGAGGAATCGTGAGACGGGACAGCTTGGACCTCCTAGAATTCAATTTAACAATTTTGAAATGCTTCAGGATACCCTAAAAACAAATGTTAAAAAAATCACTTTAATGTTTGAAGTAAAACAGCTTAATGAAGAAAAGGTAGGTGAACTCAAAAAGGTTTTTAGTTCTTTTAAAGGGGAAAAGGCACTGTATGTTGATGTTTTCGATACCGAAGAGAAAATTAAATTAACACTTCCCAGTAGAAAACAACGCCTTGATATCAATAATGAATTGCTGTCGGTTTTAGAGCAACAAAAGATTCCATATCAATTAAATTAAGATTAATAATTTAAGTATAAGAAAATCAGATGCTGAGACTATTTTATGCTTAAAAAAAAAGATACATTTGTAAAAAAAATAATAATATTATGGCTTTAGAAATAACAGATGCAAACTTCGACGAAATGGTCTTAAAATCTACTAAACCAGTACTGGTTGACTTTTGGGCAGCATGGTGTGGCCCTTGCCGCATGGTTGGTCCAATAATTGAAGAAATTAGTACTGATTTCGAAGGAAAGGCAGTTGTTGGAAAACTTGATGTTGATTCAAATCAAGAATTTGCTGCTAAATATGGAGTTCGAAATATCCCTACAGTTTTGGTGTTTAAAAATGGAGAAATTGTCGACCGTAAAGTGGGTGTTTCCCCAAAAGCAGCTTATGCTGAGGCACTTGATGCTTTGATTTAAATCTTCTTTTTAAATTTGCCTTTTTTAGTGGATTTTTTTAGTGAAAAAATCCACCTATTTATTCAATTTTTTCTACAGGCTTTGCCTGTAAAGTTTTGGCCCCTTTTAGGGGTCAAACTCGACAAGGGAAGCTCCTAATTTGGGCCCCGACCTAAGTCGGGGCCCAAAATCGACTATTTTAGTCGATTTTTGGTTTGGGGCTTACGGTAACTAGTTTTATCGGGGCAGTGCCGGCCCCTGGGCCGCCTGGTTCGCAAAATCGCCTAAGGGCGATTTTGCTGGCGGCCCTGGTCGGGGCCGGGGGCGCCTGTCGGCGCGCTTGAAGCTCAGCCTGAGCTAAAGCTCAGGCTTCGCTGGG
>JAURBD010000040.1 GCA_030829155.1 Flavobacteriaceae bacterium
CGAAGAGTTTTCTCCATTTTTCTTCCTCTAGCGAGTTCATCAATCAACTTATCCAAATAGCGAGTTTTTTTGTTAAAGCAGTATTAATTTTCTCAATTCTGTAGTCACAAATTACGCCTGTAATTAAATGGGTATTGTAATTAGACTTTGCATTTTTAAAATAATTTTTCAAAGGTTACTTTTTGTTTAATCAATTCTGATAAAGCGCTCTCATCATAACCGGTTAACCATTCAATTAGGGTATGTAGTTTTTTTTTGTGCGTCCTTTTTTCTAAATTTTGTTAACATAATGCGGATAAACAGATGCAAAAGTCCTTTTTGCAATACGTTTATCATGGGTGGGAGGTGTGGTCATAAAATGTTGGTTTTATGGTACAATTGGAGTAAAATTTCTTGATAAGGGTCTTAGTTTTTAACATCTTTAATGAGTTGAGTTGTTTCATTATCAAGATTAATTTATTCGTTGTTTATCAATAAGTTAATAAAAAATAATAATATAAAAACTTTAAAACTCCGAAGTCATATGAAAAGTAATGGATGGGTATTTTTGTTGTGTCATTTGTAGGGAAAAACTAGAGTCTGCCAAAAATACCATTTGCCCCTGTTTATCCTGAGCTAAGAATTTTTGTTTTACTCTTTTAAAATCTAAAAATTCTTCATTTTTTTCATCTGATGCGTCCACCCAACAAGCTTTGAATACATTCAGGTTTTCATATGAGCATTTTGCCCCATATTCGTGCTCTAAACGGTATTGAATGACCTCAAACTGCAGCGCTCCAACTGTGCCAATTATTTTACGATTATTGATAGAAAGGGTAAAAAGCTGGGCAACTCCTTCATCCATCAATTGGTCAATGCCTTTGTTGAGTTGTTTTGCTTTCATTGGATCAGCATTATTGATGTACCTGAAATGTTCTGGAGAAAAACTCGGAATCCCTTTGAAGTGAATTTGTTCTCCCGAAGTTAAAGAATCTCCAATTTTGAAATTTCCAGTGTCATGAAGTCCAACAATGTCACCCGGATAAGAAACATCAACAATCTCTTTTCGTTCTGCAAAAAAAGTATTCGGACTGGAAAATTTTAGCTTTTTATTATTTCGAACATGTAGATAGGGTATGTTCCGCTCAAAAGTACCTGATACAATTTTAATGAAAGCTAGGCGATCTCTGTGATTAGGATCCATATTGGCGTGTATTTTGAAAACAAATCCACTAAAAGTTTTTTCATCTGGTTGAATTATTCTTTCCTCTGCTTTCTTTTCAAGAGGAGCTGGAGCAATATCAATAAAACAATCCAAAAGTTCTTGAACTCCAAAGTTGTTCAAAGCGGACCCAAAAAAAACAGGTTGTAGGTTACCTGCCAGATATTCTTCTTGGGAAAAGGGAGGATATACTCCAGCTACCAATTCTAATTCATCTTTTAACGTTAGTAGGGAATTACTACCAATTAAATGCTCCAATTCTTTGTCTTCAAGAGAATTAAAAGAAACTGTATTCCCTTTAGTCTGTTTGTCTTCCTCTAAAAACAGCTTTGCATTTTTATTCCAAATATTATAAATTCCTTTAAAATCATAACCCATTCCTATTGGGTGTGATAACGGAGTAACACGAAGCCCTAGTTTAGATTCAACTTCATCCAATAAATCAAAAGAATCTTTTCCTTCTCGATCCAATTTATTTATGAAAACAATCATGGGAATATTTCTCATTCGGCAAACTTCAACAAGTTTTTCGGTTTGTTCTTCAACACCTTTTGCAACATCAATTACCACAATAACACTATCTACAGCTGTTAAGGTTCTAAAAGTATCTTCAGCAAAATCTTTGTGCCCTGGAGTGTCTAAGATGTTAATTTTTTTGTTTTTATAAATAAAAGCAAGAACTGAAGTTGCAACCGAGATTCCTCTTTGGCGTTCGATTTCCATGAAATCACTGGTAGCACCTTTTTTTATTTTATTCGATTTAACTGCACCTGCTTCTTGGATTGCTCCTCCAAAAAGGAGAAGTTTTTCTGTAAGGGTAGTTTTTCCAGCATCGGGATGCGATACAATACCAAAGGTTCTTCTCTTTGCGATTTCTTTTAAAAACATCAAATTAATTTTGTTCAAAAATAACACTATAAATTGGAAGGGAGTTTCTTTTCAAAATAGGTTTTTGATAAATTAATAGGTAATTTTGAGTCGCATGGAAGAAGAAAAAGTTATTCTAGTCACTCCAAAAGATGAACCTATTGGATTGATGCCAAAAATAGAAGCCCACGAGAAAGCGGTTTTGCATCGAGCGTTTTCAGTGTTTGTAATTAACAGTAAAAATGAGTTGATGCTTCAGCAACGGGCATTTGAAAAATATCATTCTCCTGGCTTATGGACCAACACTTGCTGTAGCCATCAACGTTACCAAGAAGGAAATATAGAGGCTGGAACAAGAAGATTGAAGGAAGAAATGGGCTTCGAAACCGATTTGGAATACTTGTTTAATTTTATTTATAAAGCACCATTTGATAATGGATTAACCGAACACGAATTAGATCACGTTATGTTGGGGAGATATGAAAATAAACCTAAAATCAATCCAAAAGAAGTTGCCTCTTGGAAATGGATGCATATTGATAAAATCTATGTTGATTTAATTAATAATACTGAAAACTATACCGCTTGGTTTGCAATTATTTTTGAACGTTTTTACAATCACTTAAAAGATCAAATATGAATGTCACTGTAAGTAGAAAAGCCCATTTTAATGCTGCACATCGTTTGTACAGAAAAGATTGGTCTGATCAACAAAATCAACTCATTTTCGGCAAATGTTCAAACCCAAATTTCCATGGACATAACTATGAACTGATAGTAAGTGTTACTGGACCTATTGATTCACAAACTGGGTATGTTATCGATATGAAAGTTCTAAAAGATCACATTAAAACTCAGGTTGAAGATGTGTTTGATCATAAAAATCTAAATCTTGAAGTTCCAGAATTTATGGATACAATTCCGACAGCTGAAAATATAGTAGTTGTGATTTATGATAAGCTCAAAAAAATATTAAAACCCAATCAAAGTATGGAAGTTGTTCTTTATGAAACTCCAAGAAACTTTGTGACTTATTCAGAAAAATTATGAGTCTAAAGGTAGGAGATCTAGTCCCTTCTTTTGAATTACTTGATCAGCATGGGATAAGCTTTAAAAGCGAAACCATATTGGGTAAAAAGCCAGTTGTTATTTATTTCTACCCCAAAAATGAAACTCCTAATTGTACTTCAGAAGCATGTAGTTTTAGAGATCATTACGAGGAGTTTGTTGAACTGGGTGCTGAGGTTATTGGTGTGAGTTCAGATGGAGTTAAAAGTCATCAGAAGTTTGCAAAAAGACATCGATTACCTTTTATATTACTATCCGATTACAAAAAAAAAGTACAACGTTTATTTAAATTACCTAAAATTCTATTTGGACTCTACCCTAAGCGTATTACTTTTGTGATAGATAAAGAAGGTAGAATCTCTTATGTTCACAATAGTCTCAGACCCGATAGTCATATAAAAAAAGCACTTGAAAAAATACAGTAACAAAAAAATAACTTTAAAAAATAATATTGGATTATGGCAAGTAAAAAGCAATTAAAAAAAGACATCAACAATAACGTTGGTGCTTTGATAGAAGAAATCTACGTATGGGAATTGTTAAACCCTAAAGGAGATTTTAAGAAAAGCGAAAAATTAATTGACGAGGCAATTGCTTTATTTGATGAATTAATCATGAAAATTCATGACCATACAGAGGAAATCCCTGCAAAGAAATATTTTAATGGAATTGTTGAAGAATTGAATACAAAAGCAGCTTCAATCTCAGATAAGATGAGTAAACTGAAATAATTCAGTTTACTCAGCCTTCTCAACTTTTTCTTCTTCTTTCAAAGAAGAAAGATATTTTCCAAATGCTAACCCATAAACTGAGTTTTTTACTTTCTTAGACATTTTATTGTAAAGTTCGTCTAAGAACTTTTTGTTGGCATCATTAACCTCGAAAAGACCAATATAAGCAGCAATTTCTTTGTCTGCATTATTATTGGCATAATTCAAAGCATATAGATAACGACGACGCAATAGACTTTTAGAAGCTTTTGTAAGTTTTTGTTCCTTTTCACTAGCAGTTAGTCCATCGTCTTTAATGTAGTCTTTGATGAGATTAAGATTCTGTTCATTAAACTTTCTAAGAACAGATTGGTATTCCTCAAACAATACTTGATTTTCAGAACCACTAATTTGGGCACTACTTTCAAAGGTTTTTAAGAGCGAATTGATTACTATCTCACCTTTTTCTGCAAAAAACAAAATTCGATCGTTGAGTGTATCTCCGTCTTCTTTTGCCAGATATAAATAATAAATTTCGGGAGATTCGATCTCAGTCTCTAATCTGAAATCACTGTTTTTTTGAATCTTGAAAGAATCAATATTGATAATTGTGCTGTCTTGTAATTTTTGAAGGTAAAGGGTTCCTTTTCTTAAGCCATCAATTTTACCCGTTACTTGCATCGATTTTTTATTGGGCGAACCACATGAAATTAAAAGGCTTAGAACGAAAATAGTACAAAAGAATCTCATAAAGTATAATATTATTTATTGAACCAGTAGGTTAACTTAAAAGTTAAACTTCTGACCTTAGGTGCAAAAGTATCAGTTACAAAGTAATTATCATTATAAACAAGATAAAAATCTGATAAAGGGCTGAATCTCCATTGCAACCTTGAATTAATTCCAAAAATCTCAGATTGAGAACTGAATTGGAAAAAAGTCCCCCAAAAAATCGTTTTAGTGAAGGTAATATCAACTTTAGGACCGATGAGAATAAGATTTGCAGAGGGGTAGGGATCGGGAAGTTTTATTTGATCGTAGTTTAAACGCATACTCGCTGTGAAATAAGGTTGTAATCGGTAGTTTATTTGTGAAGACAAAGAAAACTTTGTTCCATTAAAAAAATCCCCATAGCTACTTTTTATGTTGTAATTAACAATTTTACTTCTATCCGATTGAAACGATAATTCAACATCATCATAATCATATCCAGTTCCTCCTTCCAAATAAATATTTGAGTCACTTCGCGTAGGATCAAAATCATTTATTAAATATGTATAACGATTGCTGTAGCGGAATTCTAACTTGGCCTGATTTAAAAATGAAACTTCAACACTAGACCATAATCCACGATCTGTGGTGAGATAATCGTCTTTGGGACGACCTACATAATAGAAGCTTTGTGATAAATTTATGGATCTCAATGTTTTTGATTTCAACCAGATGCGGTAGGTGTACCGAAGGTAATTTTTTAAAATACCAGTTCTTCTTATGAACCCTAAATCCGACTGATAATTTTCCCCAATTCGAGTTCCTCCATAAGATACTGAGTGTACTTTTGCATTATAATTAAAGCGAATCCCAGAGGCATATGTATCTTGTTTTTGATCGGGGCTGAACGAATGGTGAAAGAAAGTTCTGCCAGTCCAGCGATTACTTTTTGAAGCCAAGTTGAAGTCTAATCCTATAACTCTATTGAACTTATCTTGGGAATGATCAAATTTGGGATTTCCACTTGTTTGACGGTTCACAAAAATAAAACTCAAATTAGATCGATCTAAAACCTGCTGTTGTAATGTAAATACAGTGTTGTTGTTTGAAGCTATTTGATTTGAAGGATCTTGATCAGTTTGCATGTTTAGAAAGCCCAATCGTAAATTATTGTTGATTTTTCCACTCAACCTAACACCAGCAATGATTTTGTTTTCAAAAGTTGTACCTGTGGTATCCTTTGCTACTCCTATTCTTCTTGAGAAGAAAGGTTGTGCCTCTCTACGGTCTCCAAAGTTTACAAACAAATCGCTGTTCTGAATAAAAAACTGACGTTTCTCGGGTAGAGTTACTTCAAATCGAGATAAGTTGATTATTTGATCGTCTACCTCAACTTGTGAAAAATCTGGATTAAATGTTAAATCCAAATTCATGCCACTTCCAATGGATACCTTAGCATCACCCCCATAATTGAAGTTATTTATTTGTTGGTTTGCATCGAAGTCTTTTTGAATAGCCCCACCAACATAAGGAATAAGAGCAATCATTTTTTTTGATTTCTTCAAAGGCTTTTCAAAATTAACTATACCCATGTATGCTAATCCAGCAATAGTTTGATTTTGAGGAATATTAGCCCAAGTAGACCACTGTCTAGTATGTGTATCATGGCGATAAACATTAACCCTCCATTGTATAGATCCTTCTGGATATTGTATGGACTTCAAAGGGATTTTTATTTCAGAAACTGTAAACCCATTTTGTTGACTGGCTTTTGTTTCCCATTTAACGTCCCAGCTATTATTGTAGTCTTTTTCATAATTATTTCCCCCGTTTGAAATCAAAGACTCTCTTTTAACACCCAACGGATTCGTACCAAACATAAATCCATTGGTTCCATCCATAAAAGTATCTAAAATTAAGGTTACATTATCGTTCCCAGCACCGGAGTAATCTCTTCTCAAAGAAGGAACTATGTATTCGGAAGATTCCGAATAAGAGGTGATAAGAACATATAAATTTTCATCATCAACTAAAAATTTTGCTGTTGTACGTTGGTCCGCTTTAAGGCTGTCGGTTGGGAACCACTGCCAAAAATCTGAAATTTCGTTTGTAGTTTCCCATGACTTCTCTTTTCCAAAACCATCTATTTCTATGGTTTCATTTGTATATTTCACATCAGCAGTTCTAGTCTCTTGAGCAATTGAAAGAGTGGTAAAAGCAACTATAAAAGAAAGGGTGATAAGATCTTTAATGGCAGTAAATTTATGAAGTGATTTTGGTTTTGCTAAACTTACAATTTATTTAGACTAAATATTTGAGTTATGGTTTAATTTAATGTATGTAAAAAAAACATTTTCTTCTTTATGACATTCAAAATTACTGATAATTTGTCTTTTTGTGGTTCATTTTTTTTGAATTGATTTATGATTTACTAATGTCTTTTTTTAAACCATTATTTTCCGAAAGGTCAAATTGATTCGTGGACCTATTTGTTTTTGAGTTTTTGCGATTTGATGTTGCCAGTGGTGCTGCATTTCTCCTCCCATGATTAACAGACTTCCATGAGCAAGTTTAATTTTATGTCTTTCTTGTTTATTTTTTTTGTGTCTTAGATGAAAAAATCTTTCAGCACCTAAACTAACCGAGGCTATGATTGGATTTTTCCCTAATTCTTTTTCATCATCAGAATGCCACCCGTTACTGTCCTTACCATTTCTGTATTTATTGAGTAAAACGCTTGTGAATTCGTGTTGCTCTAAAGTTTTTAATTTAGTAAGTATATCGAGTAATGTGGGAGACATCGGTTCGGATTTCATGGTAATTCCAGAATATTTGTAGGTTTGATTGTTTATACTGTGAAGAGAAGTTAATCTAGGCTGGAGATATTTCTTCCCAAAAACAGTAATGGGATCATGTTTCCAAGGGATTTCATTATTCAAATTATTGAACAATAGATCTGCTTCTATTTTTGACCAAAAATTTGAAATATAGTAAAGTTCAGCATCGGGAAGTTTTGGTTTCCAAATTTGAACATTATCTGAGAATAGATCAAGCATAATCAAAAGTACATTTATTTTTTTTCTTTAAATTTATATGGATTAAATTGCTTCGCAAGAAACTTGTTTTGATGTATTTACACCAACTGTTTATTTTTTCATAAACCTTTGTTTAATTATCTTTAAGAAAAATACAACTATATTCTTAAAAATAATGTAATATGAACGTACGTACAGGCTTTGTTTTTTTTTCTATTCTGATCCTTATTTTAACCGCTTTAATACACCTCATATGGGAGCCCATCAAATGGACTTTAATCTTTACTATTCCATTAATTTTAATTGGCTTTTATGACCTAACACAAAAAAGCCAAACCATACTTCGAAATTATCCTGTCTTGGGGCATATTCGTTATCTATTGGAGGCAATTCGTCCAGAGATTATGCAATATTTTGTAGAAACTGATACTCAAGGTCGTCCCATCAATAGAATGTTTAGAAGTTTGATTTACCAAAGAGCAAAAGATGTCACCGATACGGTTCCTTTTGGAACTCAAATGGATGTTTATCGATCTGGTTATGAGTGGATGGATCATTCGATGTATGCTATTGATCAAGTTCAAGTAGATTCAAGCCCCAGAATTAGGATTGGAAATAAACACTGTACACAGCCTTATTCAGCAAGTTTGTTAAATGTATCTGCAATGAGTTATGGTTCGTTGAGTAAAAATGCTGTTTTGGCATTGAATAAAGGAGCAAAGATTGGTGGTTTTGCACTGAATACAGGCGAGGGCTCAATCAGTCCTTTTCATCTTGAATTCAAAGGCGATTTAATATGGCAAATTGGAACAGGCTATTTTGGTTGTAGAACTAATGAAGGAGATTTCTGCCCAGATTCATTTGAAGAGAAAGCAGCTATAGATTCAGTTAAAATGATTGAAATAAAAGTTTCTCAGGGAGCAAAACCTGGTCATGGAGGAATTTTACCCGCTTCGAAAAACACTCCAGAGATTGCTGCGATACGAGGAGTAGATCCATACATAGATGTTCACTCTCCCCCAAGTCATTCTGTCTTTTCGAATCCAACTCAATTGATTGAATTTATTTCTTTACTACGCGAACGATCTCATGGAAAACCTGTCGGATTTAAATTATGTATTGGTAAAAAGCAAGAATTTGTCGATATTTGTAAAGCAATGCTATCATCAGGTATTACTCCTGACTTTATCACAATTGATGGTGGAGAAGGGGGAACTGGGGCAGCTCCGGTCGAATTTTCAAATTCCCTTGGAGTTCCCTTACGCGACGGATTGGCTTTTGCTTATGACACATTGGTTGGTTATGGGCTAAAAAATGAAATTAAACTGATAGCCTCTGGAAAAATATTTACAGGATTCCATATTGCTCGTGCTTTGGCTCTTGGCGCTGATATGGTAAACTGTGCACGTGCAATGATGATGGCTATTGGGTGTATTCAAGCACTGGAATGCAACGCTAATACTTGCCCAGTTGGAGTAGCCACTCAAAATAAATCTTTAATCAGTGGATTGGACGTGAACGATAAATCTACTCGTGTAGCCAATTTCCACAGAAAAACACTCAAAAGTTTTACTGAGTTGATTGCAGCTTCAGGGTTGAGTTCACCCGATCAACTTCGGCGTCAACATATCAACAGACGCTTGGGTATGAATCTCATTAAAAGGTACGATGAGATTTTTCCTTATTCCAAAGAAAATTCATTACTTTAAGTGGAGATAATTCTATATTTAGGGAGCTAAAATTAAATAGTTTCAACTAAACAAAATTTGATTTTTCGCCGGGTTATAAAACCGAGATGTTCATAGAGTTTTATTCCATGGACGTTGTTTTCTTCCACATGTAAAATAGGAATTTTTTTTTCAGCAAATATTTTATCTGTGGTTTGTTTTATCAATTGTTTTGCATATCCTTTTCTGTTATAGTTGGGATGTGTAACTACTGCGCTAACTTCAGTAAAAGCATTTAACTTCATCCGTTCACCCGATGCAGCAATTAGACGATTATCTTTATAAATTCCGAAATAGGTTCCCATCTCTACAGTTTTCTCTCTGATAAAACCTGGTTGTACAAAATCCACTAAATCATAAAGTTCTTTTTTTTGTTCGTCAGAATCAAGGATAGTAATTGACTCAGTAAGTTCTATATCGAATGGGGTGAAAAGGATCATTTGATTTGCGGTGATTTGCTTTTTAATTTGAGTTTGTAATCCTGTTTTTGGTGACCCTCCTACCATGTAAAAAAGAGAGGTGAGCTGGCCGTATTGGTCTGAAGCTTTTTCTGATACTCCATTTGGCCCGATGGCTCCAAAAGTACTTAACTCGGGATAGTAAAACTTACATCCGTTAAATTCAATCGCATATTGTTTGTGTATTTCTTTTAGGGCATACCAAATAGGATTGTCCAGTTTATAATCTTCGTCTTGATTCATACGATATATTGATGCTTAAGCTAAAACTAATTAAATATATTCATAAAAAAAGGCTGTCTTGAAGGACAGCCTTTTTTTATTTAATCAGATCAACCGAGCGAACAATGAATTGGGTAAGCTCTTCTCCTTTAAGAAGGTTTTGTGACAAGCGAGCCAAGTCAAGGGTTTGTTGAATTAGTCGTTCTCTTTTCTTTTTGGTCTTGGTACTTAAGATTTGACTAACTAATGGATGATTTGTGTTTACTACTAAAGTGTACATTTCAGGGAAATTCCCAAACATACCTCCACCACCACCAGTTTGTTGCATTTCTTTCATACGACGCATAAATTCTGGTTGTGTCAATACAAATGGCAGTTGTGAACTACTCAATGCTTCTAGTTGAATGGTGTATTTATCTTTAGGTATTACTTCTTCAATCAGGGGAGTAAGTGCTTCTTTTTCTTCATCCGAAAGCTTAGAAACGGTTACTTCATCTTTTTTGATCAAGTTGTCAATTGCATCTCCGTCTACACGAGCAAAAGAAATTTTTTCGTGAGTACTTTCTACTTTTTGAATAAGATGAGGTACAATAGGAGAATCTAAAAGTAAGACCTGATATCCTTTTTCTTTAGCAGCTTCGATGTAGGAATGCTGTTCATCTTTGTTTGAGGCATAAAGAACAATAAGTTTTTCATCCTTATCGGTTTGCAAATCTTTAGTTGCCTCTTTCAATTCTTCAAAAGTGAAGTAAGTTCCATCAACTGTAGGGTAGAGTGCAAATTTGTCAGACTTTTCGAAAAATTTATCTTCTGAAAGCATGCCATATTCAATAACTACCTTGATATCATTCCACTTTTGTTCAAAAGCTGTACGGTCTTTTTTGAAAAGACTAGTCAATTTATCGGCTACTTTTCGTGTAATGTAGTTACTTATTTTTTTGACTGCACCATCAGCTTGGAGGTAACTTCGGGATACGTTTAGTGGGATGTCTGGAGAATCAATAACCCCACGAAGCATTGTTAAAAATTCAGGGACAATCCCTTCTACATTATCCGTTACAAAAACCTGGTTTTGGTAGAGTTGAATCCTGTCTTTTTGAATATTAATGTCATTGCCTAGTTTTGGAAAGTAAAGAATTCCAGTCAGGTTGAATGGATAGTCTACATTCAAATGAATGTTAAACAGCGGCTCTTCGAATTGTGTTGGGTAAAGCTCTCTATAAAAAGACTTATAATCTTCTTCTTTCAAATCAGCAGGTTGTTGTGTCCAGGCTGGATTTGGGTTATTTACAATATTATCAATGGTTACTTTATCTGCTTCAGTTCCTTCTGGAGCTCCTTCTGGAATTGGAAGAGTTTCTTCTTTGGTTCCAAACTTAATAGCAACCGGCATGAACTTGTTGTACTTGTTTAGTAGCTCAGTGATTTTTGCATTCTCTAAAAACTCAACAGAATCATCCGCGATGTGAAGAATGATTTCTGTACCTCGTTCTGTTTTGTTATGAGTTTCCAGAGTAAATTCTGGAGAACCGTCACAAGTCCAGTGAGCAGCAGGTTCATCTTTAAATGACTTGGTAATTAATTCTACCTTTTCTGCAACCATAAAGGCAGAGTAGAAGCCCAAACCAAAATGCCCAATGATTCCACTGTCAGCAGCACTATCCTTATATTTTTCTAGGAATTCTTCAGCACCAGAAAAGGCGACTTGGTTGATGTACTTTTTAACTTCCTCAGACGTCATTCCAATTCCTTGGTCGATGATGTGAAGGGTTTTATTTTCTTTATCCAATTTGATTTCAATAATTGGATCACCTAGTTCTCCAATTGACTCACCAAGATTACTAAGATGCTTCAGTTTTAATGTAGCATCAGTTGCATTTGAAATCAGCTCACGTAAAAATATTTCGTGATCACTGTATAAAAATTTCTTGATGAGAGGGAAAATGTTCTCTACGGAAACATTGATTTTACCTTTTGACATAATTTTATTTTTAAAATAACAAATCAAAAAAAATACCATTCTTTATTCGCTGACAAATTGGCATTTTATTTTGTTTAATTTTTTATATAAAAAGATAAACAATTTGTATTTTTGTACAAATACAAGAATAGTATGGCAACAGTAAAAAAGAAAAAAATATCTGAAATTCTTTCCGCTTATATGGAAAGCGTTTTGGAAAATGAACATTTTCCTCTGTCCGTTTATAAATTTTGTAAGATAAACGCAATAGAAGAATCCGAATTTTATAAAATATACCCATCATTAGATTCTGTCAAACTTGAGGTTTGGCAAGTTTTTTTTGAAAATACGATGGATTTGATTCACAAAAATAAAGGGTTTGATGAGCTAAGTAGAAAAGATCGTTTATTAACTTTTTATTTTACGTTTTTTGAAGTCCTATTACTTAACAGAAGCTATGTTTTTTTTGCATTAAATTTTTTGGGTTCATCCATGTCTGCATCAGGACAGCTTAAAAAATTAAAAAAGTGTTTCAAAGATTTTTCTTCGGATTTAATCGAAGAGGGAAATGTGGACAAAACAACTAAACTAACTCAAC
>JAURBD010000058.1 GCA_030829155.1 Flavobacteriaceae bacterium
ATTAATATCATTATTTCTTATTACATTTGAAAAACAATAAGAATATCACATAATGACACTCACCCAACTCAAGTACATGATAGCAGTAGCAGAGGCAGGAAACTTTACTCTTGCAGCAGAGAAATCTTTTGTTACACAGCCCACACTTAGTATGCAAATACAAAAATTAGAGGACGAACTGGGAGTGCAAATCTTCAATAGAACAAAGAAACCCATACGTCTAACTAAAGTTGGATCAGAAATTCTTATTCAGGCTCGTAAAATTATATCTGAATCCAAACGCATGGAAGATGTTGTTGCGCAAGAAAAAGGATTTATTGGAGGCTCATTTAGTATAGGCATAATCCCAACTGTAATGCCTACACTACTTCCCCTGTTCCTCAATACATTTCTAAAAGCTTACCCAAAAGTCAATCTAAAGATTGAAGAACTCACAACAGAAAGCATCATTCAACGCCTTGCAGACGGAAAACTAGATGCTGGAATTGCAGCCACTCCCCTTAAGCACGAAACGATAATTGAACGACCATTATACTACGAGCCATTTGTAGCGTATGTCCCGGAAAACCATCGCTTATCTGGAAGTAATGAAATTAATATTGAGGACCTAGAAAATGAAAATGTATTGTTACTCGAAGATGGACACTGCTTCAAAAATCAAGTTCTTTCAATGTGCACCATTGCAAAAAGCGGGAGAAACAAGCAGTTCAACCTGAAGAGTGGTAGTTTCGAAACTCTTGTCAACTTGGCAAACGAAGGCTTAGGAATGACACTTGTTCCTTTTTTAAATGCATTGAATCTTTCTGAAAAAAACACAAAGAATGTGATTCATTTCCCAGCACCCTCTCCAGCGCGGGAGATTAGCATCATTTATCCAAAAAGTCAATTGAAACTTCAGATCATTGAAGCCTTAAAGGATAGTATTAGTAGCGTTGTTCGTGGTGCAATTGCTTTTGATGATGTTCAAATAATTGCTCCCTAAGCTACTGGATCAATTCTAAATGCGGATTTTGGACTAAAAAAACAGAATGCCATCGTTTCAATCGCATCAAATCTATGTCATTTAGATCTCTGCAAGCTTTTTCATATTCTTTTGAAAACAATTCATTGTCAAAACTAACCTTACTCAAAACCGTAGTGTAATACTTATAATTGCTCATAATTCTTAGATTTGATTCCTCTAATGTAGCTGCGATTTTTAAAAATAAATGTTGTGGAAATGTTAAAATTACTACTATGTATTGCATAGTATTATCTTAAAGACATATATTTGCATAGTAAACAACCAAGAATACCATGCTTCAAACAAAAAAATAATGAACACCTACATCAAGAAAAGTTATGAACATTGAAAACACCAAAGCACAAATGCGTAAAGGTGTGTTGGAATTTTGTATCCTCAAAATCCTAAGCACCAAAGACAAGTATTCATTTGAAATCATAGAAACCCTAAAGAAATCGAAAATGCTTGTAGTTGAAGGAACGCTATACCCTCTATTGACTCGATTGAAAAATGGGGGCTTATTAGAATACCGCTGGGAAGAGTCAACATCTGGACCACCAAGAAAATACTACTCCATAACCGAAGTAGGAAAAAAATTCCTTGAGGAACTCCATTCTTCATGGAGTGATCTTAACAAAGCCGTTACTGCATTAACCAAAAAATCTTAACCATGAACACTACAGTTACAATACATTTAGCACACACGTTATTTCATATTGATAGCGATGCTTTCGCACTATTAAAAAATTATTTAAACAAACTTGAAAAAAGTTTTGCGCAAACCGAAGGAAAACAAGAAATCTTAGAAGATATTGAGGTTCGGATCGCAGAGTTATTTTCACAATATACTATACGAGAAGGATACGTTATTTCGGAAAAAAACGTCAACGCCGTAATTGAAATACTTGGATCTCCAGAAGATATTAGTGAAGAGGAAACACAAGAAGAAAGTACAAAATCATATGCTCAAAAAAAATTATACAGAGACACTGATGAACGAATCATAGGAGGAGTTGCAAGCGGACTTGGTCACTACTTTGGAATAGATCGGGTTTGGATTCGATTGATACTAATCATCTTAGTTCTCTCTTCAATTGGGGGTGTTGTATTTGTATACATCCTACTATGGGCTCTTATTCCTGAGGCAAAAACTACTTCAGAAAAATTAAGAATGAGAGGAGAGCCAGTGAATATATCGAACATTGAAAAAAAAATAAAAGAAGGTTTAGATGACGTCACCCAAAAAGTGAAAAGTGTAGATTATTCAAAAGTAGGTGATGACTTAAAAAAAAAGTCTATAAAGTTTTCGGAAATGCTTGAAAGATTAATTCTACTTTTAGTTAGCATAGCCAGTAAACTCATCGGTTTTTTTATGATCCTTTTTTCAACCATCGTACTGATAGGATTGCTTTTCAGTGTGGCGATTTTCGGTTTCATAAGCTCCATTGAAATTCCCCCTGAGATTATATTCCTGACTATGAATACAGATCTTCCACTATGGGCGTTCTCCTTGCTTTTACTTTTTGGAGTAGGAATTCCATTTACCTTTATTTTTGTTTTAGGGCTTCGATTACTTACATCAAAACGTAAGTTGATGAATAATTCAACCAAATACACCTTAGGAGTAATTTGGATTACAACCTTACTACTAATTTCCTTTACCATAGCTCGAGAATTCAGATCCAATGCTTTTACAGCACGGACAACTCAAAACGAGCTTATCGATATGAACACAAAGGATACCTTGCGAATTCGACTGAATACGGTGCAATACGATAATGAAATACTGATTTTTAACGCAACACATTTAATCTATAACGATGAAGATGAACTGAATTTACTTTTAGATGAGATCCGACTAAACATCACGCAAAGTAAAGACGACACTACACAACTTAGAATAGACAAAAAGGCAAAAGGAAGAAACCAAAAAAGAGCTCGAGAGAATGCAAATGCAATCTCATATCCATTTGAATATTACAATAAAAATTTACTGCTCGATAGCCAGTGGCTCGCTTCAATTGCTCAAGCAAGAAACGAACAACAAGTACGTTTGAATCTAGAAGTTGTGGAAGGACAGTACTTGTATATCGATAGAGACTTCAGTTCTTTGATGTATCGGGGAATTAAAAATGATCAGAATTATTCACGTAGAAAAATAGCAGGTCATTTATGGAAAATGGAAAACGGTATACTTATTTGTAAAGATTGCTCAACAAAAAGCGGAAACATCGATATTGACAACGACCGTTTACGTATCAAAGTTTCCGATGACGAGGCCGATTTTGAGCTAAGCATCGACGAAGACGGACTACAAATAAAGACTTCGGACAACTAACTCACTCAATTACAAGGGGTGAGATCGCGTTTAAAAAAGGAGCCTGATATGATCGAGAAATACTTGTCAGAAAGCGGATAAGTATTATATTTGCGTACCGAATTTTTCGGGGTGTAGCGTAGCCCGGTCATCGCGCCTGCTTTGGGAGCAGGAGGTCGCAGGTTCGAATCCTGCCACCCCGACTAAAAAAGCTCATTTATTGAGCTTTTTTTGTTTACAATTGCCACGGGATGTGGCGCAGCCTGGTAGCGCACACGCCTGGGGGGCGTGGGGTCGCAGGTTCAAATCCTGTCATCCCGACTAGTATAAATTATACGTAATAATAATGAGGAACATATTATATTCAATTTTTAAAAGTTAATTTAGCTAGATGATTCCAGAAAAAATTGTGTTTGTATTCGTTTTGACTTTCTTTTCTATTGTGTTTATTCAAAGTGGCGTGGATAAGGTTTCTGATTATAAGGGAAACTTAGCCTTTTTGAATGATTTATTAAAAATCTATTTCTCGCCGCCATTAATTGAATTTTCTCTAGTTGTAGTCACAATTTTCGAATTAATTTCTGGAATACTGTGCCTAATTGGAATTGTTAACTTTATTTTTAACAATTCTAATTTTATTGGATTACTTGGACTAATTATTGGATCTATTGCGCTATTAATTCTTTTATTTGGTCAGCGTGTTTCTAAAAATTACGAAGGCGCAAAAACAATAGCAATTTATTTTATTGTGGCAATGATTGGAATTGCATTGGCCTAACCAAACTTAAGTATAACACTTTAATAATATCATATCCTGTAATCACTTCAGCTCCAACATATAAATAGTGCCAAAACACCAAACTAGAGTTGTGGGAATTGAAAAATAATGGTTTAAGTATTTTTATTTGTTGCGGATTAGTATCTGTTTGTAATAGTTTCATCCCAAAACTTTGAATGAAAATTCCTGTTAAAAACACCCAATACATTCTTACTTATGCTGCTGGAATAAAAACCTAAGCTCCCAGAAAAAGTTAATAATTGCTGTTAAAATTCAAACTCAAATTGAAAAATTGAATTAAAATAAATTATAAAAAACTCATTGGATTTGATGTCATCAAATTATCTATTTTTTAAAATTATATGGATTTCAATTTTTCAACCTACTCATCTTGTAAATCTTGCATTTATTTGTATTTTTAAAATTAAATCATCACAATGAAAAAGTTACGTCCCTTAAGCTTCATTTGTTATTTAATTTTTTTAACAAGTTGTGCTCAATATCATGGTCCAGAAATTCAAGACGAGCAAAGCCCCAAGTATATTACTAAAACTGTAATAGACGGCATCGACATCCCCTGGGGTATCGATTTCATTTCCCAAAATGAAATGTTAGTAACCGAAAAATCAGGTATTCTTTACAAGGTTTCTGATGGAAATAAAACTGAGGTTTCTGGCCTTCCAGAAGTTTATGTAAGGGGTCAAGGTGGTCTTTTGGATGTTGCAATTGCTCCTTCTTTCAAAACTTCAAAACTGATTTTTTTTACAGCAAGTTCAACAGATGGGGAGGGGCCTGGTGGGCATACCGCATTATACTCTGCTCAATTGAAAGGTGATACACTTGTAAATTTAAAACAATTATATAAGGGTGAGGAAAACTCCAAAAAAGGACAGCATTGGGGATCTCGAATAGCTTTCGATAATAATGGGTTTATATATTTTTCTATTGGAGATCGTGGAAATAGAGAAGTTAACCCGCAAGATATCACTCGAGATGGTGGTAAAATTTACAGGCTCAATTTAGACGGAAGTATTCCGACAGATAACCCCTTTTACAATGAAAAAGGAAGTAAAAAAGCAATATACTCTTTCGGTCACCGTAATCCCCAGGGAATGTTAAAACACCCCGAAACTGGTGCAATTTGGGTACATGAACACGGTCCTAGAGGTGGAGATGAAATTAACATCATTGGTGCAGGAAAAAACTATGGATGGCCCAAAATAACCTTTGGTATCAACTACAGTGGAACTCCAATAACTAACGATCGAGATCTCCCTGGTCTTGAACAACCTTTTTATTATTGGGTTCCTTCAATTGCACCATCTGGTATGGCATTTTCGACATCTGAAAATTATCCAAAATGGAAAAATAATCTCTTAGTAGGTTCATTGAAATTTGAATATCTTGAACTTCTGGTAATTAAGAACAATAAGGTTAGAGAACGTCACAAAGTTCTTGAAGGAATTGGACGAATACGCGATGTAAAACAAGGGCCCGATGGCTTAATTTACATCGGTGTTGAGGGAAAAGGTATTTTAAAAATTATTCCCAAGCCACCCATGAACTAATTTTATCATGAAGCAACTGTTTTACATTTATTGCATCAGTTTATTTGGATTCTTAAGTTATGTGCAACCACAAAAAACTATTGAAAAAAGTATTTCTGATGGAAAAGAAATTTATCAAGATTTTTGTGTTCAATGTCATTTAGATAACGGAAAAGGAGTTCCTGGAACATTTCCTCCACTTGCAAAGTCTGATTATCTGCAAAACAATATCGAGGCCAGTATTCGTGGAATTAAATATGGTCAGCGGGGCAAAATAACAGTAAACGGAATAGACTACGATGGAATAATGTCTCACCAAGGTCTTGTTGATGAAGAAGTAGCTGATGTAATGAACTACATTTTAAATAGTTGGGGTAATGTAACAAAAGGGCAAATAAGTATTTCTCAGGTTGCCGAAGTTCAAAAAAAATAATTATGCCTTTTAGAGATTTTGTAAATTTACTCAGAAGAAAAAATAAAACCTATGCATTGTCATACTTTGCAATTGCTTTTCTTTTTATCATTTGGATTCTATTTCTGGATGCTAACTCTTGGATGACCCAAAGAGAATTGAATTTGGAAATTGAAAAATTAGAAAATCAAAAGGAAAAATTAAAAAAAGTAATCGATAGAGATCAAAAAATGATCAATCAACTTGAAGATATTGATAGCCTAGAACGTTTTGCCAGAGAATATTATGGTAATAAAAAAGAAAATGAAAAAATATTTCTAATCGATACGTCTTCAATTAATGAAAAAAAATAAAAGTGAAATTTTGACTTAAAAATTTACTTTCAGATGGTGATAAATAATTGTATTTTTATACTCTTAAATAGTCAATAATGGGTAAAGTCATAGCAATAGCAAATCAGAAAGGTGGGGTTGGTAAAACGACCACATCGGTAAATATTGCTGCAGCACTCGGTGTGCTAGAAAAAAGAGTACTTTTAATTGATGCCGATCCGCAAGCAAATGCAACCTCGGGTATAGGTGTAGATGTTGAAAAGCAAAAGAAAGGCACTTATGAACTATTAGAACACACTGTTAAAGTTGAAGAAACGATTGTTAAAACTGAATCCCCAAATCTGGATTTAATACCCTCTCATATCGATTTAGTTGCTATTGAAATTGAATTAGTAGATAAACATGAACGAGAATATATGTTACGTAAAGCAATTAAGGGCGTAAAAGATCAATACGGTTATATTTTTATAGATTGTGCTCCATCATTAGGCTTGATTACCTTGAATGCGCTTTCTGCAGCTGACTCCGTTATAATCCCCATTCAATGTGAATATTTTGCATTAGAAGGCTTAGGCAAACTTTTAAACACAATAAAAAGTGTTCAAAAAATTCACAATAAAAATCTAGATATTGAGGGTTTATTGTTGACAATGTATGATTCTCGTCTTCGTCTTTCCAATCAAGTGGTGGAGGAAGTTAAAAAACATTTTGGAAAAATGGTTTTCAAAACAATAATTCAACGAAATATTAGACTCAGTGAAGCACCTAGTTTTGGGGAAAATATTATTCAATATGACTCAACCAGTAAAGGAGCTCAGAATTACCTTAGTTTAGCTCAAGAAGTACTCAAAAAAAATAAAGGAAATTAGAAATGTCCAAAACAAATAAAAAACAAGCTCTAGGTCGTGGATTGTCCGCTTTACTTCAAGATTCAAAAAATGACATTAAATCTGCAAGTGATAAAAATGCAGATCAAGTAATTGGCAACATAATTGATTTGGAATTGAATCAAATTGAAGTAAATCCTTTTCAACCAAGAACACAATTCAGTGATGGAGCATTAAAACAATTAGCTTCTTCAATTAAAGAGCTTGGAATCATTCAACCCATAACAGTTCGAAAGATAAATTCAAATCAATATCAATTGGTTTCTGGAGAACGGAGATTCAGAGCTGCAAAATTAATTGGACTTTCTTCAGTTCCTGCATTTGTACGTCTAGCTAATGATCAAGAATCATTAGAAATGGCTTTGGTGGAAAATATCCAAAGGCAAGACCTAGATCCCATTGAAATTGCTTTATCTTATAAACGTTTAATCGAAGAAATTAAACTTACCCAAGAAGCACTTAGTGATCGAGTAGGGAAGAAAAGATCTACAATAACAAACTATCTTCGGTTATTAAAACTTGACCCAATTATTCAAACAGGAATGCGTGATGGATTTCTTTCGATGGGGCACGGTAGGGCTTTACTCCCGTTAGAAGAAAAAGATGATCAAATAGCAATCTACGAACGAATAATCTCAGGAGAGTTAAGTGTTCGCAAAACAGAAGCAATCGTTAAAGGTATAAAAGAAGGAACTTCTAAAAAAGTTACAACTCACAAACCGTTATTCATTCAAGAGGGAATTGAAGATTTTGGGAATTATTTTAATTCTAAAGTATCCATCAGCTACAAACAAGATGGTAAAGGGATTATTCAAATTCCTTTTGATTCTCAACAAGATTTCAGTCGTATGAAAAAGTTGTTGAATCGTGAAAAATAAAATTACTTTAATCTTTGTTATACTTTTTTCATTCAATTTTGTTTTTGCACAAAAGATTCAAAAAGATACTTTAACCCGAAAACAACTTTTAATTAAAGATCCCTTGACACCTTCTAAAGCAGCATTTTACTCTGCTGTAGTTCCAGGATTAGGTCAAATTTACACTGGAAAATACTGGAAACTTCCCATTATTTATGGAGCTCTAGGAACCTCGGGATACTACTATTTTTACCAAAGTAGAAAGATGAAAGTCTTTCGAGATATTTACAAAAGAAGAATTGCAGGTTACACAGATGATATTTATGCAAGACGTATTTTTCAGAACGACCAGCTAATTCAAGGAATGAACTTCCATAAACGTTACAGAGATTTATCAGTTTTATTTTTTATGGGATTCTATCTTTTAAACATACTGGATGCTAATGTTGGAGCGCATTTGATGCAATTCAATGTAGATAATAAGTTAACTTTTCGGCCTCATCTTGAACCTGATTTAATAGATGCTAATCTAAACTTCGGTCTCACGCTGAATATAAAACTTTAAATCATGAAAATAGCACTTTTAGGATACGGAAGAATGGGGAAAGCTATAGAACTTTTAGCAATTGAAAGAGGGCATGATATCGTTGCTAAAATCGATCAAGACCAAACAGATGGAAATCTCTCTGATGCAGATGTGGCAATTAATTTCAGTATTCCAGAAGCAGCAGTCGAAAATATTAAAACTGCCTTAAAAATCAACATACCTGTAGTTTGTGGAACAACAGGATGGTTAGATCAACTAAAAGAAGTAGAGGATTTTTGTAAGGCTAAAAATAGTGCATTTATTTATGCTTCAAATTTTAGTGTAGGAGTAAACCTGTTTTTTAAACTGAATAAAGTTCTGGCTAAACTAATGTCCTCTCATAAAAGTTATCAACCAACAATGAAAGAGATTCACCACATACACAAACTTGATGCACCCAGTGGAACTGCAATAACTTTAGCCGATGGAATTATTGATCAATCTGACTACTCATATTGGACTATTGAAAAAGAAGTCAAAGGAAACCTTCTGCCCATCAAAGTTGAACGGACTGGAGAAGTTCCAGGAACACATGCTATTCAATATGAATCTCCCGTTGATTCGATTACAATAGAACATCAAGCTCATTCTAGACAAGGTTTTGCTCTAGGGGCAGTTATTGCAGCAGAGTGGATACAGGATAAAAAAGGTGTTTTTTCGATGAACGATGTACTCAGTTTAGAATAGGTATAACAAAAAGTTAAATTATCGTCTAAAAGACTAAATATAAGACACATATTATGACATTATTTCAATGGTTTTTATTCTTCCTAATAATTCAAGTGATTCATTTCTTGGGAACTTATAAATTGTATGAGAAAGCAGGAAGAAAAAGTTGGGAAGCAATTATTC
>JAURBD010000029.1 GCA_030829155.1 Flavobacteriaceae bacterium
ACCTTTCGAAAAAATTTGATTTAGTTCAAATCCTTTGGCATTTACTTTTACCGTTCGGGAACCGTCTGCTTCGGTGTAGGATCCGGCTACACCTGAAGATGCTATTATGTTATCATTTACAGCAGGTATAACTGTAGTTGTAAATTCATTTATCCAACCGTCAAACAAAGGTTTTACTGTAGCGGATGCAATAGGAGAGGCAGCAGTTTTATTCCCAACTTTTTTCCCTGAGGCATCTAAAGAAGAGTCACTAAACCCCGTTCCTTGATTGAACATATTATCTATCCCGGTTTGCGTTGAAGAAATATTATTCATAGCTGATTTAAGCTCGGTAGCCATATCCAGACGTGCAGTTTGACCAGTGTAGTAGACTGTTGAAATACCTTTTCTTGTAAAGGAATATTCCTCCGGTGCAATCACTGTAGTGCTGGTTATCGTAACCGTCTCAATCACAGTATTTGTAACGATTCGTTCTACTTCGACTTCTTTAATAACCTCTTCAACTTCTGTTTTAGTACAGTTAAAAAGCAATAATGGCATTAATAATAAATACATTTTTTTCATTTGGTTTTATTTTTAATTAATCTAAATAAGAATTATTTTTAGCAAATTTAAAAAAGAAATGATAAAACACAAAACTTATTTAGATTAATTTAAAATAAGGTTGAAAAACACTGCAAATATAAGAATTATAAACTAGCAGACATAAAAAAAAGATTAATAAAATTGACCTTTTTTTATAAATGTATTTATGAAAATATGATAAAGAAAAACTGAACTTTTTTACAAGTATACTAGGCTTTTCCAACTTTTTGTCCTGCATTTTTAGGATTTCCTAAATAGAAGAATTAACAGTTTCAAGAATAGATTAAATAAGTATTCACAGAGTTTTTATATCTTGTAAATAAATATAAAAATAGTTCAAAAAACTCCAAACAATAATTACTACTTGCTTATTTCAATATCCATGAAAAAATATTTGCTTTTTATAATATCACTTTCATGCTTTTTAAATGCTTTTTCTCAGTTTACTGGAACAAATCAGGTTATCAATAATGGAAACATGAGATTTGGAGATGGAACTGAAGTATCCATAACCGTATCTGGAACATTAAAACAGCCATTTTACCTCAGTGATGCTAATGGATGGAGGCAATTAACATATACTGATATTAGGGGGGGGCAGCAAAGAAAATATCCTTTGGATTGTACGTTTGGTATTGGTGGAGATGGAACTAATGAATGGAACATCAATGGTGTTGTAAAATCAAACCCTCTTTTTGCATCGGCTACTTTTGATTCAAGTAGTTTCAATATTTCTGGGGGTTTTGGATCAGGAAATATTAAGGTTAAAGGAGAAGTTACAATCGGAACTTCTCAATTAGAAGTAATTAATGACTACAGCATTGGATCAGGAGACAATTTTATTAAAGTAACCACAACAATTAAAAATATTGGTTCAGCAGCTGTTACAAACCTGAGATATTGGGTTGGTACAAGAGATGACTTCGTTGGCGGTACAGACGAACCAATAAAAGAAAGGGGCAACTTGGTTAACGGATCTTTTCAAAAATTAACTTTAATTACTCAACAATCATCAGCACTGAGGATCTTAACCCTTGACGAAGGAATTTTATTTTTTACTAAATCGACGAGTGCAAACACCTCTGTTGCAGATTATGATTTTGATTATAATGTTTCGGAGACTGTAACTCCATCTACAGTTCAGATTTCAACTGAAAATGACGGATCATATAGTTTGTATGTCCGTATGCAAGATATAGCAGTTGGCGAATCCGATTCTTTCACATGGTATTATGCAGCCGCACCATTGGACGAACTAAATGATGTTGTTAAAGATGTTGCTATATCAAGTTGTCCAACTTGTATTGTAGATACAGATGGTGATGGCTTGTTAGATCCAAATGATAGTTGTCCATATGCAGCTGGTGTGTCTGATTTAAATGGATGTCCATGGTCTATTTATGTAGGTAATAATTACAAAACTACTACTGTTTCTAATAGTATAGAAATCGCTAATGAAACATTTTTATGTTCATCAACAGATCCAAATTATTATAACATTGCTTATCACACTGGAGCTTCAGCAGAGCCCATCGTTGGAGACAACCTCATTTACAATAACAACTACCCCACTCCACATGGCTTATTATTTGAAAATGAAGGTTTTGCTATTATGAAACTTCGCGATTATAACAAAATCATTGAAGTTAAAAAATCAGATGGTGAAATTGTGGCTATTTATAATTGTAATTAGTATTAAACGATATTAAAATAAACTGAAAATACGGAATCTAGATAAAACCGTTTAACGAAAAAAAAATCATTAATAATTCAACTTTATAACTATGTCAAATTCTTTTGTAAAAAATTTAGTTGTTGTTTTACTTTTTGTTTCACAGGTTTCTCTGGGGCAAAATCAGAATCAGGCTCATGTAGAGATAAGTAAATCTAAAAAGTTAAAAAAACAAAAGACCCCTTTAAATGCCTCAACAAAAGTTATCAAACCAATAACAGTTGATTTTAATAATTATTCACATATGGTCTTGGTTACAATAAATAATTTAAACTCTTCAAGTAAAGGTTGGTATGATATTTATCAAGAACGTCTTTCGAATTCACCATTAAAAATCTTAAACCCTTTTAAAGTTGACAATATAAAAGCGGTTTATGATCGTAACTTTTTGAAAAATATAAAAAATCCTAAATATTTATATCTTGAATATTATAGATATTATGGGTCTGAAAAAGACCCTCGAGAAACTAGATTAACAAAAATAATTGTACGTGATTTTAAAGATCAAATTATATATTCTGTAGAACATACCAACGTTTCTATGGAAAAAACATTGGCTCCTTTTATAGACTTCTAAATCTATAATGAATCTCGAAAGGTTAAGAATTCTAATCGAAAAAAAATATACTTTAGATCAATTCAAAAGTTATCTCCATACCCTACAAAGAAATTTTATAAAGTTTTGACTCATTATATTCTCAATATCTCTTTTGGAATATCCTTTTTTAGAAAGCATTGATGGAATCTTTTGAAGATCGGCTATCGTGTCTAAATCAAGAGGAGATTGTTCTTTCCCAAATGCTCCATCTAAATCCGTTCCAATGCCAACATGAGATGAATTTCCAGATAATTGACAAATATGATCGATGTTATCAATCATTTGGTCTAAAGTTACTCCCACACTCTTGGGTGTAGATTTTCCTCTAATCCAATTGGGCACCATCATCCAAGCATCCAATGCTATTCCAATAACCGCATCTCTTCCAATCAATTCTTTAATTTGTTCATCAGAAAATTGACGATTATGGTTTACGAATTTTCTACAGTTATTGTGACTTGCCCAAACAGGGCCCTCATAAACTTTCATTGTTTCCCAGAAACTTACATCACATAAATGGGTAGCATCAAGAATTAAATTTAACTCTTCTATTTTTTTTAACAATGCTTTTCCCTTGACTCCTATTCCACCCACAGAATCAGTTCCATATGCATAAATTCCTGGTCCATAATGAGCAGGACCAATTGCTCTCAATCCTTGATTGTAAGATTTTTCTAAATACTCCATATTCAAAATTGAATCAGCACCCTCCAAACTTAGAATATATCCAATTGGTTTTTTGGAAACGTCATTGTTTTTCCAAAGGGTTATATGCTCATTTAGTTCTTTTGTATTTGTAATCTGAACCATTTCGCCTAAATCCTCCATAGCCTTGTACCAGGCCAGCTGTCCTTGAGTCTGAGCCCATGCCTGTTGTGGTGAATTCCAGCCCGGTAATTCACTTTCTTTTTTTACGTAACGAGCAATCTGAGTGGCTACGCAAATACCTATATTTCCTTTCCGCATTGCATCCAGAGAAACAGTATTTTTTTCTCTGTCTGGTTTATCAGTCATTCCGATTTCACTTTTTCTTATATCCGCAACCTTCAAAGTTAAATCTCTATTCCATTCCATGGCATTCATGGCAAGGTCGAGGTGGGCGTCGAGTATAAACATATTTTCTATTTAATTTTTATGAGGTCACAATTGAGTAGTCTCTTGCTGCAATCTTCCAACTCCCTATTATTTCTCCCCCAATTACCGTTAACACTTTATCATATTTAGTAACCGTAGGGCAAATATGGGTTGGTATGGAGTAACAAATCTCACCGATTCGATATTTTTCAGATTCATCACACTTAACAACAAAATGTTCTTCACTGTGACTTATTGGTTTATATTTCTTGAAATTGAGAAGATTTAATCTAGGAAATTTCATTTCTGCTGCAACAGACTTATGCCCTAGGTTTAAACAAATCAAATTAGGATCAGGTTTGCTTACGATATTACCAACTAAAACAGCAGCCCTAAGAAATTTTAAATCTTTATATGTATCAGCATATCCTTGATCCCACAATAAAGATGTTCCTGGACTTACTTCCACATTATTTCGTTTTACATGAATAGGAAAAGTAGGAGTTCCTCCAGCAACAATGGTTTTGATTGTTATTCCGAGAAGTTCTATTTGATTTTTTAGTTTTAGAACCAAATCAAAATCTTTATCACAAATTTCCTTCCGTAAATTAAAATCCGATTCATGAATATGCCCATCATAAACATGAAGTCCTTTGGCAACTAAATTTGTGGACTCTTCTATTTTTTGATACAACAATACCGCTTCATTATTGGGTTTTATTCCAGTTCTATTCATTCCACTGTTGATATCCATCCAGATCGGTATTTGCAAATGCTTTTTGCAGGCTATGGAGTTCATTTTAAGCATTATTTCATAATCATCTACAATTGTTGCTATTATTGAATTTGGATACTTGATCGTCAATTCAAAAAATCTATTGATATGAATACCCGCGGGTTGCATGGCCAGAAGAATATCTTTAACTCCACGTTGAGCAAGTAATTCAGCTTCAGAAAGGGTTGCACATTTAAATTTTGAAATACCGTATTTTAATTGCAGGTCTACTATCTCTGCAATTTTATGCGTTTTTATGTGAGGTCTCAAGGAATTGGTTCCTCCAGATATTTTGATCATCATTTTAATATTCTCAACAATTCTATCTGGATACACCAAAAGGGCTGGAGAAATTACCTTTTCAATATTATCTACCTCATACCAATTACTTCCTTTTCTCATTTAATATAACTCAAACATTGCTTCTACCTCAACTGGAATACCGTCAGGTAAAAACATACCTACAGCACTTCTTACACCAATCCCCTGCTCTTTTCCAAACACATCTACCATTAATTCACTAAATCCGTTCATAACATAAGGTTGTTTTTCAAAATCTTGTGAAGAATTAACCATACCCAATACCTTAACTACTCTTTTAATTTTATCTAAACTTCCAAAATGTGTTTGAATACTCGATAACATGGTCAAACCTACTTGACGTGCTGCTAATTTTCCTTCCTCTAAATCTAAATTATCTCCCAAGCGTCCCTGCATCAATGTTCCGTCATTTTGCATTGGCCCCTGTCCCGAAACATATAAAAATTTATCTACAACTAATACGGGTCTATATACACCAGCTGGTTTGGGGGCTGGTGGAAACACTAAGTTTAATTCTTTTACTTTTTGTGAGGGTAAATTATTCATTTGTTAATTTTATATAAATATGTTTAGTATTAAAACGCCTATTAACCCCATAATTCCGATGGTAGTTTCCATAACGGTCCAGGTCGAAAGTGTTTCTTTAACAGAAAGATTGAAGTATTCTTTGAACATCCAAAAGCCCCCATCGTTTACGTGAGATAACATCAGACTTCCAGAGCCTATAGCTAAAACCATCAGCTCAGGGCTAACTTCGGAACTTGAAACTATTGGGAGTACTATCCCTGCGGCTGTTAAACCCGCAACAGTTGCCGATCCAACGCAAACCCTAATAATAGTTGCAATTAGCCAAGCTAAAAATAATGGAGATATGTAAAAACCTTTTAATAATTCTCCTATGTAGTCGCTAACCCCACTATCTATTAAAATTTGCTTTAAAGCACCTGCTCCTGCAATAATTAATAAAACCATCGTTATGCTTGAAACGGAACTCGATATCGAATTCATCAAGGCTGTCATCTTTTTTCCACGCGAAATACCAAGGGTATAGATTGCTACCATAACAGAAATCAGCATTGCTACTACAGGATTGCCCAGAAAAATAACAACATCGCTAAAAATAGAATCTTTAGCTATGAAAAAGGTTAAAAGTGTTGAAAGAATAATTAATATAACTGGGAGTAATGCAGTAAATACACTAATGGCCATACTAGGCATTTCCTCATCTTTCAGAACGATTGGATTATGAAATTCTTTCAAGGGAGTGGCATTAATATTTTTTATGGTTCTTGAAAATAATGGACCTGCAACAATAATTGCAGGAATGGCAATGATAATTCCGTACAATAAGGTTTTACCTATATCAGCACTAAACATATCTGCGATAGCTGTAGGTGCTGGATGAGGAGGTAAAAAACCATGGGTAACTGACAAAGAAGCAAGCATGGGTATGCCTACAAAAATCAAAGGTAATCTTGTTGAAGCTGCAACGGTAAAAACCAAGGGGATTAAGATTACAAAACCTACTGAATAAAACATGGGAATACCAACAATAAAACCCGCTAGAACAACTGCCCATTGTATGTTTTTTATTCCAAAACTTGAAACTAATCTCGAGGTAATTCTTTGTGCAGCGCCACTATCGGCAACAAGTTTTCCAAGCATTGCTCCCAACCCTAAAATCATAACCAAATAACCGAGTGTATTTCCCATTCCAGTTTGAATTGATTTGATAATGGTTTCTAACTCCATACCCTGAAAAACTCCCACAAAAATGCAGCTAATGATGAATGATATAAATGCATTGAGTTTAAATTTTGCTATTAAAATGAATAACAATAATATTCCGAGAATGACAATTAATAAAGGCATGTGTCTAGTGAGTTCTTTTATTAAAATTAAATTAGCTGAATCGAAAATAGGCTTTATAAAACTAACAATTCTAAAAACTCTCTAATTTTTTTTGGAATAGAAACCGTTTTGTTCTTTATTCTATTCACAAATACGTGAACAAATGATCCATATGCACATGGCAAAGTTTCTCCCTTTTTAAATACCGCTAAACCATAGGTTACAGAACTATTACCAAGTTTATTAACACGAAGGCCTACTTCAATTTGACCTGGATATGAAATTGCAGAAAGGTATTCACATTGTGAGTTTACAACATAGCCTACAACATCAGCTTTATTGATATCCATCCCAGCACAATCAATTAGATAATGATTTACCGTTGTATCAAAATAAGAATAATAAGCTACGTTATTTACATGTCCATAGATGTCATTATCCATCCACCGTGTCGTTATAGATTGAAAATATCTATAATTCTCTCTGTTGATTTTTTTAATTTCTTTCATGATTTATTTAATTTACCAAAAGAGTTTATTTTGTATTAGCATAAGCTCCAAGGTTCGCAAAGTGCAGCTCTGCTTGTTTTACAATAAGAGTAATCTACTGATGATTTCCAATTCCAAAGCAAGAGGTAGTCGCCGAAGTCGACTCCCATCAATTACTGATAAATCATAATGAAATAATCCAGCATATCAAATTTTTAAAATAACTTCATTTAAACCCAAATTATCAAGTTCTGCTTCTTTAATTTTAAATGGTTTTGAAATTGTAGAAGGTCGTTCTAAATAGATTTTATCAAGAACTATTACTTTGGTTTTTATCATTTTAAAATAAAAAAAATGAATTTATTAAAAAAACGTACCACTCTCTCCAGTAAATATACTAAAACTAATTATGTGCTAAATGCCAATAGTTATTCTTTTAATTTTATGTATTTAATCATCAATCCTATAGATAAATAATATCTATTTAAATTATTGGTTATGGTACCATCTAATTTTTTTTACTGTCATCCTGAAAAAAAATATTAAAAAACTTTTCTGTAAATCAGCACATATGAGTTAGGAGTTATATTGAGAATATTAAGTGCGTAATAATATGTTAAAAGCACTATAGATTTAAGTATCATCTAATATTGATAAAATCTATTATTCAATAGTAAAATCTATGACCTTAATTTTGTAGTTTTACGATCAAATAAAAAAATATGGCATTTGACATTGAAATGATAAAGCAGGTTTACGCTAAACTAGATAAAAGCGTATCAAATGCACGTCAGATAACGGGGAAACCATTAACAGCCTCAGAAAAAATTCTATATTCTCATTTATGGGACGGGACATCTGAGCGTCCTTATGAAAGAGGAAATGATTATGTTGATTTTGCTCCTGATCGAATTGCATGTCAAGATGCTACAGCTCAAATGGCATTATTACAATTTATGCAGGCTGGTAAAAACAAGGTGGCAGTTCCAACTACTGTTCATTGCGATCACTTAATCCAAGCTAAATCTGGAGCAACAGAAGATTTAAAGTCAGCAAACAACAC
Source organism: Flavobacteriaceae bacterium (assembly GCA_030829155.1). Classification (GTDB taxonomy): domain Bacteria; phylum Bacteroidota; class Bacteroidia; order Flavobacteriales; family Flavobacteriaceae; genus Arcticimaribacter. The sequence goes on from JAURBD010000029.1 coordinate 8,488, forward strand.
TTCAGCTGAGGTGTTTGACTTTTTAGAATCTGTTTCCAATAAATACGGAATTGGTTTTTGGAAGCCAGGTGCTGGAATTATTCATCAAGTAGTTTTAGAAAATTATGCATTCCCGGGAGGAATGATGATCGGAACAGATTCCCATACCGTAAATGCTGGAGGGTTAGGAATGCTTGCCATAGGTGTTGGAGGAGCTGATGCAGTGGATGTGATGGCAGATATGCCTTGGGAATTAAAATTTCCAAAACTTATCGGTGTGAAATTAACTGGAAAATTAAATGGTTGGACAGCACCAAAAGATGTCATCCTTAAAGTAGCTGGAATACTAACCGTAAAAGGGGGAACTGGAGCAATAATAGAATATTTTGGTGAAGGTGCCGAATCCATGTCTTGTACTGGGAAAGGAACAATTTGCAATATGGGAGCAGAAGTTGGAGCTACAACTTCTACTTTCGGTTATGATCAATCCATGGAACGCTATTTACGTTCAACAGATCGTGACGATGTTGCAGATGCTGCAAACGAAGTGAGAGAACATTTAACGGCAGATCCAGAAGTATATAAAAATCCAGAACTCTACTTCGATGAAGTTATAGAATTGGATTTGAATACCCTACGTCCACACATCAATGGTCCCTTTACTCCAGATTTAGCAACACCTGTATCAGAAATGAGTAAAGCTGCAAAAGCCAATGGATGGCCCTTACAAGTAGATTGGGGATTAATTGGATCATGTACAAACTCTTCATATGAGGACTTAGATCGAGCTGCTTCAATTGCTCGGCAAGCTGTTGACAAAAAACTAGTTACCAAAGCTGAATTTGGAATCAACCCTGGTTCTGAACAAGTTCGATATACTGCTGAACGTGATGGTTTACTTGTGCCTTTTGATGAACTAAATGCTAAGATTTTTACTAACGCTTGTGGACCATGTATTGGTCAATGGGCACGTGAAGGTGCAGATAAAGAAGAAAAAAACTCCATAATCCACTCCTTCAACAGAAACTTCTCTAAGCGTGCAGATGGAAACCCAAACACTCACGCATTTGTTGCCTCTCCGGAGATGGTTGCAGCAATTGCGATTTCAGGGCGATTAGATTTTGATCCAGTAAATGACACCTTAATCAACCAAGATGGTGATGAAGTTAAATTAGATCCACCATTTGGAAAAGAATTACCTCCCAAAGGATTTGATGTGGAGGACAATGGCTATTTGGCACCGCAAGAGGATGGTTCAAATGTAAATGTTGTTGTAGCTGATGATTCAGAACGCTTACAAATATTAACTCCTTTCAAACCATGGAATGGCTCAAATTTAATAGGGGCAAAACTATTAATCAAAGCACAGGGAAAATGTACAACTGACCATATTTCTATGGCTGGCCCGTGGTTACGCTTCCGAGGACATTTAGATAATATTTCAAACAATTGTTTGATTGGTGCAGTGAATTTTTTTAATGAAAAAACAAATTTTGTAAAAAATCAATTGACTGGCGAATATGCGGGAGTACCAAGTGTACAACGTGAATACAAAGCTGCTGGAATCGAAACCGTAGTTATTGGAGATCACAACTATGGGGAAGGGTCCTCACGAGAGCATGCAGCAATGGAACCTCGTCATCTTGGGGTTAAAGTTGTTTTGGTAAAATCATTTGCAAGAATTCATGAAACCAACCTAAAGAAGCAAGGGATGTTAGGGATGACTTTTAATAATGAAGCTGATTATGATTTAATTCAAGAAGACGATACTTTCAATTTTATTGATTTAAAAGATTTCTCAGCTGGAAAGCCAATTTCTGTTGAAATAATTCATGCGGATGGATCAAAAGATATGATTGAGGCAAATCACACATATAATAAACAACAAATCGAATGGTTTAAAGAAGGTTCTGCATTAAATTTAATCAAAAAACAAAACAAAGCTTAAAACTTTTATAAAGAACGCTGAAGATGACAAAAAAATACGTAGACATGGACACTCTAAAGTTTGTTCTATATGACGTGCATAATTTAGAGGATATACTAAAAAGAGAACGTTTTGAAGATCATGATAAAGAATCTTTAAATTTATTTTTAGAGTCATCAAAAGATTTTGCTGATAAAGAACTTTTTCCCTATTTCAAAGAAATGGATGAACAACCTGCTTACCATAAAGATGGAAAAGTTTATGTCCACAATCAAGTAAAAACAATGATGCTCGAAGGGGGAGAATTAGGAATTATATCTGCTCCATTTGATTATGAAGATGGCGGAATGCAAATTCCACTAGTTGTACAAACTGCAGCAACCTATATATTGGATGCTGCCAACAATCATTTACCAGGTTATGCTGGACTTACCCAAGGAGCAGCTGAACTTATAATTCACTTTGCAAACGAAAAACTCAAAGAAACTTACGTTCCAAAAATGTTGTCCGGTGAATGGGGAGGCACCATGTGTTTAACAGAGCCCCAAGCGGGAAGCTCATTGTCAGATATTGTAACCAAAGCAAAACGAACTGAAGAAGGTTCTTTCAGAATCAGTGGTCAAAAGATTTTTATTTCAGGTGGTGATAATCAATTTACAGATAATATCATTCATCTCGTACTTGCACGAATAGAAGGAGCTCCTATGGGTACAAAGGGAATCTCCTTGTTTGTTGTTCCAAAGAACAGACATAAAGCAGATGGTTCTCTTACACCGAATGATGTAACTACTGTAGCAGACTTTCAAAAGTTAGGACAACGTGGTTATTGTACAACTCATCTTGGGTTTGGAGATGCAGATGATTGTCACGGCTGGTTGGTTGGAGAGGAAAACCAAGGACTAAACTATATGTTTCTGATGATGAATGCTGCAAGAATTGCTGTAGGAAGAGGGGGTTCAGCAATTGCTTCTGCAGCATATTACGCTTCATTGCAATATGCTAATGAGCGTCCACAAGGAAGAAAATTATCCAGTGATGGAAAGAAAAATATGGAGGACAATCAGAACTTAATCATAGAACACCCTGATGTTCGTAGAATGTTATTGCTTCAAAAAGCAGTAGTAGACGGATCTATGAGCCTAGTTCACTTAGCAGCAAAATATTACGACTTAGAACTTACAGCAACATCAGATGAAGAAAAGAATAAATACAATACTTTGCTTGAAATGATTATCCCTGTAGTAAAAACCTATCCATCTGAAGCTGGAAGCTATGCTGTTAACAATGGTTTACAAGTACTTGGTGGTTATGGTTTTTGTTCGGATTTTATTCTTCAACAATATTATAGAGATATTCGGATAAATTCTATTTATGAGGGCACTACTGGAATTCAATCTCAAGACCTTTTGGGTAGAAAAATAACCATGGGCAATGGATCCGGCCTCCAGCTCTTAGTGACTGAAATTACAAATGCTGTAGCAGAAGCCAAGAAACATGAAGATTTGATTCCATATGCTGAAATTTTAGAAGAAAAAATACAGCTAACTCAAAAAGTACTTCAAGAATTAATGCCCCACGCAATGAAAGGTGATTTTGAAAGATATTTGGCTGATGCAAGTATTTTCATGGAATTCTTTAGCCTCATTATCGTTGCATGGACATGGCTCGAAATAGGCACAAAGGCACAAGAAGGTTTAAATAATAATACTTCAAAATTTTCCGATGACTTTTATCTTGGAAAAATAGAAACATTAAAATATTTCTATGCTTATGAACTCCCAAAAACCCTAGGACAAGCTGAAACCTTATTGAACCCCTCAACGGTTACAATAAAAAAAGAATTTGAGTATTTAAACTAATAAAAAAAATCATTACCCATAGTTAAATAATTACAATAAACACAATTCAACTTTTCTTATGAAAGAATTTTTCACTTTTGATTTAAAACATTTGAGAGGAGACCTTTTTGGAGGTTTAACTGCTGGTATTGTAGCTTTACCTCTTGCGCTTGCTTTTGGAGTTAGCTCTGGTTTAGGTCCAAGTGCAGGACTATATGGTGCAATCTTTTTAAGCTTTTTTGCTGCACTATTCGGAGGTACATCTACCCAGATATCAGGGCCAACTGCACCTATGACTGCGGTCAGTATGGTATTTATTGCAGAAATTATTTCAAATTTTGATGGGAATATTGAAAAAGCTTTACCAACAATTCTTTCCGTTTTTTTGTTGTCGGGGATTTTACAAGTTGGTATCGGAATCATAGGTCTTGGGAAATACATACGTTACATCCCCTACCCAGTAGTTTCCGGTTTTATGACGGCAATAGGGGTTATTATTTTGGTGACTCAAATACCTCCTTCATTTGGCTACTATCCCAAAGAAGATGCCAAGTATGTTGAACAGTTCAAGCCTCTAGCCGAAGAAATCATTTTAGAAAACATTCTCAAAGACGAAATGAATGAAGGCATATTGGTGTTAGAAGATTTTAAAACAACCATTGAGCGAGCAGGTCAAATAACTGAAGATGAAATATTAACCGAATCACAAACTTTAGCAGGTAAAAATGCTTCTGGGGTAATTGGTACTATAAGAACACTTCCAAAAATATTTGCTGGAATAAACTTATTAGAGGTAGGTTTAGCATTTTTTACAATCTTTATCATCTACGGATTTAAACGAATAACTACTATAGTGCCTAGTACGCTTGTAGCCCTTTTTATAGTTTCTGGATTAGCAATTGGATTTGATATACCTTATCGACCAATTTCAGCAATTCCCTCTGGGCTACCTCTTCCAAAACTTTCACTATTCAGTACTTTTGGTTTTGATACATTTACAAAGTATATTTTCACAGCCATAACTCTTGCCTTCTTGGGTGCTATTGACTCTTTATTGACTTCAGTAGTTTCGGACAACATGACCAAAACAGTACATAAACCCAACAAAGAATTGATAGGTCAAGGAATTGGTAATAGTATCGGAGCAATATTTGGAGGAATACCCGGTGCTGGTGCTACAATAAGAACTGTTGTAAACATCAATGCAGGTGGTAAAACCCGATTATCAGGAATGATTGCAGGTCTACTATTACTTATCATATTGCTTGCCTTAGGACCAATCGCATCTAAAATTCCAGCAGCTGTTTTAGCTGGAATTCTAATAACAGTTGGTATTGGAGTAATGGATTATAAGGGATTGAAAGCAATACCAGCAATGCCAAGAGGTGAAGTTATTATTTTAATAATTGTGCTTGTTCTTTCAACTTTTTGGAACTTAGTATATGCAGTAGGAATAGGTTTAGTAATCGCTTCTTTAATGTTTATGAAAAAGATAGGGGATTTAACGAGCGAAAGTTTGAATGTAATACCATTTAACCCAGAAGAGGTATGGGAGGATGAAAAAGGGATTCAAAAAACACTTGCGAATAAAATTTTCATCAAACATATCGATGGGCCTTTATTCTTTGGTTCTACATCTAAATTTACAGAAACAGCAAAACAAATACCAAAATCAGTATCTACATTAATAATTCGGTTGGATAAGGTTCCCTATCTGGATCAGTCAGGGCTTTATGCTCTTGAATCTGTAATACTGGAACTAGCTCAACAAGGGAAAAAAATACTCTTGGTAGGAGCGGCAAAACAACCAAAATACATGATGGAACGTATTGATATTATTCCTGATTTAATTCCAAACTCACAACTATTTGATCAATTTGATCAATGTTTTGAATGGCTCAAAAAAGAAAATATTTGATAAATTTAAATGAAGAAATATTTTGGACCTATTTAGCATCTATATTAGCTAATTCAAACAGATCTTGTCGGATTAATTTGTAGTCTCTAATGTCATTTTCCATTACTACATCATCATCTAAATCTTGGTTTTCTGAAAACCAATTATTTGCGATATCATTAAAATCAACATCTAAATTTCTTCGACTCCACATCGCCATTTCATAAATTACAGGATACAAATCAATTCCCATATCTGTCAAATAGTAATACTTGGTTTTCTTATTATTGGGAGCATAGGTATAATCAATAATTCCTTTCGACAAGAGCGACTTGAGTCTGTCTGTCAAAATATTTGTAGCTATTTTTTCTGGTGAGTTAATAAATTGTTTGAATGTATTCCGTTCAAGAAAAAAATCTCTTATTATCAAAAGAGACCACTTATCTCCTACCAGGTCAACTAAATTTGCAATTGGGCAACCGGATCGATGTTTCATTGAGGTAGTTTTTTTCAAAATTACAATAATGCAGCAAAAGAAATTAGATTTGTTGATAAAAAAAAGTAATTATCATAAAAAAAATCAAAAATATAAATGTGATCTTTTGTTAGAGAGAAAAATATAAATGTCACATCAGAATCAAAACTAACACTGTTTGTTTACTTTAGTATTTCCAAAAAAAAATCATGAATTTACTTTCTGTTGAGGGCATTTCAAAATCATATGGTGAAAAAGTAATTTTCGAACCTCTATCTTTTGGGATAAACAAAGGACAAAAAATTGCTTTAATTGCCAAAAACGGAAGTGGTAAGACTTCAATCTTAAATATTATTTCAGGAAAAGATAATCCTGACCAAGGAAGTGTAGTTTTCAGAAAAGGGAAGCAGATGGCCTATTTGGCTCAAGAACCTAATCTAAATTCAAAACTTACTGTTGAACAAAGTATTTTAAAAGCGGACAACCCCACACTAAAAATAATTGCAAATTATGAGCGGGCAATAGAAAATCCTGAAGATCAAGAAGGCTACCAAAAGGCATTTGAAGCAATGGATCGAAATCAAGCTTGGGATTTTGAAACACAATACAAGCAAATTTTATTCAAATTAAAATTAGATGACTTGACTGCTTTGGTAGGAAGCTTGTCGGGTGGCCAAAAAAAGAGAATAGCACTTTGCATTGCGCTACTCAAACAACCAGACTTAATTATTTTGGATGAACCTACCAACCATTTAGATCTTGAAATGATTGAATGGCTAGAAGAATATTTTACAAAAGAAAAAACAACCATATTGATGGTTACTCACGATCGGTATTTTTTGGAACGTGTATGTAACGAAATCATAGAGTTAGACAAAGGGAAACTATATACATACAAAGGAAACTATTCTTATTTCCTCGAAAAAAGGGATGCACGATTAGCTCAAGAAAGTGCTGAGGCACACAAAACAAAATTACATTTCAAAAAAGAATTGGAATGGATGCGAAAACAACCCAAAGCAAGAACCACAAAATCCAAGTCTAGAATTGATGATTTTAAAGCCATCAAAGAAAAAGCTCAAAAAAGAAGAAATGAACATCAAGTTCAACTGGAAATCAATATGGAGCGTTTGGGTAGTAAGATGATTGAAATGCATAAAGTTGGAAAATCATTTAGTGAAAAAGTAATTTTAGATCGTTTTGATTATGTATTTCAACGAAGAGATCGAATAGGTGTTATTGGAAAAAATGGAACTGGAAAATCAACTTTTTTAAATTTACTAACCTCAAATGATACCCCCGACAGTGGAAAAATTATTTGGGGTGAAACTCTAAAATTTGGCTACTACACCCAAAGAGGTATCAGTATAAAAAAAAATCAAAAGGTAATTGATGTTATCCGAGAATTCGGAGATTTTATTCCACTTAAAAAAGGAAAAAAAATATCCGCTCAACAACTTTTAGAACGCTTTTTATTTGATCGAAAAAAACAATATGATTTTGTTGAAAAATTAAGTGGAGGTGAGCGCAAACGTCTTTATTTATGTACAGTTCTAATTCAAAATCCAAACTTTCTAATCCTTGATGAGCCCACCAATGACCTCGATATCATTACCCTTAATGTTCTCGAGAATTTTTTATTGGACTTCCCGGGATGCTTGATAGTTGTTTCACATGATCGATATTTCATGGATAAAATTATAGATCATTTATTTGTATTTAAAGGAAATGGGTTAATTGAAGATTTTCCAGGAAACTACTCAGACTATCGTGCTTATGAAGATTCACAAGAGCAAAAGAAATCCTCTTCAAATGAAGAAAAAAAAATCAAAAAAGAATGGAAAGAAAAATCAACTAAAAAAACCTTAAGCTTTGATCAGCAAAAAGAGTTCAAAAAATTAGAGCGAGACATACAAAAAATTGAAGCCCAAAAAAAAGAAACTCAAAATCTTTTTACAACCGAATCATTAAACCCTATAGAAATTGAGGAGTATTCAATTAAACT
>JAURBD010000084.1 GCA_030829155.1 Flavobacteriaceae bacterium
AACAATAATGGATTATGCTCGATACAATTATGTTGCCCAACCGGGTGATCAAAACATCCGTTTTGTTCGACAACTGGGACCTTATGATGACTATGCAATCGAATGGGGATATCGATATTTTGACAATAAAGAAGTAGAAGAAGAGACAAAAATTTTAAGAGCATATGTGGATACAAAATCTTTGAACCCAATATACATGTTTGGTGGCAGAGGAAATGATCCAGATTCACAAACCGAAAACATCGGAGATGATCCTGTTAAAGCAAGTGACTATGGAATTAAAAACCTAAAGATTGTTGCTAAAAACTTAGCTGAATGGACCTTAAACGAGTCTTCAAATTACGATGATTTAGAGGAACTTTATGGTGAAATGATTGGGGTTTATAGAAGGTATATTTATCATGTTCACAAGATTATTGGTGGTATAAATACTACACTTCATAATTCTAACCAAAACGAAGTGTATACCTACACCAATACTTCTAAAGCAGATCAAATAATAGCACTAAACTTTTTAAATAAAAAACTTTGGAATACTCCAAAATGGCTTATCGATAAGTCATTAATCTCCAACATAAAAGCTGAAGGAGGGTTAAATACAATTCAAAATCTGCAACGTTCTGCACTCAATAGACTTTTATCTAAAAAGCTTCTCAATCGAATATTGTCAGCCAGTCAAACTCTGGTTGGAAATGGACTTGAGGTAAACAGCATTTTACAAAAGCTTTTTGATCAAATTTTTGCGACACGATCCAAACCTGATTCGTTTGAGCGGGCGCTTCAGTTGAATTTCATAACCCAAATAAAAAGTTTAGAAAATGATGAGGAATTACATCCTGAAATAAAGTCGTCCTTGAAGATGCTTAAAAAAGACATTCACAAATGGTCAAAATCTAAAAAAAGTGTTTCTGATAAAATATTAAAAGCTCATTTTTATTTTTGTTTTGATCAAAGTAAAGCAGATTAATTTAAGATGGTTTTTTTAATGAAAAAACTTAAAAAGAACCGATGCAAATGAGACAAAATATCTTCTATTTTTTATCTTTATGAAAAAATTAGACTATGTCATTATCTGAAATATATTCTTCCGGTTTTAAAAATAGAAATCGTGACCACTTTGCTGCTATTGTACGTGTCGCTTTATCCGATGGGATTATTACCGATGAAGAAAAAGCATTTTTAAATCGAACGGCAATAAATCTTGAAATTGAAGAAAATGAATATCAGATGATTTTAGATAATGCGAATCAATACGCCATCAATCCACCCGCAACAGAATTGAGCAGATTAGAACGTTTGTATGATCTTACTCGTATGATTTATGCAGATCATATCGCTGATCAAGGAGAGAAACAATTATTAGGTCGTTTGGTTATCGGTTTAGGATTCAATACTCAAGAAGCTGATGCAATTGTGTCAAAAGCCCTCGATTTAGTTCGATCGGGACTAGATGAAGATGATTTTGTAGCGGCATTCAAGTAGATCAACTAGTTTTCTGTACTTGGGTTAAAGTCTGTGAAAGTAAGTCTTATTTCTTCATCTGCTATCATCAAGCTCATATCAAAAAATACGTCCGTAGGAAATCCATAGGTTGAATCGAATTCCAGACTAATTTCTTCAGGATCATTTTCAAGTTTATTTATGATGTATTCAAAACTATCATTAATATTCAGGTAGCCTTGATGAATTGAAGCATCAAATGCTTCTCCATTAACACTAACTATTACACCGTTTAGAATTGTCAGTTTATGTGGACCTAATTCTTTGGGCAGACAGAAACAAAAACGCGTTTGAGTGTAACTGTAAGAATCAAACCCTTTTGAACGCCAAAGGTCTTGAGCTTTGTTTAATTCAACTTGGGCAACATCTACTTCAGGAGATTTTTTTGAACAAGAAAAAACCAATAACAAAACTAAACTTAAAGAAGTGTTTTTTATTTTCATTTTTCTGTTTATGATTTTTTAGAGCGTAAACTTTCAATAACTACAGTAAACAAGATAATAAAACCACCTGCATAAACATTTACCGATGGTATTTCATTTAAGAAAACATAAGCCAAAATTATGCCAAAGATGGGTTGTAAACTACTTATTATGCTGGCGGTACTGACTTCAAAAAAGTTTAAGCTTTTCACAAAAAGGGTATGACCCACTGCTGTTGTAATCACAGCAAGTACCAAAAGGTAGGGTATCTGTGAAGGAATTGCTGTTACATTCATTAAAAATAAGAATGGAACAAGGAGAACACTTACAATAATCATTTGATGAAAAATAATAACTGTTCCACTGTACTTTTTTACATGTTGTTTCAAAAGTAGGGTTCTGAGCGCATAGAGCAATGCAGAGAAAACACCCACTAAAACCCCCAATACCTGATCATTTTCAATATCAAATTCAGGAAGCAAAACATACACTCCCATCAAAATCAAAAGACCCAGAAAAACTTGAACCAAACTTAATTTTGATTGAACAAAAAGAGGTTCTAATAAAGCTGTAATTACTGGAAAGGTGTACAAAGAAAGTATTCCAAGAGCAACATTAGATAATTTTAGGGCATAAAAATAAGTGACCCAATGTCCTGCCATAAAAATCCCGCTCAACAATAAAGTCGGAAGATCTTTGTTCGATTGAATTTTTAAACTAATCTTTTTGTGGCGACAATAAAAATAGAGGACAAACAATGCAAGAAAAGCTCTACACCAAATGATGACAGGAGGGTCTAATGCAATATGTTTTCCTAAAACTCCTGAGGTACTGATAAAAAGGGTAGCAAATGTAAGTTCTAAAAAATGTTTACCAAAACTCCCTTTCATCATCAATTTGTCAATACATTTTTTTGTATTTCCAGTAGGAAACTCCTCCCAAAAGGGTTACAAAGAGGATTGCATAATAAACAAAATCGGGTGTGATGATCTTATCTCCACTTGCATATGAGTGTAATCCAGAAAGGTAAAAATTAACCCCAAAATAAGTCATCATTATGCTCCCAAAAGCGATTACACTCGCAAGGTTAAATAACCAACGTCCTTTAAGGGCTGGTATCAGTCGCATATGGATTACAAAAGCATAAATCATAATGCTGATTAAAGCCCATGTTTCTTTGGGATCCCAACCCCAGTATCGTCCCCAACTTTCGTTAGCCCACATACCACCCAAAAAATTACCTATGGTAAGCATAATAAGACCAACCGTAATAGAAAGCTCATTAACGATGGTAAGCTCTTTGATATTTAAAGCAATTCGGGTTTTATTTTTCTTTGTAGTTAATAAAATCAAGAATAAAGCTACTACCCCAATGATCATACTCAAAGCTAAAGGCCCGTAACTTCCAACAATTACCGCTACGTGGATCATCAACCAATAACTGTCTAAAACCGGTTGTAAATTTGCTATTGAAGGATCCATCCAGTTCCAATGAGAAATCATCAAAATCATCGAGACTACAAAAGTTGTAGCAGCTAGGGTCAAGTTTGATTTTCTTCCAAAGGCAAAACCAAAAAACATTGTTGCCCAAGCTACATAAATCATAGATTCGTAAGCATCACTCCACGGAGCATGCCCAGATACATACCAACGTATAATGAGACCTGCTGTGTGTAATAAGAATAAGAATCCAATAAAAGCCTTAAAGAAAACAATGCTATTATCAATCCACTTAGAACTCTTAAAAATCTGAATCATAAGGACTATGAAAAAGAAGGTTCCTGCATAAAGATACCAGCTGAATAGCTTTTTAAAGACATCGTATTTATTGTACATGATTTCGGCTGCAATTTTGTCTTCAGAAGGTCTCACCTTGGATCCGTATCTTTTCTGAAACCCTACAAGACTTTCTAACAATTCTTCTGCTTGCTTGTAATCGTTTGACGCTTTTCCAGCTCGTAAGGATTGAAAATAAAGTGGCAGTACGTTTCGAACATACAAAGAATCTGTCCCTTTAAAATTGGCTTCTTCCAATTCTGGAAAAGAAACCCATTTATTGTTTTCATCTTCTGGAATAGGAAAAATTCGTAAAACTTTTCCTTCTAGGGCAGCGTAGAGCAGGTTTACCCGTTTATCAACCTCAATAAAATCTTTTTGAAATTGATTGGGAACTGCTGCTCGGTAGGCACTTTCCAATTGAGAGGAAAGTTTGTAAACTCCGGTTGAATCAAAAAATGAAACTAAGGGAGCATATTTAGCTTTAGCATCAATACCAGTTATCGCTCGAATAGAATCATTCCCTCTCCTCAAATGGATAATTGGTATGTTGTACCACACTGCAGGAGCATTCAAAATGGATAATAAAACCTGATTTGAATCCATTCCGTTGAAGGTATCTGACTTGCTTACTTTTCTCAGTAATTCGGAAGAAAAAGTATTGGCTGGCTTCATTCGACCACCCAAGTCTTGTATTACCAAAGAACCAAATTTAAGGGCATGTTCTTTTGAAAAAGAATCAGCAACAACCAAGGAGTCAAAATTAATTTGACTTTTACTGTGCTGATGATCTTGAGACCACCCCACAGAAAGTGAAAGCAACAGCAATAAAGTAAGCTTTGTCTTTTGGGCTTTAATTTTGTCTAAACTTTTGGATAGATTTTTAAAACGAGTTTTTCCAATAAAGAAAATCCCCATCATACTGATATACAATAGGAAATATCCAATGTAAGTTACCCAAGTCCCCAAAAAATCATGATTAACTGAAAGTACGGTTCCTTTTTCGTCGGGTGAAAAAGAAGATTGAAAAAAACGATAACCATCTTGATCCAAAACATGATTCATGTAGATTTCATAATCATAAGGGTTTTCATTTTCAACTACAATTTTACTTTTAAAGGAAGAATAACTTTTTTCTGTTCCCGGGTATCGTTCGGCAACAAAATCTTTCAATTTAATGTTAAAGGGTAGCTCAAGAGATTTCGATCCATATTTTACGTAAAACTCAAGATTCCCGACTGCAATTTTCTTGGGATCATTGGTAAAACCTTTTCCTCCCAAAACAGTAATTAACTCGGTCTGGTCTTGGATTATGATTTCCAAACGCAAAGCATCTTGCTGAACTGCTTGACCCTCCTCTGCTTTGACCACATCAAACTTTCCTCTGAGAACGGGTTCGGGGATTACAAATTGAAAATTAGGTAACGCATACAAAGATCTAAGTTGAAGCGGTTGAACACTATCTTTTACCAACTGTCCCTCAAGCTGATCAGCCATCCGCATAAAAGTTCCCTCAAAAGGACTACTCACAAAATATTCCCCATCAATAACCTCAATATTAGTAGCTCCATCAATCGGATTATTTAGGGTAAAAAGTAGGTTATGGATATTAACAACCTCTCCTTCTTTGAGGTAATGGTCGTGGCGGTTTCCGTCGCTTGCCTCTACTATTTTTAAATACCGCTCTCCATCTGGATCTAAAACTAGTCCTTCAGTTGCATTTTCTAAATAATCTACAAAGTGGATTGAGAAATCTTGACCTTTAAAATCATCTTGAATCACAAAGTCGTGATCTACATGTTCCGATAAAAGAACCTCTTTTGTAAGTTGCTTTCGCAAGTCACGATCTTCGAATTTTCCGTCTACCAAAATTTCAAGATAGGTTTTTTCGGACAAAAAAACATTGGTTGATTCCCCTTCACGAATGGGCATCACACCTTCATAACCTATGTAGCGTGTGATGAAAGCACCTAACAGTATTGCAATAAAAGAAAGATGGATACACAAAACTGCCCATTTCTCTTTTCTCAAAAGCTTGTATTTAAACATATTCCCTATGAAGCTAAATAGAAATAATCCCATCATTAGCTCAAACCACCAAGCGTTGTAAATCCAAATTTTAGCAGCGACGGTTGAGTACCAAGTTTCTAAAAAGGTTCCTATTCCCATGGCAGTAGGAAAGGCTACAAAAAGAACACTCATCAAACGATTGGAAGCAAGGTAGGTGAGAAATTTATCCTTCATTAAAAATGATTTTGAAATTTTGCACAAAGATACTTGATGCAATTCAAATAGTCATTCAAATGGAGATAAATCTGTAGAAATATGGCAATTTAAAACTTAGATCTGTCCTCAAAAATACTCAACATAATTTTCGTTCCCATTTTACGTGCTCTGAGTTTTGCTACTTGGGCTAGATTCCCCCTCGTAATAGGTATCCAAGGTTTCATAACATAAGTTCAGCCAAATTCCAAAATGTCTAGCTTCAATGAGTCCATTGTTTTTTACATCAACCTTTTGGTGAACATTTATGGAATTTCCCTCAAAATTATTTTTAATAAATAAAATAGATTCCCAAAAGTCTGTAAGTCGCTCCAAGTGGTCTTGCCAATCGTCTATTGCATCATTGAAAATAGGGCCTAAAAGAGAATTTGTTCGGACTTTTATGTAAAAGCTGTCACCCAAGAAAAAAACATCTGACCTATTTTTAATTTCTCTTTTCATACGGAAATAGTTTTGCCATCTATTTTTTTAAAAATTTAAAGAGATTTTAAAAATCATAAAAATAATTTGAAAAAGCGTTCCCAAAACAAAAAAACTGAATACATAAGTTGGCTTTCTTTGGGCAAGAACAGTAAATAAAAAACCGATGGAAGCAGCAGAAACTAAAGCCATTTCAAGGATTACAGTGCCATCATTTCCATCCATGTTGATGTACATAATATTGATGGAACCAAGAATGGAAATTAAAATAATAGAAGAGGCAATAGCCAACAAATAATAGGATAAATAAATTGTGCGAAGTTTGTAGTACAAAGTCATGATTAATAAAATTTAGGTTCTCAAATTTAATTAAATATTGTTTTACATTTATCATATGATTAAAATTATTATTCTAGGTGCTGGAAATGTAGGCACTCATTTATTTCGAAACTTAAATAATTCTAAAAAAACCAAA
>JAURBD010000150.1 GCA_030829155.1 Flavobacteriaceae bacterium
AAGCTTCCGCCCATAGATGAAATAATGGACCCTCCTATTATTAAAGAAAGAAATATATTTACGGTAGTCGTAAATAAAAATAATCAATTTCTTGTTGAAGAAAAACTACTTGAAATTTCTGAAATTAGAGAGCAAGCAATTGCTTTTTTGGATAACGGTGGTGGAGTAGGTGATGAAGCTTGTGACTATTGCCAAGGAGCAAAAGATCCAAGTTCGTCTGATAATCCAGAAAAAGCAATTATTTCACTAAAGAACAACAGAGAGACTTCTTACAAAGTCTATATAGCGGTTCAAAATGAATTAGTTGCAGCGTATAATGATTTAAGAGACCGTGAATTTGTGAGACTTAATCCACTTTTAGGATTAACTTTTGTTGAAGCTAATAAGCGCTATGCTGATCCACGAACCACACCAGAAGAAAAGGAAAGACTGAAGCCGAAATTAGCTGAAGTTAAATTAATGTTTCCTCAAAAATTATCTGAAGCAGAACCAAGTAAGAACAACTAAACCCTCAAAACATGGCTAAATTTAAAAAGAAAAAAGGAGGAGAAACCCCTGCCATTTCAACAGCATCTTTACCCGATATTGTTTTCATGTTATTGTTCTTCTTTATGGTTGCTACAGTAATGCGAGATAGCACGCTGATGGTTCAAAATACTTTACCGGCAGCAGATCAAATTCAAAAGCTAGACAAGAAAGATCGTGTTATGTATATCTACGCTGGAAAACCATCTAGTCGATATGCTGATAAGTATGGAAATCAAGCACGTATTCAATTGAATGATAAATTTGCTACAGTTGGAGACGTAGGAGCTTTTGTACTCGCAGAACGTGCTTCCAAACGTGAAGAATTACAGAATGTTTTGACAACAGCTTTAAAAGTTGATGGAGACACCAACATGGGACTGATCTCCGACATCAAACAAGAATTAAGACAGGTTAATGCTTTAAAAATTAATTATACTACCCGTGTAGGAGATTATACTCAAAACATGAAAAACTAATAAAAATTTTATTTTTTTAAAAGGGTGTTTCTATGAAACACCCTTTTTTTTTGAAAGAACTTCTTCTACCTTTATCCAATGAAATTCGCTTTAACATTTTTCTGTTTATTCCTAAGTATTAATTTAGTAGCCCAAGACAGTTTGGCACTTGCTGAAAAATCTTACAAAGAAGATCAATGGTATGCGGGTATATCATTTTTACTTGCCGATGAGTCTATTGAAGGCTTTCGATTAAATGGGGTATCCCAATCCTTTAGTATCGGTTTTATTAAAGATATTTCATTAAATAATAAATCTAACAGAGCTTTGGGAATCGGTTTAGGATATGGAATCAATAATTATGGTTCAAATCTTAGTATTTCAATTGAAAACAATGATTCTTATGGGTTTAGTTTAGTTGAAAGCATCCGGCTTGTTTCCAAAAATAGATTGGTTTCTCATTTTCTTGAAGTTCCCATAGAATTTCGTTGGAGGACTTCAACGGCTACAACATATAAGTTTTGGAGAATTTATTCTGGATATCTATTGCGCTACAACTTCTTTTCACGAATAAAACCGTTTTATGATCCTGCTAGGGTTATCAATGAAGTAAACCCCATAAGTCACGCATTAAAATTTTCGACAGGCTACAATACTTGGAATATTTATTTTGAATACAGTCTGACCCCTTTTTTCAAAAGCGGTACACAAACAAATTTAGGCACTCCATTAGAAATGAATTCAATCAAAATAGGCTTAATATTCTATGTTTTATAATTCTTTTCTAAGCCGGGCAACAGGGAAGTCCATTTGTTCTCTATACTTAGCAACTGTTCTTCGAGCTACTCTGTAACCTTTTTTGAGTAATTCTTCCGACAATGCTAAATCCGCCAAAGGTTTCTTTTTATCCTCTTTTTCAATTAACGTTCGTAAGTTTTTTTTGATTTCCAAAGTAGATACTTCTTCTCCGTCTTCGTTGGTAAGAGACTCAGAAAAGAAACTTTTCAGGAGTTTTGTTCCATAAGGAGTTTCTATGTACTTACTATTTGCTACTCTTGAAACTGTTGAAATATCCATTTTAATTATTTCAGCAATGTCCTTTAGAATCATCGGTTTTAATTTGAGTTCATCCCCCGACAAAAAATATGCTTCCTGATGCTTTACTATAGCATTTATTGTTTGATATAAAGTTTGATGTCGTTGTGCAACAGCATCGATAAACCACTGAGCAGCATCTAGTTTTTGTTTGATGAATTGAATTGCGTCCTTTTGAGCTGAATTTTTATTGGGTGCTGCTTGATAACCTTTCATCATTTCTTTATAAGAAGACGAAATATGTAGTTCAGGAGCATTACGGCGATTCAACACCACATTAAGTATTCCGTTATCAACGGTTAAGATAAAATCTGGAACGATGTGTGTGTTCTG
>JAURBD010000072.1 GCA_030829155.1 Flavobacteriaceae bacterium
AACTTCCGTTGTATTACAATCATAAAAGCACCGGTAGACCTGGCACAGAAGGAGTGGATCCAGGGAGTGTTTTCTGGTCTCACTATGGAGATGAAAAAAATAGCCCTCTATACCCCTTTGGATATGGACTAAGCTATTCTAAATTTGAATATTCAAAGCTTCAATTAAATAAAACTGAAATGACTAAAAATTCCAGTATCAAAGCCTCCATTACGATAAAAAATACGGGAAAGGTAAAAGGTAAAGAAATTGTTCAATTGTACATTCAAGACCCTTTTGCTAGTGCAACTCGCCCTGTAAAAGAACTTAAAGGCTTCAAGGCCATTGAATTGGAACCGGGCGCCACTCAAGAAGTGAGTTTCACCCTTACAGAATCAGATTTAAAATTTTATAGTGCAAATCAAAAATGGGAAGCCGAACCCGGTACTTATCATGTTTTTATTGGAACCGATTCTACCTCCAAAGAGAAAATGACTTTTGAACTAAATTAAATTTACATTTTAATAAATCAATGCTCATTTTTACTAAAATTATGTAGATGCTTAAAGCAGTTTTATTTGATATGGATGGTGTTATTGTGGACAGTGAACCACTTCACCACAAGGCGTATGAAAAAATGTTCGAAGAATTTGACATCACTGTTTCAACAGAACTCTACGCTTCTTTTACTGGTAAAGCAACGTTATCTATTTGTGAACAAATTTGTAATGAATTCAATCTTGAGACCTCCCCTGAACTTCTAGTTGCATCCAAAAGAAAACACTTTATTCCACTTTTTGAGAATGATACTGACTTTTGCCTTTTGGAAGGAGTACTAGAATTGATAAAAAACTACCATCAAAATGGAATCACTTTAATAGTAGCTTCCTCAGCATCCATGGAAAATATTAATAGGATTTTTAAACGTTTTGATTTAGATCAATATTTTAAAGCGAAGCTAAGCGGAGCTGATCTTAAAGAATCTAAACCACATCCTGAAATTTTCATCAACGCAGCTAAAGCTTCTGGCTGTTCTGTCTCAGAATGTATGGTGATTGAAGATTCTACCAATGGTATTTTAGCTGCAAAAGCCGCTGGAATTTATTGTGTAGGGTATAATAGTTTACATTCAAAAAGTCAGGATTACAGTCAAGCAGATTTAGTTATTCAAGAATTTAGTGAAATAACTTATGCTAAAATTTGTAGTCTTTTTTATAAATAAAAAAGAGTTAAACGGTATGAAAAAACAATAGGTTTAATATAATCTATCCATTTTTGATACCCTTTTTCATTCAGGTGAATCCCATCAGTTAACAATTCATTATTCTTAAATCCATTTTCATTTTTAAAAATAGAATAAAGGGGGATTAAGAAAAATAATTTCAGAAGAGTTTTGATTCCCATTACACGCTGTATGAACTTATTGTTCTATCAATCCTAGTTGTGACAAAAAGGAATAATTATCAAAAAAGTCTTGCTCTTGAACAATCTTTCCATCCTTTAATGTTACCCATGTCAAGCCTGAAATTTCAACACGTTTATTCGTAGCTGGAATTCCAAATAAATCGCCATCATGAGTTCCCTGAAGACTCCAATGCTTGACCAATCTGTCCCCTTGAGCTACTACTTCAACAATCTCAACTTCAAGATCAGAAAATCCAGAAAAATACCCCGCATAGTAGTCTTTAAACCCCTGGATACCTGTGATATTTCCAGAAGATGTAACCACAATAACTTGGCTGTCAAAACTAGCCTCATCAATATGGGAAACATCACGTGTTTCAAAGACTTTATTCCAAACCGTTGAATACATATTTATTGCTGCTTCAAGCTTTACTTGTTTGCTTTCCAAATCTTTACAAACTTCACTTGGTGCTTGTACACAGCTTACTGCATATAAAGAAATTAATAAAAAATTATTTTTTTCATTTCAAATTGATTTAAAGTTATATCTAAATATAAGGAATATTGAAAAATATAAAGAAATAATATAAAGACAACTCGCTGAAAATAATAGAATTAGAATCTGATTTTTCTTTAAATGAAAAAATTGAAACCCTATACAAATAAACTTATTTTACGCTATATTCGAGATGAAAATATTCTTTACAAATCCACTTATTCATGCTCAAAAAATATAAATCCGGTCCTTTTTATCGCTTTTTATCGTTTCTTTTTTTTTTATCGTTTATGACAGAATGCTCAAAAGAAACCCAAACGGTTTTAGTAAATTTCGAGACCGATCATTTTAAAACAAGTATTTCTGAGAAAGGATACCTTCTCAGTTTCAAAGCTGCTGATAGCAATACAGAATATCAATTGAAAGATAGTCTTAACCCAATTATGTCATTACGGATTGAAAACGAATATCTTAAGCCAAAACAAGCGAAATACAATGATAATATTCTAACTCTTGATTTTGGGAATGCCATTAAAGCTGAACTTCTTGTTAGCCAAAATCCCTCTTATTTAAGTCTTGAACTACTCTCACTTTCTAATGTTAATTTTGAAACTTTAGATTTAGTTTTATGGGGTCCCTATACCAACAAAATCAATGGTGTCATTGGAGAAACTTTAGGGGTCGTTCGGGATAGTACCTTTGCAATGGGTATCCAATCACTAAACATCAAAACCTTGGGAGGATACCCTTGGAATGAAAGCGATAGAATGCCTGCCTTTGATATTTTTGATCAAGAAGACCCTACCGATTTACATCCAGAAAATGTAACTCCAGTATTATATAGAGTAGAAGCAGCAAAGCCTGTACCTGGAGGAAGCAGCCTACAGGCATACACAAGAAACCGAATGCAGAATAGATTAATTAGCGATTTCAACCATGAAAAAATTCTTGCCCCTCCCTATGATGATGGAGGAGTGATCGGTTCAAAAATTGCCCTCTTTGGTGTTCCTGTAGATAAAGTATTGAAAACCATTGGAACTATAGAGGTTGAGGAAGGACTCCCCCACCCGATGATAGATGGTGAATGGGTAAAAACAAAATCAGGGGTAAATGCTTCCTATATGATTATGAGTTTTACTGAATCCGATTTTGACAAAGCACTCAACATAACTTCTCAAGCAGGATTAAACTATCTATATTATTACGGGAAAACTTTTGAAAGCTGGGGACACTTTGAGTTAGACAAAAAATATTTCCCAAAAGGATATGCCACAATTAGGTCCTATGTTGAAAAAGCAAAAGAAAAAGGAATTCGTCTTGGCACACACACCTTATCCAATTTTATATCACCTAACGACCCCTATGTTACACCGATTCCAGACAAACGCTTGGCCAAAGTAGGTAGTAGTGTTTTAACGCAATCCATTGATAATACACAAAATGAAATCTTAATTGAATCCCCTGATTTTTTTAATCAGATGAAAAACAATACCCTGAAAACGGTTCGGATTGAAGAAGAATTGATTCGTTACGGAAGTGTGTCATTAGAAGCACCATGGAAATTACTTGACTGCCAAAGAGGAGCCTTTAATACAAAACCAAAAAAACATGAGAAAGGAGTAGAAATTTCAAAACTATTAGATCATACTTATAAAGTCTTTTTAACAGATGCAGATTTGACTATTGAAATGTCAAAAAACATAGCCAATCTTTATAATCAAACCGGCTTAAGTCAAATTTCCTTTGATGGCTTGGAGGGAAATAGGTCGACAGGCTTAGGAACATATGGAGAAAGCTTGATGCCTTATGTCTGGTTTAATAACCTAAATCCAGAAATCAGAAAACACCTAATCATAGATGCTAGCAGAACCACCCATTTCTTTTGGCATATTTTCACACGTATGAATTGGGGAGAACCCTGGTATGCTGGTTTTAGAGAAAGTCAAACGGCTTATCGATTAAAAAATCAAAACTATTTTCAGAGAAATTACATGCCTGGAATGTTAGGATGGTTTAAGATGACTTCAGAAACAAGCCTGGAAGATATCGAATGGTTATTGGCAAGGTCTGCAGGATTTGACGCTGGTTTTGCCTTTGTAACTGGTTTTAAAGAAGTAGCTGAAAATGGAAACTCTAAAACCGTATTAAATAAAATAGCAGACTGGGAAAAGTTACGCTTAGGAGGTGCATTTTCTAAAGAACAAAAGCAACTCATGCAAAACACTGAAAAAGAATTTTCCATTCGCAAAAAAGAAAAAAATCAATGGGATTTCTACCAGATGTATTCCGGTAAATTTATACATGATAAAAAAATTAGACAACCTGGAGAACCTGTTTTTTCAACTTTTAAAGTAGATAACATCGGGGATCAACAAGCGCTACAATTTATAATTTCCCCTGTGGAAACATCGATTGGGAACATAAAAATAGAAATTGATCAATACAAAGAGGTTTCTATACCCATTCAAATTAATGTTGGGCAAATCCTTAAATACGATGGTGATTCCCATGCTATTTTATACAATAAAAACTGGCAAGAAGTTAGCCGAATAAGTGTCTCTAAAGAAATCTTGACTGTGTCCAAAGGGACACACACTTTGAATTTTTCATGTACGTTTAACTCTGATAGCGAAACGCCAAAAGTGAAAGTTGAAATTCGATTTAAAGGAAAACCTGAACAACTTAGCCTAGCAAACTAATCCTCCTTGAGTAATTCTTTATTTGAAATGATATGGTTTCCAGTCAAACTTAACTTGGAATAGACATTCATTTTGGAGGCAACTAGTTCTGCTTTTATAGGCTTATAATTTGCTGGAAATAAAAAAGAAAACAGTGGCATCAACAGCTGTGCAAATCGCTCCCCAAATCTAAATTCTTTTCGTATACCTAATAAAAGTGAAGGTCTAAAAATAATTGTAGAAGACAGACCCAAATCAAAAATATCTCGTTCAATTTCACCTTTTAATTTTAAATAAAAATTAGTACTTGAAGCATCTGCCCCTCCAGAAGACACCAATTGAAACTGATCTATTTTTAGTTTCAAACAGCACTTTGCAATACGCAGATTAATATCATAATCAATCTTCCTATAGGCCGCTTTATCTCCACCCACTCGGGCTTGAGTAGTTCCAATAGCTGAAAAAACTGTAGTACTTTCCCGTACACAGTTTTCTATTTCAGTTGAGTTTAAAAAATCAATTAGGTGTACAACAATTTTTTCATGTTCTACATTTTTAGAATTTCTGGATACTAAATGAATTTTAGAGATTGACACGTCTTCTATAAGGTTTTGAATCAAAAAACCTCCAATCAGACCCGATGCACCAAATACGGTAACTTGCTTTTTCATAAGAGCTAAAAATACAAAACAAAAAGATGAATAAAATTTGTTTAATTGATTTAAAAATTAGTTTTAGAAGATATTTATACCTAAAAACTACATAAGTTTTTATATTATATACAACTCTAAAAGATTAAATTTGTTTACATGATTCCAGAAAAAATTGCCTTTCTTTTTGTTTTAGCTTTCTTTTTAATTGTATTTATTCAAAGTGGTGTGGATAAAATCATTGACTACAAGGGAAACTTAGCCTATTTGAATGATTTATTAAAAATCCATTTTTCACCGCCAATAATTACCCTTGCTTTAGTTGTAGTTACTATTTTGGAATTAATTTCTGGAATATTGTGTTTAGTAGGAATTTTCAGTTTTATTTTTAACGCCTCTAACTTTATTGGATTACTCGGTTTAATTATAGGGTCTCTTGCGCTGTTAGTTCTTTTATTTGGTCAGCGTGTTTCTAAAAATTATGATGGTGCAAAAACAATTGCAATTTATTTTGTTTTAGCAATGATTGGCATTGCATTAGCATAGCCAAATCTAATTGCATAAAAACTATTGAATCGAGAGAGGAAAGACAACTATTTAAAGAATACCTTGACTTATAGTGAAGGCTTTTATTATTTAAAAAACAAAGCGAAAAAATCGTTGTACTTTTAACAAATAATTTTTCTTTAAGTTTTACAAATGTCAAAATTACCGAAAAAGTATCAATTTTTAGACTTATCTGATTATGGCCGTTCGCCGGGGCATTGGATTGCGTTTAAACTTCAGGACACAAATTTAACAGCGATTCACGTAACTTCCATGTTTATCATCACAGGACTTATAGCTATTGGATTTTTGATAAATGGTTACTTGATAACAGCCGCTTTTTTGATAATATTAAAATCCATTTTAGATGCTGCAGACGGAGAACTATCCCGACTAAAAAAAAATCCCTCGTATGTTGGGCGGTATTATGATTCTATTGCAGATTTAGTGCTTAACTTTTGTTTTTTGCTAGCCTTTTGGTATATCACTGATATTTCCATTATTTATATGCTAATCGCTTTTATAGGGATCCAACTTCAAGGAACACTTTATAACTACTATTATGTGATTTTAAGGAATTCCGTTGCGGGTGATACCACCAGTCGGGTGATTGAAAATACCAAACCAAATGCTTTCAAGGGAGAAAGTCAGTCTAGAGTAAATCTATTTTACAATATCTATAATGTTTTATATATATGTTTTGACAAGTGTATGTATTACATGGATAAAAACGCAAGGTATTGTCATCCGTTTCCAAAGTGGTTTATGACACTAATCTCTTTGTATGGATTGGGGTTTCAATTATTACTTATGGCGCTCATGTTGGTATTTGAACTCCAAAGATTTGTTATCCCTTTTTTTATTGGGTATTCCGTTTTAATAATCGTATTTATTTGTATTAGGAAACTTATTCTTAAGCCCTAATTGAAATTTGATGTAATTAACATTAAGAATTCATTTGGGGTCTCTATTCCTTTAAAAATCTCTTCAATAAAACTTAGCCATTTAGCCGTCGACTTGGGATGTCTCTTTTAAAACATCCTCAGTGTAGGCTAAAATTCTTAACCCCTCCGCATCTATAATGGCATCCCCTTTTGTTAAGTTTGCTATTTCCTGAGTTACAACAATATTCCTTTTGAGTTGTCCGAGAAGTAACTCTCTTTTTACACCTTCAATTATTTCTTTTTTGCTTTTGTCTGAGTTTAGTATATCAATCAAGTTATCGAAGTGTTCGGCTTCTTTGTCCAGTCGATTGCTAAGTGCTTTTAAACTTTTAGTAGTTTTATTCATATTCCAAATATATAACCTTTTGTTAATTTATAAGCCTCAGCGATTACATCCTAAAATGAAAATGGATTTAATTTTAAAAGTTCACATTTCACAACAAAGAGAAAATAAATTTTTCTTAATAAATAGATAATGAAAATCCGCAACCAACTAATAGATAGTTTGTTACGGATTCTTAAAGTACTCGAGGCGGGACTTGAACCCGCACGCCCAAAAGAGCACAGGATTTTAAGTCCGGCGTGTCTACCAATTCCACCACTCGAGCAAGCGACAGAGCGAAAGACGGGATTTGAACCCGCGACCCCCACCTTGGCAAGGTGATGCTCTACCCCTGAGCTACTTTCGCATTGTGGATTGCAAATGTAAAATAATTTTAATTCTTTCTAAATTAAAGTGGGCATTTTTAATAAAAAAAAATGGAGTCTTTTTTTGGAATGGATTTACCCTTGAATTTCTGCCTATTTTTGAGTCAAACGACGTTTGATTTGATTGAGTTGCATGAGCGCCTCTACTGGAGTCAGGGTGTCAATATCCAAACTGGTAATCTCATCTCGCAATGCTTCCAAAAGAGGGTCATCTAAATTAAAAAAGCTAAGTTGTAAATTCTCTGCTGTAGTTTTCTCCCCTTTTTCCGTTTTTTTTAGTCCATGGGAAGCTTCCAAAACTTTCAATTTATCCTGGGCCGTACGGAGAACATGCTGGGGCATTCCAGCCATTTTAGCGACATGAATCCCAAAACTGTGGGCACTCCCGCCTGGGATTAGTTTACGTAAAAACAACACACTTTCATTGGTTTCTTTAATGGAAACGTTAAAATTCTTGATCCGACTGTGGCGTTGTGTCATTTCGTTCAACTCATGGTAATGGGTTGCGAAAAGTACTTTGGGTCGAAAGGGATGTTCGTGTAAATACTCGGCAATAGCCCACGCAATAGAAATTCCGTCATAGGTACTGGTCCCTCTTCCTATTTCATCCAAAAGCACTAAACTCCGTTCGGATATATTATTTAAAATAGATGCCGTTTCATTCATTTCCACCATAAAGGTGGAAGCCCCCATCGAGATATTATCACTGGCTCCCACTCTTGTGAAAATTTTATCTACTACGCCCAAAGTGGCTTGGGTTGCTGGAACATAACTCCCCAACTGGGCAAGTAAAGAAATTAAAGCGGTTTGCCTTAAAATTGCTGATTTTCCAGACATATTAGGTCCAGTAATCATCATGATTTGTTGGGTCTCTCGATCCAATTTTAAATCATTGGCAATATAGGGAGTTCCCAAAGGGAGCTGCTGTTCAATTACAGGATGACGTGCCCCTTGAAGCTCCAATTCGTTTCCCTGTGTGAGGGTGGGGCGACAATAATTATTTTTCAAAGCTGTTTTGGCAAAACAACTCAAAACATCCCATTGAGCGACCGC
>JAURBD010000089.1 GCA_030829155.1 Flavobacteriaceae bacterium
CCATATGGTTTTCAATCATCTCATTGAGCTGATTAATTTTTTCATGCGTTATGGTCACACCCTTATTTTCTTGGGCATTTTTTTTTTCCAGCTGGGTTGCATATTGCAAAGAACACATTGCCAAGACGTCTTGCTTATCTCTAACGGCGTAGTTTTGCTCCAACTGTTTGATCATTGCTTCAATTTTTTTTGCAGACTTTCTCAAATCTTCTTCTTGATCGGGTGCTACCGATAAGGGATAGACTCTATCTGCAATTGTTAACTTTATTTTTAGCAATTCACTCATAAAAAATTACGCTGTATTTTGCAATTGAATCATACATCCTTCAACTTGTTCAATCAGCGCTTTAATTTTATTTTTAGTCTTTGTATTACTTTTATTACTGCCGAGTAATGAATTTGCCATTTCCAAAGAAGCATTTGCTTTTTTGAGAGTAAAGTTCTCGTCAGAAATTTTAGATTGCATTAATTTACTTTCTTCCAGTTGTTGTGAAAGAGACTGTAATGCGTGATGATTTTCTTCTAGTTTGTTTAAAAGTAAAACCAAATTTCGTTCGAGAAGTTCAACATTTTGATTGTTTTCACTCATAAATGATACACAACTCCTATTCATACAAACTTAAGAATTTTTAATCTATTCCTGAGTTTTTAGACATGCCAATTCTTAACTTTAACAAAATTTTAATCCTATTGAAAATAGTTTATTTACACAAAATGATCATTGCTCTTTCAGCAGATTCAAAGGGTACAAAAAGATAATCGTGATGAAATGCTGCAATCATATTACAAGGAATTTTTTCTTTGGAAAGTGCGCTAGAAATATGAGCTGTAATTCCTGTTTCTGATAATGATGTGGTTGTTTCTACAGAAATCAAAGCCCATGATTCATTGAAAGGTATGTTATGATTTTCTGCTACCGTCTTCAAAACCAAATAAGTTACGCCCTCTTTTTCTTTAAAAGTGAATAAGATTTCATCATCTGAAAAAAGATTTTTGTTCAAAGAACAATAAACATATGCTTCTAAATGGGCTTTATAATCAAGTTTCATAAAGTAAATTTAGTCCTATTTAACTTATATAAGAAATTATTATAAATTCAATTCTTTTAAATTCAAAGGATATAAATCTCTCAGAAAACATATATTTTGTTGTATTGAGAAAATAGCCTCCAAGATTGAAGAATCTATTTTATTCAAAAGAAAAACTTATGAAGTGGATGAACTCAAAACCTTTTTAAAAAAATGGGGAATTTGTTTGGGTAATAAGTGCTTATTGCAGAGAAACAAAAAAATAGTTAGGTTTTGTGTAGGCAGTAGAACAAACAAAACATTAAATAGGGTGTTGTTTTTTTTACGACTAATAGAAGTCAAAAAGATTTACACAGACAAACTAAAAAATTATCTCTACTTGATTGATGGATAAATTCACAGCACTCAAGTTTACGGTAATAATCATGTAGAACGATTGCGTCTCAATTTCAGAGCGTACCTCAGGCGTTTGAACCGAAAGACTACTTGTTTTAGTCGGTCAAATGCAATGCTTGATTCTGTTGTAAAATTTATTTATGGTGATGATAAAACATAAATTCAAAATACTTAGCTTTAGAAAAAAAATTGAAACCACTATATTTTATAATTGCATCTTCTGTAGCTTTGTTTACAGCTTGTACTACCAAAAATAAACCAATCCCAATAATAGTGCTACCCAACATCATCGAAGAAACCTCGGGTTTAGCTGAGTTTGGTAACAACTTTTTGTCACACAACGATTCTGGTGGGAGTGCCTCATTGTATGAATTCAATGATTATGGTATATTGGTTGGAGAACATCCTATAATTGGTGCGGTCAACAGAGACTGGGAAGATCTTGCACAAGATGAAAACTACTTTTACATTGCCGATATTGGGAACAACAGCGGAAAGCGACAAGATTTAACCGTTTACAAAACCACTAAAGATTTTGAACTAAAAGATTCCATCAAAATTAAATACCAAAAACAAAAGTCTTTCAAAAAAAATAAAAAAACGAAATACAATGCCGAGACCCTTATAGTTGTAGGAGACTCATTGGTTCTCTTTTCCAAAAACATGAAATCAATGAATACCCACCTTTATGTTTTTCCGAAAGAAGGAGGTTCTTATTCGCTTTCTAGTAGAAAAAAAATTAAATTAAACACCTTAATCACAGGAGGGGATTATAACCAAGAAACTCAAAGACTGGTGCTAACAGGCTACCACCCAGACAGCAGTAACTACCTATTCAAGGCAGAAAAATTCAAACTCGAAAACTTAGATTCAATTGAGTTTAATCGCTACCTTTTGCCTTTTAAGCACGCCCAAGTTGAAGCCGTAAAAATAAAAAAAAATAAAGAAGTATGGATCAGTTCAGAAGGAGAGGGAAATTCCATTCCTTTTCTTTATCGAGTAAATTTTAACTTATTAAAAGTAAATTGATTATGATATTTTTTAATTTAAGAGTATAATTTTTAACAACTTAATTATGTGCCCCATTTACAGCCTCTTATTTTTATTTATTTCACTTATCAATTCACCGACAAATTTAACCGATAGTATTACCGTCGGGAAATGGAAGCTTAGTCTTAAAATTCCATAAACCACTGCAAACAGATGTTATATAGATGAGCTAAGTGCTTTTGAAAATGAAACTTTTGAACTTATCTTCAAAACAATCATTTCTAAGAAATCACAAACTTCTATTTACAAAATAAAAATAAACCCACCTGGAAAAAAAGCCATAGAGCTCGGTGATGGAATTGCTATTTTTAAAAATTTTAATTCCAAAAAAAAGTAGTTAATTTTCGTTTTTAATGTGGATAAAAAATTGGAATGTTCTGTACTAGAAAACAACACCCGTATCCTCACAAAAATCTCCCGCATAAACATAGAGGTAAACCAATAAATAAATTTTTATTGAAATCATTTCAACTGAATTGAATTTGAATCAACTCTTTTTTATCTTAGCGGATATGAAGGAGAATAATTTATTTGTATGGGGCATTCTGATCATTAGTTTAAGTTTTAGTCTTCAAGCTCAGAGGGCTATACCACCGCTAGAAATACCGTTATTGCTCTCCGGTAACTTTGGAGAATTTCGAGGAAGTCACTTTCATGCTGGACTTGACATTAAAACCAAAGGTCGTCAAGGATTTAAAGTTAAAAGTATTTTAGCGGGAAGCATTCGGCGAATCAAAGTCAGCACTTCTGGATACGGAAAAACACTTTATGTTCAACATGCTAATGGAACAACCTCGGTCTATGCTCACCTTCAAAAATTTGCGCCTAAGATTGAAAAAATAGTCAAACAACTGCAGTATCAAAAGGAACGTTTTTTAATTCAAAGCTATCACAAGAGTAATGAGTTGATTGTAAAACAAGGTGAGGTCATAGGCTATTCGGGAAACACAGGAGGTTCTTTGGGTCCCCATTTACATTTTGAACTTCGCGATTCAAAAACTCAAATGCCGCTCAATCCACTAACGCTAAATTTTGATATTAAAGATAATCAACGCCCTGTAGTTCGAAATTTATATTCTTACAACCTAGAGGATTCGATTCAAAAGAAAAAAACCGAAATCCCCATAGTGAGA
Source organism: Flavobacteriaceae bacterium (assembly GCA_030829155.1). Taxonomy (GTDB): domain Bacteria; phylum Bacteroidota; class Bacteroidia; order Flavobacteriales; family Flavobacteriaceae; genus Arcticimaribacter. The sequence goes on from JAURBD010000089.1 coordinate 3,608, forward strand.
AAAAATGATAGTCTTTATACTACTGATATTCTGCGTTGGCTTGGAAAAAAAGGAATTGGAATTCGAATGTATGATCGCCAAGATCTGAGCTACAATAAGAACGGTATTTATCAGATTAGAGTTCTACTCAACGGAATAGAAACCATAAAATACAACTTTGACTCCATCAGTTTTGATGATGGTAAATTGATTAGCACACTAATTGATTACAGTACATATAAAACCGAGGGATTTCGAATACAAAAGTTATTTCGAGACCTGCCTTATGGAATGAGTTTTTTACCCCTAGAAGCTCCTAATGGAATTATGAATTTTAAAGAAAATCGATCCTATCAACTTCAAATTATTTTGGAGGATTTTCATGGAAACAAAACCTACATCGAAAGTTATGTAGAAGGTGAAAAATCTGCTGCAGAAATTCCAAATAAAAACAAAGAATTGAATCTTGTAAAACCCGAACTCGATTATCTTTTCGAATTTGATAATATGAGTGTTTATCTTCCCAAAAACACTTTTTATGAGACCGTTAATTTTCCAATAAAAGCTTCAAAAGACACTTTGTTTGTTCCAGGGGAAGAAAATGCAGTTTTCAAAGCTTTTGAAATTGAATTTAATGCTCCCCCTATTGATCCCGAAAAACCAAACCCTTGGTGTATTGCAAAAGTCAATAAAAAAGGAGAACTCAATTATTCCTATACAAAGTTCAAAGACGGGAAACTCAAAACGGAAGTTAAGGCTTCTGGTTTTTATGTATTGGCACAAGATACTGTCGGGCCAACTATTACCCCTCAAAATTTCAAACCCAAACAATGGATGAGCAACTATTCTTTTCTCAAAATGAAAATTGATGATGACTTTTCAGGAATAAAAAAATATCGGGCTACCATCAATGATCAATGGATTTTATTTGAGCATGAACCCAAACGAAAAATGTTGACTTACGACTTCCAGGACATTGACTTTAGAAACCATAAATTGAAGTTAAAAATTGAAGTTGAAGACCAACAAGGAAATGTTAGCAATTTTGAAACTGATATTTTTAGAAAACCCAAAAAATCAAACCCCTAAACTAAAAATTATTCTTTAACAAAAGATTCTAAGGTTTGAATCAAATAATCAATTTCCATTTTGGTGTTAAAAATTGAAAAAGAGAAACGAATTGCAGGGTTGTTTTTATGGGATAAAGGCACGACCTCTTCAATGACATGTGATCCTTTTGTACTTCCGGATTGGCAGGCACTTCCTTTTGAACAGGCAATTCCTTTTAAATCTAAATGAAAATTTAATAAGTTTGCTTTATCTTCAGGAACAGGTAGAGAAACATTAACCAAAGTACAAGAACTTCTGTCTAAATCTGAACAACATCCATTGAAATGAATTTCGGGGAAGCTTTTGGTAAATTGTTCGATAGCATAAGTTTTCAAATCCTTAAGGTACTTTTGTTCCTCATCTATGCGACTGTAAGCTATTTCGAGTGCCTTAGCCATTCCAACTATATTATGAACAGATTCTGTTCCGGCTCGGAGTCCCCGTTCTTGTGAGCCACCCAAAATAAAAGGATTTAAGCCTGAATTTTTTCTAACAAAAGAAAAACCAACCCCTTTGGGACCATGAAACTTGTGCGCGGCTGCAGAAAGGAAATCTATTTTTAATTGGTTTAAGTCAATTGCATAGTGGCCAACACCCTGAACTGCATCAGTATGAAAAAGAGCATCATTATCTTGACATAGCTTTGAAACTCGATCCAAATCTAAAATAGTTCCAATTTCATTATTGATGTGCATTAAACTGACTAGTTTTTTTGTTCTATCTACTTTTAAAAGGTGTTCCAAATCTCCAAAATCAATCAATCCCTCTGAGTCTGTTTTGACATACAAAACATTTGCTAATTTATTTTCTGCTAAAAAGTCAACCGCATGAAGTATGGCATGGTGTTCTATTTTTGAAGTAATTACAGTTTGAACACCTAAATCTTGAACTGCACAACGCAAGAGCATATTATCTGATTCGGTTCCACCAGAGGTAAAGATAATTTCTTGTGGATCTGAATTGAAATGTTTAGAGATGCTTTTTCGAGCAGTTTCAATTTGTGTCTTCGCTGAACGACCAAAAGAATGTGTAGATGACGGATTACCAAAAGTCTCTAAAAGAACTTTGTGCATAGAATCTATAACCTCCTTTCGCATGGGGGTTGTTGCAGCGTTATCAAAATAAACTTTTCTCTCCATAAACTACTTTTTCATTTCCTTAATTCAAATCTCTTGCGGCTCAAATTCATCAAGAGTAGATGTAATTATTTGAATACATTGATATAATTGATCTTCAGTTATTACAAGAGGAGGAGCGAATCGTATTATATTTCCGTGAGTTGGTTTTGCAAGTAGTCCATTGTCGCGTAGACGTAAACAAATGTTCCAAGCAGTTTTACTTTCTTCTGTGTCGTTAATTAATATTGCATTGAGTAAGCCTCTTCCACGCACTAGTTTTACAATTTTACTTTCTTTGATGAAAGCATTCATCTCGGATCTAAAGATTTTACCCAAACGACGTGCATTTTGTGTTAATTTTTCATCAACAATAACCTGTAAAGCTGTTTGAGCAACAGATGCTCCCATTGGGTTTCCTCCAAAGGTACTCCCGTGCTGACCGGGTTGAATAACATCCATTATTGGTCGATCTGCTAATACGGCAGATACAGGATATACTCCTCCGCTTAGGGCTTTTCCTAAGATCAGCAAATCAGGACGTATATAAGTGTCGCTTTGTCTTTCACAATGGGCTTCACAACTACAATTACCACATACTGCTAACAAAGCTCCTGTTCGACCTATTCCAGTTTGTATTTCATCTGCAATAAATAGCACATTGTGCTTATCACACATTGACTTTGCGTTTCTTATATAATCATCTGATGGAGTGTTTACTCCGGCCTCGCCCTGAATGGGTTCAACTAAGAAGGCTGCAACATTTGGTCGAGAGATAGCCGACTCAAGCGCTGCAATATTATTGTA
>JAURBD010000009.1 GCA_030829155.1 Flavobacteriaceae bacterium
AATGGAAAAGTAGACCAAAACTCCCAAACAATTAAAGTATTCATTGCAGTTCAGGATTCAAATTTGAAAGAAGGTCAGTTCCTTGAAGCCCAAATCAAAGCAAGGGATCAACCAAACGCTTTTGAAATCGACCGCAGCTTATTGCTAGAGGGTAATCAACTTTATACAATACAAGAATCAATATTAAAACTTATTGCTGTCGAGCCTGTCTTTTTTTCAGATAAAAAAGTTGTCTTAATAGGTATACCGAATGGAACAATTCTTCTGGCTAAACCAGTTATTGGCGCATATTCAGGAATGTTAGTTCAAATTTTTGAATAAATTATAGGGTCAGAATTATAAAGAATGAGAAAATTAATCCAATACTTTATTAAATATCATGTTGCAGTAAATGTAATTATTATTGCAGTAATTATTTTTGGGATTGTAGGCGCATCTTTACTCAAGTCTTCCTTTTTTCCTTTGACAGACTCTAAGATTATAAAAGTCAATGTAATTTATCCTGGTTCATCTCCAAAAGAAATAGAGGAGGGAGTTATTCTTAAAATAGAAGATAATCTAAAGGGGCTGGAAGGTGTTGAACGGGTAACCTCTACTTCTCAAGAAAACAGCGGAGTAATCAATGTAGAAATCGAAAAAGGGCGTGATGTTGATTTTATGCTTCTTCAAGTTAAAAATGCGGTTGACCGAGTTCCATCATATCCAATTGGAATGGAACCTCTGGTTGTTTCAAAGCAAGAACAAATTAGACCTACTATTAGTTTTGCTGTTAGTGGGGAAGGAATCCCTTTAGCTATACTTAAACAAATAGGGAGACAAGTTGAAAATGATATTCGAGCAATAGACGGAATATCACAAATAAATATCTCGGGTTATCCAGAAGAAGAAATAGAAATCGCAGTGATTGAGGAAAATTTATTGGCGTATAACCTAACATTCACTCAAATAACACAAGCTGTTGCAAATTCAAATCTTTTGATAACTGGAGGAACAATAAAAACTAGATCAGAAGACTTTTTAATTCGTGCCAATAACAAAAAATATTATGCAAATGAATTGGCAAACTTAATTATAAGAGCTGATAATCAAGGAACTACGATTAGACTTAAAGATGTCGCCATTATTAGAGATCGCTTTTCAGAAACACCCAATCGATCTTTTTTTAACGAAAATATTTCCGTAAACTTTACCATAAATAGCACCAATTCTGAAGATCTTATATCGTCTGCAGAGAAAATTAAAGCCTATATCCAAGACTTCAATCAAAAACAAGAAAATGTAAAACTGAATGTTTTAAATGATCAATCGATTACACTAACTCAAAGAACACAATTACTGTCAGAAAATGCACTAATAGGAGTGTTTTTGGTATTAATTTTTTTATCCTTATTCTTAAACACTCGTTTGGCATTTTGGGTTGCTTTTGGATTACCCATTTCTTTTTTAGGGATGTTTATTTTTGCGGGATATTTTGATGTAACTATAAATGTCCTTTCTCTTTTTGGTATGATTATCGTAATTGGTATTCTTGTAGACGATGGGATTGTAATTGCTGAAAATATTTATCAGCATTACGAAAAAGGGAAATCTCCTGAACAAGCATCAATTGATGGAACTCTTGAGGTAATACCACCAATCTTGTCTGCCATTGTAACCACCATTTTAGCATTTTCGCTTTTCCTGTTTTTAGACAGTACAATAGGTGATTTTTTTGGTGAAGTATCGGTTGTAGTAATCATTACCTTGCTTTTTTCTCTAGTTGAAGCACTGATTATTTTGCCTGTTCATTTAGCCCACTCTAAAGCCCTAAAACCTCAAGATCAAAATCCTAAAAAACTACTAGCTAGAATATTTTTTAAATTAAGATACATTAACACTTTTGGGGATAACCTAATGAAATGGATGCGAGACCAAATATATTCGCCCATTTTAAGTTTTTCTTTAAAAAACAGAATATTGGTGTTTTCTATTTTCTTGGGCTGCCTCATTTTATCTTTTGGGTCTGTAGGTGGAGGAATTATCAGAACATCTTTTTTTCCACAAATTGCCAGCGATAGAGTATCCATAAATTTACAAATGCCCAACGGGACCAACGAGCTTATAACCGATTCAATCATCAACACAATCGAACAAAAAGCAAAACAAGTAAATCAAGAATTAACCAGTAAATTCCTTTCTGGAACGGACAAGATACTCTTTCAAAACATAGTTAAAAATATTGGTCCAGGTTCCTCAAAGGGAAGTTTAATAATCAACCTGCTTCCGGGAGAAAATCGCCCTACAAATTTGAGTTCAACTATTGTAGCTAATCGAATTCAAGAGAGTGTTGGAAATATAATTGGAGTTGAAAGCCTTGTTTTTGGATCAGGAGGAAATTTTGGAGGCTCACCAGTATCGGTTTCCTTGTTAGGGACTAACATACAAGAATTAAAAGCTGCAAAAAAAGAACTCAGAACAATCTTAGAAAACAACTCTGCCCTAAAAGACATAACAGACAATGATCCATTAGGAATAAAAGAAATTCAGTTGGAATTGAAAGATAATGCATACCTCTTAGGTCTAGACTATCGTTCTGTAATGAGTCAGGTAAGGGCAGGATTTTTTGGAGTCGAAGCACAACGATTTCAAAGAAATCAAGATGAGATTAGGATCTGGGTTCGATACGATCGTCAAAATCGATCTTCTATAAATGATTTGGATCAAATGCGAATATTAACCCCCACAGGAAATCGAGTACCCTTAACAGAAATCGCAAATTATAGTATTGCTAGAGGTGAAGTAGCGGTTAATCATTTAGACGGAAGGAGAGAAATTCAAATTTCTGCAGATATTAAAGATCAAAAGACAACCAGTTCAACTGATGTTATGAACGATTTGAAAACGGTTGTTTTACCCAAAATATTATCTAAATATCCTTCTGTTAGCCCTTCATTTGAAGGACAAAATCGCGAGGTACAAAAACTCCTCGATTCATTGCGCCTAGCAGGATTGTCTATTCTAGCTTTGATTTATATTACCATCGCTTTTGCTTTTAGAAGTTACAGTCAACCCGTTCTTTTAATTCTCCTTGTTCCCTTGAGTTTAACTGCAGTTTTCTGGGGACATTGGATTCATGGTTTCTCGGTTAATGTTTTGTCTTTATTGGGAATAATTGCTCTAATAGGAATCATGGTAAATGATGGACTTGTTTTTATTGGAAGGTTCAACGGTAACTTGAAAGACGGGATGATATTTGATGATGCCTTATATGAGGCAGGGAAATCTCGTTTCAGAGCAATTTTTTTAACTTCAATTACTACCATTGCAGGATTAACACCTCTTATTTTTGAAAAGAGTTTACAAGCTCAGTTTCTAAAACCGATGGCGATCTCTGTTGCTTATGGAATAGGTTTTGCAACCTTGCTAACCCTTTTGGTATTGCCCATGTTTTTGTCTTTTAGCAATCAACTTAAAGTAGGTTTAAAATGGATTTCAACGGGTCAAATAATTGCAAAAGAAAAAGTTGAACGAGCAGTTATTGAACAAGCTGAAAATAAATATATGTCAAATTCAGAAGAACAAAACTTACATAAATGATCTTATGTTTAAAAAGACACCCTCTTTGTAAATGAAAAATATAATTTTATACTTTCTATTTTTAACAGGAGTTTTCTATGGAGCTTTTGCTCAAGAAACACGATTAACCAAGGAAGATGCAATTTCACTGGTTTTAGAAAAAAATCATGGCATTTTATTAGCCAAGAATACGATTAATATTGCTTCAAATAATAAAAGTTTGTTGAATTCAGGTTACCTTCCAATTCTTTCAGGAACAAGTAACGCAAATTATAACAATGGAGATAGAACAACAGAATTTCCCGGGCAATTCATAGATGACCCTACTACAGGCTTAAAAGTACCTGCACCAAACAACGAATTAATAGGGGCAGAAAGTAGAAATTATGGCGCATCTATTAATTTAAATTACAACTTATTTGACGGTCTTGGCCGAGTATTTAATTACAAAAAGCTAAAGGAACAATATAATCTAACCGAACTTCAGGCACGTGAAACCATAGAAAATACAATTTTACAATTGTTCAGTGTATACTATAATATTGCAACGCTTACCGAAAACAAAGAGGTTTTAAGGCAAGCTTTTATAGTTTCCAAATCCAGAATTAAACGTGCACAATATGCTTTTGAGTTTGGCCAAGGATCCATGTTAGAAGTACTTAATTCTCAGGTTGATGCAACCAATGATAGTATAAACATCATCAATGCCGAACAACAGCTTAAAAACTCTAAACGAGACTTAAATTTTCTTTTAGGCCAAGAATTAAATACTTTTTTTGAGGTAGATACTGATGTTATTTTTATTCCAAAAGAAGATTTACTCAATTATATGGAAATTTCAAAAAGCACAAACGTTTCACTTCTTCAACAAGACAAAAACTTATTGATTAATGAATACGATATTAAAGTAGCCAAATCGGGATATTTACCCAAAATAGGCCTGAGGGGATCTTACGGATGGAATTATGCCCAAAGTGCACCAAGCGCTTTTTTTCCGAGTATAAACAACAGCAACCTTGACCTAGGATTATCTGTAAATTTAACTTGGAATATTTTTGATGGTGGAACATCTTCTGTACGAATCAAAAACGCTAAAATCGCTCTCAACAATCAAGAAATCTTAAAACAGCAATTAGAATTACAGATTGAAAGAGATTTGATGAATGCACTTGAAATTTATCAAAACAGACAAGTTGTTTTTAGTATTCAAGAGAAAAATGTAGAAACCAACCAAAATAATTTTGATCGATCAAAAGAACAATTCAGTTTAGGGAGTATATCTTCTATTTCATTCAGACAAGCCCAGATCAATCTTATGAACGCCCAAACCAACAAGAATAAAGCAAAGTATGATGCTAAATTAGCAGAACTACAACTTCTTCAACTTACAGGGCAACTCCTCAACGTGGAATTTTAAAAACCTTTTATAAAGAGTAAGCCCCCGTTGACTAAAAATTGTTTTTGTGAACAAGTTTATCAAAACCATAAACTTGATGGAGAATCGAAATCATAAAAGTCAATACTATGGACTTTTGAGCTATTACTTGAAGCATCCATTCTGCTTCCGTAAAAATCTTTTTGGGGCCAATTTCAGGTCCAAAAAACAGAATCCCCAAATAAACAAAAAGGAGAACACAAAAGGATAAATAACCCATAACATATTGGTTATTTAACAAATTGGAGTGGTACACCGTCATGCTGTGAAGGATGCAGAGCAAAAACAGAATTAAAAAAGCACCGTTGGCAAAAAATACATGTAAACTAAAATTAAGATCATGAGGGACTAAACCAATTCCAGCATAAAAACCCCCAGCCAACAACCCTATCGGTTTGCTCATTTGAGCATAAAATTGAGCTTTTTTAGAGTCATTTAAAACTCTAAACACTTCCTTGAATTGAATGTAAAAAAACATCAAAGTAACTCCAATAAGGATCAATCCTCCATTAAATAAAAGCATTGAAGCGGTGTTTTTTTTTTGGATTATTGCAGGATTGGATTGATTTGTATTGGTTTTTAATTCTCCTAATTCACTCAAAAAGTTATGAGTAAACGAGTAGTGATCGGATTTAAATCCTATTTCCTCTTTTTCTGAACCCGGGTGAAGATAAGCTGCTGCAATGCAACTCAAAAAAAACAAGCTAATGGAAAGTATTGGGAGTTTAACTAGAGCAAATTTAATTTTTTTCACAGATACATTTGATTAGGCACAATTAATTTAAGATTAAAGAGGGAAGATAAGAATCAATTGTTTAATACAATTAATTTCTTGAAAGATATATCATTATATTCTTAAACTATTTGAAGATTAAAACATACATTTAAAGAAAAGAATATGAATGAAATTATAAAACGATTAATTGCAATTATAACGGTATTGTTTTTAAGTCTTCTTCTGAATAAAGCGACTACTTTAGATCAACAATCAACACTTCTTGTAAGTTTAGGCCTTCAAATTTTGGTCATAATTTTTGCAATTCAGTTTGTGGTTTTTCTGATTTCATTTTTTTTAAAAACAGAACACTTTTATGATTTAACAGGAGGGATTACCTATATTTCTGTCGTTCTATTTGCACTTTATCAGCAACATTTGACTGAAGTTTTAAATTTACGGTCAATAATTTTAGCAAGCCTAATATTGATTTGGGCTCTACGTTTGAGTTCTTTTTTGTTTCTGAGGATCAAAAAAGCTGGAAAAGACCGAAGGTTTGATCAAATTAAAACCAGTTTTACACGTTTTATGTTAGCTTGGACTCTTCAAGGGTTTTGGGTGTTTATGTGTACGCTTCCCGCGATAACCACTTTTGCTTCAGAATCAAAACCCATGGATATTTATTTAATTTTAGGGACATTGCTTTGGTTTTTTGGTTTTTTTATTGAAGTAACAGCTGATCGACAAAAATCAGCATTTAATAGAGACTCCAAAAATCACGGTAAATTTATTTCGACAGGACTTTGGTCTATATCAAGACATCCAAATTATGTAGGAGAATTATTCTTGTGGATAGGGATTTCAATAATATCTTTCCCCACCTTTGAAGGCTTTCAATACTTGGCTCTCATATCCCCTTTTTTCACTTATATTTTACTTACCCGAGTAAGTGGAGTAAACCTCCTTGAGGCTAGTGCTGACAAAAAGTGGGGAGCTTCTGAAGCCTATCAAAAATACAAAAATAACACCCCGATTTTTTTTCCATTTAAAAATTAGTTTCAACAAACATTTTTGCTCAATTTTATGTGTACATTTGATTTGAATTGTATTCTAAATTACTAAACAAAAAATCATGTCAAATAGTTTTTTAAAATCACCTACTCCAATCAACGAGCCCGTAAAGTCATACGCGCCAAAAACTCCAGAACGTGCCCTAATAACCGCAACTTACGATGACCTTTTTTCTAAAGAAATTCATATCCCAATGAAAATAGGAGGAGAAGAAGTAGATTCTTCCCAAACCAATACCATGCATCCTCCTCACGACCACAAGCAGCTTTTGGGAACCTATAGCTTGGCTTCGGAATCACATGTAGAACAAGCAATTGCTGCAGCATTACAAGCCAGAAAGCCATGGGCAAAAATGCCTTTTGCAGCAAGAGCTGCGATTTTCTTAAAAGCAGCCGAACTGATTGCAGGTCCCTATCGTTATATCATCAACGCATCTACAATGATTGCCCAATCCAAAACTGTGCACCAAGCAGAAATTGACGCAGCTTGTGAGTTTATTGATTTCCTCAGATTCAATGTGCGTTTTGCTGAGGAGATATATCAAGACCAACCTACCTCTTCTGGAGGAGTATGGAATCATATTCACTACCGTCCATTGGAAGGATTTATCTACGCAGTAAGTCCCTTTAACTTTACAGCAATTGCAGGAAATCTTTCAGCTGCTCCAGCACTTATGGGGAATACTATTGTTTGGAAACCAAGTGACCATCAAATGTTTTCTGCAAAAGTTATTATGGATGTTTTCGAAGAGGCAGGATTACCAAAAGGAGTAATTAATATGATAAATGGTGATCCAGAAATGGTAACCAACACCATTCTTAAAAGCCCTGATTTTGCTGGAATCCATTTTACGGGATCAACACAAGTATTTAAAAATATTTGGCAAAAAATAGGGAGTAACATTCACAACTACAAAACCTATCCAAGAATTGTTGGGGAGACTGGAGGGAAAGATTATATCGTAGTCCATAATTCAGCTGAGGTTACCGAAGTTGTTACAGCAATAGTTCGCGGAGCCTTTGAATTCCAAGGGCAGAAATGCTCCGCAGCTTCAAGAGTTTACCTTCCTAAGTCAAAATCAAAAGTTATTTTAGATCAGATGGTTAGGGATATAAAAACTATCACACTCGGGTCTCCAAGAGAATTGAAAAATTTTATGACTTCAGTAATTCACAAAGGATCTTTTGACCGTCTTAGTGCGGCGATTGAACAAGCAAAAAAAGATTCAGATGTAGAGATTTTAGTTGGAGGAACTTATGACGATTCAAAAGGATATTTTATTGATCCTACAGTTTTAGTGACTACAAACCCTAGGTATGATTCTATGGAACGCGAACTATTTGGCCCTTTGGTAACAGTATATGTATATGAAGATAACCAATGGGAAGATACTCTGAAATTGGTTGATTCAACTTCTGAATATGCTCTTACAGGAGCTATAATGGTTAAGGATCGTATAGTAATAGAAGAAGCACGTATTGCTTTAGAAAATAGCGCAGGAAATTTCTATATCAACGATAAACCAAGTGGAGCTGTGGTAGGACAACAACCTTTTGGAGGTGCCCGTGGATCTGGGACAAATGATAAAGCTGGATCAAAACAAAACCTTTTACGCTGGGTATCCCCTCAATTGGTAAAAGAAACTCTTAATCCACCAATAAATTACCGTTACCCCTACATGGATGAATAGTATTTTTGAAAATACTCGAGTCGCTTTTGCATCAAAAACTGATTTAGAACTCAGGAAGAGTTATTGGCTTTTTAGATTAATTGCATCTCCTTTGTTGAATAAAATCGGAACACTATCTGTTCAGATCTTACTTAAACTAGGAGCCCCGATAGAGGGCCTAATTCGATCAACCATGTTCAGTCATTTTTGTGTAGGAACTAGCTTGGAAGAATCTCAATTAGTAGTTAAAAAATTAAAGAAAATCAATGTAGATTCCTGCTTAAATTATTCGATAGAGGGGGTAAAATCAGAAATTGGTTTTGAAAAAAGTCTTGATCAAACTTTAAAAATATTAGCGATTTCAGACTCCAATTTGGGAACTCCTTTTGTAGTTCTAAAACCAACAGGTTTTGGCGCAATTTCACTTTTCAAAAAAGTGAGCGAAAGCATCAAGCTTTCATCAAGTGAAATTGAAGCCTGGGAAAGGGTAAAAAAAAGATTTCAAATCTGTTGTGTCAAAGCAGTCCAACGAAATGTAAAAATCCTTGTAGATGCTGAAGAAAGTTGGATTCAACCTGCTTTAGATAACTTGGTCGAAGATTTGATGGAAACTTATAATAAAGAAAACATCATCGTTTATGCAACCATTCAAATGTATCTTTCAAATCGGCTACCTTATTTGAAATCACTATTAGTAAAAGCTGAAAAAACAGGATATCAAGTAGGAATTAAACTCGTCAGAGGAGCTTATATTGAAAAAGAAATCGCCTATGCCCAAATCAATAAATTACCCAAACCTGTTTGTCCTTCAAAAGAAGCAACAGATATAAATTTTGACAAAGCGCTGAACTTGTTGTTGAAAAACTTAAGCGATGTTGCTGTCTTTGTAGGAAGTCACAATGAAGAAAGTACCCTTAAGGCTTTGCATCAAATGGATACACAAGAGATTGCTAAAAACCACCCAAGAATATGCTTTGCTCATCTTTATGGAATGAGTGATAACATATCATATAATTTAGCTGATCAAGGATACAATGTTGTAAAATATCTACCTTATGGTCCAATTAAAAGAGTTGTCCCCTACCTAATTCGAAGAGCTGAAGAAAATAGTTCAATTGCAAATCAAACATCAAGAGAAATGGAACTCATTCAAAAAGAAATCAAAAGAAGAAAACAAATTTGAGCGTAAATATGAAACCCATTACCATTATAAAAAATCGTTCCGATATTGGAGCAGGGACTAGAGGCTCAGATTTAGGGATTGATGCAATTGAAATAGCAGCAATCAATCAAAATAACGGTTTTTTTAACGAACACCCTTTTGTAGATATTCCTTCTCACAATGAAACGATTTATAATAAAAAATTCTTTGAAATGAAACATCGACTTGGCTTTGTTTTGGAACAATGTCAACGGGTATGTAATTCTGTAAGTAAAATTTTAGAGCAAGATCAATTTCCCCTAATCCTTTCGGGAGATCATTCCTCAGCTTTTGGGTCTATAGCTGGGATTCAAAAAGCTTATCCTGATAAAACAATAGGAGTTTTATGGATTGATGCACATGCCGATCTTCATTCTCCTCTAAGTACTCCCTCTGGGAATGTGCATGGAATGCCATTAGCAGCAGCCCTAGGTTTTGATAATCAAAACCTAGCCATAAATGAAATGAATCAAGAGACCCTTACCCTATGGGAAAATCTCAAAAAAGTAGGTGGAGACACCCCCAAAGTAATTCCAAAACATCTTTTGTATTTTGGAGTTCGAAATACAGAAGAACCTGAAGATAAGGTCATCAAGGAGAATAATATTAAAAATTATTCTGTCCATGAAATTCGATATCGAGGGCTGGAACTCTGTGTAAATGAAACTTTAAACCGTCTGAGGGATGTCGATATGATTTATATTTCCTTTGATGTTGACAGTATGGATTGCGATTTGATTTCAAAAGGAACAGGAACCCCAGTATCTAAGGGTTTTGATGTTGACGAAGTCGTAGAGATAATTCAAAAAGTTATTGAATCAAAAAAGGTGATTAGTCTCGAAGTAACCGAAGTAAACCCTCTTTTAGACAATAAAGGGAATCGAATGGCAGAAGCTGCTTTTGAAGTAATTCAAAGACTTTTTCAAAAAAACTAATCCTGTAGTAAGATATTTAACCTTTCAAAAAAACTTACCTTGCGCCATATCTAATTTAGCCAAATATTATGGATTATAAAATAGGAGATCAGGTAGTACTCTGTGTTCAACGCGTAACCGATCTCGGATATGTAGTATTGATTGATGATGAATTTGAAGGTCTTTTATTTCGCAACGAAGTCTTCCAGCCATTGGAAAGATTTAGGGAAATAAAAGGCTACATCAAAAACATTCGTGAGGATGGAAAAATTGATGTATCTCTTAGGCCACAGGGTTTTTTAAATGTAATTGATTTGGATTGTGATGTTGTCATGGATGCTCTAAAGAATCAAGGTCATCTGATGCTTACCGATAAAAGTACACCCTTAGCCATCAAAGGCCAACTCAATATGAGTAAAAAAGCATTTAAAAGAGTCTTAGGGTTTTTGTACAAACGTAAGTTAATACGATTATTAGATGACCGGATCGAGTTAATTTGATCGCAAATATTTAATAAAGATCGCTTGATGCAGGGCCATAAAGTTATTGTATCTTCGCAAACGTATGGGCGAAAAAAAAGCTCACTCTATGAAATTTGAAGATCTCGGCCTAGAGCCATCGCTTTTAAAAGCAATACAGGAAAAAGGATATACAGAACCTTCCCCAATACAAGAAAAAGCAATCCCAGTAATTTTAAAAAGAAAAGATGTTTTAGCTTCTGCACAAACTGGAACGGGAAAAACAGCAGGATTTACGCTTCCATTACTACATGTATTATCCCAAAACAAATCAGTTAGAAACCGTAAGGTTCGCGCACTGGTACTAACACCTACTCGTGAGTTAGCAGCTCAAATCTATGATAACGTAAAAGAATACAGCACCTATATTGATATTCGTTCGACTGTCATTTTTGGAGGAGTCAATCAAAAACCACAAGTTGCAACACTTCGTAAGGGAGTAGATGTATTGATAGCAACCCCAGGGCGTTTGTTAGATCTTCATAGCCAAAAAGCATTGTCCTTGAAACAAATAGAAATTTTGGTTCTCGATGAAGCCGATCGGATGCTAGATATGGGTTTTCAGCGCGACATCAATAAAATCATGAATTTGTTACCCAAAAGAAGACAAAATCTTTTATTTTCGGCAACTTTTTCAAAAGAAATTAAAGCCCTTGCTCAAGGAATTTTACACCAACCTGTATTAGTTGAAGCAACCCCTGAAAACACTACCGTAGAGGCAATCGTTCAAAGAGTATATAAAGTAGATAAAGGTAGAAAAGCAGAATTAATCATAAAATTGATTAAGGAAGGAAAGTGGACACAAGTATTGGTTTTTACTCGAACCAAACATGGAGCAAACAACTTGGTCAAAAAAATGTTGAAAGCAAGTATTGCAGCAGCAGCAATTCATGGAAACAAAAGTCAAGGAGCCCGCACCAAGGCTCTTGCTGGATTTAAAGACGGATCAATTGAAATATTAGTTGCAACTGATATTGCGGCTCGTGGCCTTGACATTCCATTATTGCCCCATGTCATCAATTTTGAATTACCTAATATCCCAGAAGATTACGTTCACCGTATTGGAAGAACAGGAAGAGCAGGAGCGAAGGGAGAAGCAATTTCTCTTGTATGCATTGATGAAAAGGATTACTTAAAAGATATTGAAAAACTTGTGAGTCTTTGTATTCCTTCAGAAGTAAAAGAAGGGTTTGAACCTGACCCGAACATTAAACCCGAACCTAAAAAACAAAAAGAGGGTAGAAATCAACAAAGGAACCTTAAACATTCGGGAAGCTCCAATCGTTCGAAAAAAATAAACCGTTCAGGAGGTTCTAGAAACAGAAATAATCGCCATTAGGAAAGGCCTGAAGCACGCTTTATAAAAGTTTGGTAACGTCGATAAATCCCACGGGTTTTTGCATTGCGAGAATATTTACATCGAAATAATTCATGAATAATCAAATGTTGTGCATCAGTAGCTCTTTTCATGGCTTCGTAGGTTTGGGCATCATCCCATTCAAAATCAAGCTCACCAGTATCTTTATCATAGAATCCAATGATCTCGGTTTCCATATCATACTGAACAGATACTCGGCGTTTCATAGAGACTTATGGCTTTATTTTTAGCACTAATTTACCCATTTTATCCCCATTAAATAAACGGTAAAATGTATCTCTAAAGTTTTCAATACCCTCGTAAACGTCTTCTTTTGCTTTGAGCTTTCCTTCAGCCATCCACTGAGACATTTGTTTCATTGCATCACTATATTTTGGAACATAATCCAACACCACCATTCCTTTCATAGAACCACGATTAACCAAAAGAGACATATAGTTTTTTGGTCCTTGAACAGCTGTTTTATTATTGTATTGTGAAATGGCTCCACATATTACAATACGAGCATTCTTTCGAATAAAGATTAAAGCTGCATCGAGTATGTCTCCACCAACATTATCAAAATAAACATCAATCCCCTCTGGGCAATGTTGTTTGATCCCTGAGATTACGTTTTCATTTTTATAGTCTATGGCACCATCAAAACCAAGTTCTTCGGTCATATGAGCACATTTTTCAGGACCACCAGCAATACCAATTACACGACAGCCTTTTATTTTTGCAATTTGACCTACAACAGAACCAACTGCTCCAGCTCCCCCTGAAACTAAAACAACATCTCCTGTTTTGATCTCACCAACTTCTAGGATTCCAAAATATGCTGTCATTCCAGGCATTCCCAAAACACCTAAATATTTAGTAATATCAGCCCAATTGGGATCGACTTTTACAAAACCATTTCCATCTCCTACATAATACTGTTGCACTCCACCCCAGCCACTTACATAATCTCCGACTTTGAATTTAGTATCTCCTTTTGTTTCTATAACTTTTCCAACACTCCCAGCTCTCATAACTTCTCCTATTCCTACAGGAGGTATATACGATCGGCTGTCGTTCATCCAGCCTCGCATCGCTGGATCAAGAGAAACATGACTTTGCTCTACGAGAATTTCGCCTTCCTTGAGTGGAGCTAATGTTTCTTCTACAAAACTCCAAGTTGATTCGTTTGGCATTCCTTTAGGGCGTTCGGATAAAAGTTGTTTTTTATTAATCATATTTTATTTTTAAATAACTCCTCTAATATAGCCCGAATTCTACTGCATTAGATAACTTATTGATTAAATTCTTTTATATCTACCACGACATCTAAAAGGTGAGCAGCTAATCGAGCGGTGGCAGCATCTTGGTCATATTTGGGGTTCAATTCTGCTAAATCTAGTGCAACAATTTTTTGGGTTTTGAAAAGATACTTTAAAACCTTGAAAACAAAAGAAGGAGAAAATCCAACAGGAGAAGGAGCACTAACACCAGGTGCATAAGCTGAAGAAAACCCATCCAAATCAATAGTTACATAAAGGTAATCGTGCTGTTGAACAAATGAATCTAATTGATTTTTTACTTCCTCGATGGAGGTTAATTCACAAATATCATTCAATAGATATTTAACCCCTTTATCTTTGGCAATCTTAAATAATTCAGGGCTGTTTGAAACAGATTGAATGCCTAGGGCAAAGTATTCTGTTCTGTTTTCATATTTGTTGAGAATTTGGTAAAATGGAGTGCCAGAATTGGGAAGTTCTTTTAATGGGCGCAAATCGAAATGAGCATCGAAGTTGATGATTCCTATGGAATTAATTCCTCTTTTTTGGACAGCTCGTTCAATACCTGTAAAATGCCCATAGGCAACATCATGTCCACCACCCAATACGATTGGAAATATATTTTGTGTGAGCAACTGTTCTGTAACTAATGCAAGTGCAGCTTGACATTTTTCCATATCCTCATCAACATCCCTAATATTTCCTATATCAATTATTCTTTTTGGGGGATGATTAAAGGCAAGACGACTGAGTTGTTTTCGAATAGCTTCGGGACCATTTTTAGCACCAACTCGACCTTGATTTCTTCTTACCCCCTCATCACATGCATATCCGATTATTGCAAAATCGGGTTTTTCGACTTCGGTTAAATCGTTTTGTAAATTGATACATTCGATCCGTTGACTCCAATATTTAACATTGAGTTTTGATACAGATGTATGACCTTTCCACAATTCTTTTTTGGGAGGATCATAATTCAAGTTATAAATGTTTAGATCGATTGCATTCATAATTTAATTCTTAACTGCTTTTCCGTTAACATAAACTTGTTCAATCAAATTTGATCCAAAACAATAGGGGAGATCGGTCAGCGAATGAACGGGTTTTGTTAAAATTAAGTTAGCCTTTTTACCTACAGTTATTGATCCTACTTCATGTTCTACACCCATTGCAAAAGCTCCATTGATTGTTGCTGCATTGATAGCCTCTTGAGGTGTCATTTTCATTTTTATACATGCTGTTGAAACAATAAAATTCATGTTTCCAGACGGAGCAGATCCAGGATTGTAATCCGAAGCCAAAGCCAAGGGAAGTCCGAAATCTATTATTTTTCGGGCAGGGGTATACGGAATTTCTAAGAAAAAGGAGCAACCTGGTAAAGCAACTGGCATGGTTTTACTTCCTTTTAAAACAGCTAAGTCCTCATCACGTATTAGCTCCAAATGATCTACCGAAAGGGCATTGTAATAAACTCCAATGCCTACTCCTCCTATCGCGTTAAATTGGTTTACATGTATTTTAGGTTTCAGGCCATAATCTTGGGCAGTTTCTAAAACATAGGCAGTATCTTCAGTAGTAAAATAACCAGTTTCACAAAAAACATCAACTGCAGAAGCTAGGTTTTCTTTTTTAATAATAGGTAAAGTTTCTTCTAACATTGTTTTGAGAAACAACTCTTTATTAGATTTATGGGTCTCTGGAATCGCATGAGCTGCCAAGAATGTAGCTTGGATAGTTACAGGAAACTCATTTTGTAACCGTTTGATGACTCTTAACATTTTTAATTCAGACTTGGGGGTTAAACCATAGCCCGACTTTATTTCAATAGCTCCTGTCCCAAGACACATTACTTCTTCAAGTCTTACTTTACTTTGAAGATATAAGTCCTCTAAAGATGTATTTTCTAAAACTTTAGCAGAATTTAGAATTCCACCACCCATTTCCGCAATTTTTTGATAACTACACCCTTTGATTCGATCTTCGAATTCTCCCTCCCGATTACCAGCATAAACCAAATGCGTATGTGAATCACACCAAGAGGGTAAAATCATTTTTCCTGTTGAGTCAACTATTTCATCAACTTCATATTCTGGGTATTCGCTCATTGGACCGTAAGCCGCGATGACTCCCTTTTTTATGAGTAAATATGCATTTTGAATGCTAGGTAACGTTTTCATTGCTTTTCCCGAAATAAAAATCTCCGATTTTTCTCGAATTTGAATTAATTCTTTGATGTTTTTAAAAAGGATATTCATCTAAAAAAGTTGATTAATAATTGAATCATCCACCAGATTTGGTAATGTAACTTTTAAATTGGGGGTTCGTTCCATCTCTCTTTTAATTGCAAAAACAGCCTCTTTGTTTCGAGCCCAACTTCGGCGAGCAACTCCATTGTTTACATCGAAAAACAACATATTTTTAAGTCGTTTAGATGCTTCATGACTACCGTCAAGTAACATTCCAAAGCCACCGTTGATAACCTCACCCCAACCAACTCCACCTCCATTGTGTATTGATACCCAAGTCGCACCTCTAAAACTGTCTCCTATCACATTATGAATTGCCATGTCAGCAGTAAATTTACTGCCATCATAAATGTTAGAAGTTTCTCGATAAGGAGAATCTGTTCCACTTACATCATGATGATCTCTTCCCAAAACGATTGGGCCGATTTCATTTTTTGCAATGGAGGTATTAAATGCCTGGGCTATTTTTATGCGCCCTTCCGCATCTGCATATAAGATGCGAGCTTGAGAACCAACAACTAACTTATTTTTTTTTGCTTCTTTAATCCATCTAATGTTATCTTGTATTTGTAATTGAATTTCTGGGGGAGCTGTTTTTTTAATTTCTCGCATTACCTTAAGAGCAATGGAATCTGTTTTGTCTAAATCTTCTGCTTTTCCGGAAACACATACCCATCGAAACGGCCCAAAACCATAGTCAAAACAAAGCGGCCCAAGAATATCTTGTACATAAGAGGGATATTTAAAATCAATTTTATTTTTTGCCAGAATAGGAGCTCCAGCTCGAGAAGCTTCAAGTAAAAAGGCATTTCCATAATCAAAAAAATAAGTTCCTTTTTCGGTGTGTTTTTGAATAGCAGCAGCATGTCGCCTCAATGATTTTTGCACATGTTCTTTAAATAACTTTGGATTCTGTTGAAGCATTTGATTTGATTCATCATAAGACATTCCAACAGGATAGTACCCCCCTGTCCATGGAATATGAAGCGAAGTTTGATCGGATCCTAAATGGACATGAATGTTTTTTTGATCAAAATATTCCCATACATCCACAACATTTCCGATGAAAGCTATGGAAACAATTTCCTTGTTTTTTTGTGCCGTTTCAATGCGACTTACTAAAGAAGGTAAATCGTAAATCAATTCATCTACCCAGCCTTGTTCATATCTTTTGATTGCTGCTTTGGGATTTACCTCTGCACAAACTGTAATGCATCCACAGATGTTACCTGATTTGGGTTGAGCTCCGCTCATTCCACCTAAACCAGCAGTTAGAAAGACCTTTCCAACAACAGTTTCTTTAGGACTTAAAATCATTCGAAAAGCGTTTAGTAGAGTAATGGTAGTGCCATGAACAATTCCTTGAGGTCCAATATACATAAATGAACCAGCAGTCATTTGACCGTATTGGGTAACCCCAAGGGCATTAAATTTCTCCCAAGAATTTGGGTTTGAATAATTAGGAATCATTAACCCGTTAGTAACAACAACTCGAGGGGATTCTTTTGTGGAAGGAAATAAGCCCATAGGGTGACCAGAATAGAGATGTAGGGTTTGATGGTCTGTCATTTGCGCCAAGTATTGCATCGTGATTAAGTACTGTGCCCAATTTTGAAAAACAGCTCCATTACCCCCATACGTTATTAATTCTTCCGGATGTTGAGCGACATCAGGATTGAGGTTGTTTTGAATCATCAACATAATTCCTGCAGCCTGAGTCGACTGAGCAGGATATTCTGAGATAGGTCTTGCATAAATGGCATAAGAGGGCTTAAAACGGAACATGTAAATCCTACCATAATCAAGAAGTTCTTGAGTAAATTCTTTGGCCAAAACCGAATGCCAATGTTCAGGGAAATAGCGTAATCCATTTCGAATAGCCAATTGCTTTTCTTGTTTAGATAGACTGTCTTTTCTTTTTGGAGCTCGATTAATGTTTTTAGAGGCAATGTATTCTGGGGGTAGTTTCTCAGGAATCCCCTGAAGAATTTTACTCATAAATACAGTTGTTTTTGGAACCATTAGTTTACAGAAAAACATTGATTAGTGACCATTTTAATCATCGAATTGATGTCGTTTTTTAGTAATCGATCTTCTTCTAATTTTGGGACTTTCGAACGAATCAAGCGATGATTTTTTTCTATTATTGAAGAGCATTTGTGTGAACCTCGAAACTCTAATGCCTGTGCAGCATACATTAACTCTATAGCAAGTATCTTCTCTAAGTTACCTAAAATTTGATTGAATTTTCGCCCTGAAATACTGCCCATAGAAACATGGTCTTCTTGGCCTAAAGAAGTGGGTACACTATCAGCTGATGGAGGAAAACAAAGCGATTTGTTTTCGGTTACTAATGCTGCAGTTGTATATTGGGGAATCATATAACCAGAATTCACTCCTCCTTTTTCAGTTAGCAATCGGGGCAATCCATACTTACCTTCCAATAAAAGATAACAACGGCGATCAGAAATATTGCCCAGCTCAGAAGCAGCAACAGAAACATAATCCAAGGCTATTGCCAAGGGTTGTCCGTGAAAATTACCTCCCGAAATTATTTCGATATCACTTAAAATTATGGGATTGTCGGTAACAGCATTGAGTTCAATCGTTGCCAGTTTTTTGAGATGGTAATAAGCATTGCGTGAAGCCCCATGAACTTGTGGAATGCATCGAATTGAATAAGGGTCTTGTACGCGATTACAATTCTTATGGGCATTTAAATTTTCAGAATCTTTTAAAAGTAAACGCATTCGTTTCGCAACTTCTTGCGATCCTTTGAAAGGGCGAATTTCATGTAAAGCATTCTTAAATGGAGCTGCACTACCCTGAAAACCTTCTAGGCTCATCGCTCCAGCAACATCAGCCAAATCGAGTATGTAATTCATTTTTTCCAAACCAACAAGAGTATGGGCAAGGATAAATTGAGTCCCGTTTATCAATGCTAAGCCTTCTTTTGCTTCAAGAACAATGGGCTCTAGATTATGTTTCAATAGTACTTTTTTTGCATCAACAATTTCATTATTTATCCAAAATTCTCCCTCTCCGATGAGTGGTAAAAAAAGATGAGATAAGGGAGCTAAGTCACCAGATGCCCCAACAGATCCTTGCTCAGGAACTACTGGGATTAAATTATTTTCTATGAAATACAATATTCGTTCAATCACTTTTAGCCTGATCCCAGAGTATCCTTGACACAATGCATGAACCTTACAAATCATCATGATTTTTGAAAGCTTTTTTTTAATTGGTTTACCGACTCCCACGGCATGTGTAATTAATAAATTCCGTTGAAGTGTATTGGTTTCTTTTGCAGAAATAAGGGTATCGCATAATGGACCAAACCCAGTATTGATCCCGTAAACAGCTATTTTAGAGTGAACGATATTTTGAACAATTTCATTGTTTTTATGAATTCCAGAAATCACCTCAGGAAGTAAGAATCCCCTGCGTAATCCCTGCGCCAATTGCATAATTTTTTTTAATGTCAACTTATCGGATCCATAATTAAAGTTCATGTGCACACGATTTTAATTTAAAATTACGCTTATATTTAATACTTAATAAGATCATTTGTACACAAGATTAATAACTATGAATTATCAATTAAATTTTCGTCAATTGCAGTATTTTTTAGCTGTAGCAGAAGAACTTCATTTTCGAAAAGCAGCCGAGCGTTTGTTCATATCTCAGCCAGGACTTAGTAAACAGATCAAAGAATTGGAAGATCAATTGGGCGTTCAGCTTTTTGAAAGGAATACTCGAAAAGTTGTTTTGACTCCTCCTGGAATATATCTTAAAGAAGAAATAACCCATTATTTGAGAAAATTGGACCAAATCATTGGACACACTCAATTAATTGATCTAGGGAAACAAGGAAATTTGAATTTAGGATATGTTGGATCTGCCATGCAAAAGATTATCCCAGATCTTTTAATTTCCTTTCGAAAATTGCATCCCAAGATAATTTTCAATTTAAAAGAAATGGATAATCAAAAGCAAATTCAAGGTCTATTGGTTCAAGAGCTTGATTTAGCTTTTGTGCGCCTAGAAAACATTCCTAGAGGTCTAGAATACCGAGCCGTATTGAAGGAGCCTTTTTGTCTAGTTTTACCCAAAAACCATCCTTTAGATCAGAGTAATTTCAAAAGCTTAGTTCAACTCAAAGACGAGCCCTTTATTTTGTTTGATCAAAAGTATAGCCCATCTTATTATCAAAAAGTTCTTCAGCTTTTTAAAGACAGCGGTTTTTCACCCATAGTATCCCATAATACAATTCATTCAAATACAATCTATAAATTGGTAGCTCATCATTTGGGCATTTCAATTGTTCCAAAATCTTTACAAATGAAGTCTGCAAAAGGAGTGAAATTTATAGAAATGGACCATCTTCCTCAGCGAACTGTTCTTTCAGCTGTTTGGAACAGTAATAACAGAAACCCTGCTTTGATTAATATAATTGAACTAATCGAAGGATAAAATATCGGAAGAACTTGAAGCTTATTATTCAATCAGCATTGGTTTTGAGAACAATGAATTGAGTTTTAAAATTAATAATTCTTAATTCCGATAATTTAGAGCAGGTTCTCTATCTCCCAAAAGAGGTATGTATTTAAAATCCTTCCCACGTTTTTGGATAAATTCAGTGTGTGCTTTTTCTATTATTTTAGGATCATCGATCAATTTAAGTGCCGTTAGAGCTAAGGTTTTAGCTGCAATGACCATGCCTTTATTTCCGATGGAAGTTCCACCACTAGCAACTGCTTGCCAGCTGTGAGCAGGGGTGCCAGGCACCCAAGTAGCTGCACTCATTCCTGCGGTTGGCACCATAAAACTTACATCACCAACATCGGTTGATCCCATAGGTAAAGCATTGGGATCATAGGGTTCTACTCCATTTACATATTTCATATTTAGAGGTTTTTCTAAAGTTTTAGATATTTTTTCGGCGAATCCTTTTTCTTCGTTATTGTAGCTAAAACCATTTATTTCTGTAAGACTCTTGTACATTAATTTTTGTAAAACATCATTGGGTAATAGTTCATGGGTTCCTCCGATCATTTCAAAATCCATGGTTGTTCCAGTGCCAAGAGCTGCACCTTTTGCCGTATTTACAATCCGATCAAAAATTTCAATAACAACATCTCTTTGTTCATGGCGTGCATAATAATAGACTTCAGCGAAATCTGGAACTACATTTGGAGCTTCTCCTCCGCGAGTAATTACATAATGTATTCGAGCACTTGAAGGCATGTGTTCTCGCATCATGTTGACCATGAAATTCATTGATTCTACTGCATCGAGAGCTGATCTTCCTTGTTCGGGTGCCGCTGCTGCATGAGAAGATACTCCATAAAACCGAAACTTAGCCGATTTGTTTGCTAATGCTGCTCCAGGATTTGCAGCATTTTTATTATTGGGATGCCAGTGTAAAGCAACATTTGCATCATCAAAAAGTCCCGCTCGAGTCATATAAACTTTTCCTGAACCTCCTTCCTCTGCTGGACAGCCAAAGAATTTTACTGTTCCAGCCTTCCCTGTTTTTTGTAGATAATTTTTAATGGCAATTGCTGCAGCTACAGATGCTGTTCCAAATAAATGGTGGCCACATCCATGACCAGCTCTTGTATTGTTTGATATTTTGTAAGGGACATTTTTTTGAGATAAACCGGGTAGGGCATCATATTCTCCTAAAATTGCTATTACAGGACCATCAGTTCCAAAACTTGCAGAGAAAGCAGTTGGGATTTCAGCAATTCCTTTTTTAATCATAAAGCCTTCATCGGCCAAAGTTTTTTGGAGAAGTGCACTACTTTTTTTTTCCTGATAACCCATTTCTGCATAGTTCCATATGGTTTGAGCTATTTCGGAATATTTTGATGACTTAGAATCGATGTCTTCCATAAAAGTTTTGTAGTTGGTTTGAGCATTAAGGCTTAGCATCAAAAAACTAAATAGGATAAGATGAATATTTTTCATGGGATAAAATTTGAATTTAATTTTACCTCCAAGATAGAAAAAATAGAATCAATTAGAATCCCATTCTTTTTTCATTACCTTGAATAAAAAAGAGGTTAAAAATGGATATTAAAACATGGTTTGCAAAAGGTACTGTTCTATATTCTGAAGATACATCAATCTTTTTTGTTCGGGAAGGGAAAGGAGTTCCTCTTCTTTGCATTCACGGGTTTCCAACCTCTTCATGGGATTTTGCTTCAATTTTTCCAGAATTATCCAGTAAATTTGACTGTATTGTTCCTGACCTTCCAGGTTTGGGAATTTCAAAAGATGAATTGAGCTCTGATATTATAATAAAACAATCGGATGCAATTGAATTATTGATGGATGAACTAAAAATTGATCAGGCTCATATTTTTGCTCATGATATTGGGGATACCGTAGCTCAAGAGTTATTGGCGCGTATGGATGATAAAAAAATAAAGACACGATGGTTATCAGCTGTTTTTATGAATGGAGGAATGTTTCCAGAAGCAAATACACCTCGCCCGATACAAAAGCTTTTAGCCTCTTTTTTTGGGCCCTTCCTTGGGCGTTTTCTTTCAAAACCAACCTTTGATAAAACCATGCGTGATATTTTCAGTAAAGAAAACCCTCCCACACCTGAATTTTTGCAATCTTCATGGACATTACTTGAAGAAAATGATGGTCGCAAAATGATTCCACTTTTATTAAAATATTTGAAAGAACGATGGACTTATTTAGATCGTTGGAGACAACCCATAGAGAGTCCTAAAATTCCAATGGCAATGATTAATGGAATTGAAGATCCAATTTCCGGAAAACCTACAGCCGATTTTTTCCATAAATTACAACCTGAGTCTATGACCTTTTTTCTTCAAAACATAGGACATTATCCCCATATTGAAACTCCAAAAGAAGTACTAAAAGCATTTTTTAAATTTCATAATTCAATTTAAACCCAACCTTATGTTAAACCGAATAGTTTTTTTAATTACTTTATTTTTAATTTCATCGTGTAATTCAACACACAAAAAACAACCTCAAGTGAAGCAAAAAAAATTACAGCACATAGTATTGATTAAATACAAGGAAAATACATCTCCAAAAGAATTAAAAGCCATTGAGAAGGGAGCTTATTCACTCAGAGAAATTGCTGGAGTAAAAAACCTTAATTATTCAGAAAATGTATCACCAGAAAAGCTTAACAAGGGCTATACTCACAGTCTAACCATGTACTTTGAAACTGAAAAGGATCGAGATGAAATATACCTTCCTCATTCAATTCATCAGGAATTTGTAAAGCTTTTTATCCCTTTTACAACCGATGTATTGGTCTATGATTATTGGGAATAAGTTTTTATGGATTTAAAAGCAAGAAACTTAATCTATCTACAATGATGATCAGCTGCTCGAGTTGCCACTTGAATATTGGGTTTCATATTTACTTGATAACCTAAAGAATTGGCCCACCCTCTGGATGCATTAACCAACCGATTCGATTTAAAGCTTTCATCTTCATTATAATCCATGTCGATTTGAACTTCAATACCAAGGGCTTTTTTCATCTTTTCGGCAATGTTAATACTCATTTCAGTTTCCTTCCATAAACGGGTCCACAGATCTTTGATTTTAGGAACACCAATTTTGTGAACGATATAGTGAACTCCATGATTTCCTAATCGATAAGCAATAACGGTTGCATATTGAGTTTGTTTGGCTACGCTTTGTGAATCTGTTCCTACATGGATGGTAATCAAAGGATGTTTGGAAACCATATTCTTGGTATAGGTAATTGGGTCGATTGAAGTCCCATGGATGTTCTTGAAATTCATAGTATTAAAATTTAAACCCCCTATTTTTTTTTATTAGGGGGTTTGTATTGTTTATTTGATTCCTTGACCTTGAATGTAAGGAGCACCTTGGTCTTTAAATTCTTTTTCCAATGGAATAATTTTATTTGTATTTAGATCCAGAATCTTTTCTTCTATTTTTTGAATCATCTTTTGTGCTAATGCCATACTTTTTTGATGTAAAGCTGTTGGTCCATAGGTAGAAAATAATCCTCGATAAGCTACTCTAAGATGGGTGCCAATAGTAGGAGAGTTACGCTCTCCAATTTCTCTTTTAGAAGCGTGACCTTCAATAGTTGTTTTGAGTTTATCAATTTCGTTTTGAATGTTTTGAATTTTTTGGTTCATTTCTCCGGGAACAATACTTGAATTTTTTAATGCAGTATTTAGAGCAGATAGTTTTTGTTCATTACGTTCAAAAACATCTTCTAAAATATCAATTTTTTTAATCAAAGCATTCATATTGGTTCGGTATGCATCGTAATCTTTGTATGAAGCACCTTTAAGAATCCCATAGCGAATTGGCTTCACATCAAAATCAACTGGATCATCCAATTGGGTAATGATTCCATTCTCCTCTAGATAAAGAGTAGCTGTATATTTTTGCGGAATTGCTAGTGCTCCCGAATTGTACTCAGGATTTTTTATTTTCCCATCCTCAGGAATAGAAAACGGATTAAAATGTTTTAAATCCCATGCAATACGGTGAGTCCCTTTTTTGGCTTTTTCACTGATTTTCCGAATTATATTGCCTTCAGGATCTTCAATAGTCAATAAAACTGATGTCCCTTTTTCTTTTTCTTCATTATCCAAAGCCGCCCATCCAGGGAAAGGCACATTTAATTTTTTCTCATTTAATTTTTTCTCTTTCTTTTTACGATTTTCTTTTTGACTTGTAAAATCATCGAAAAGATGATAAGTGAAAACTGCTCCAAAAGTTGGGTTTTTAGAAAAAAAGTAGTCTGCACCTGTGTTTCCAACATTACTTCTTGGGACATACCATTTTGCAGTTCTAGGTGCAAATAATTTCCCCTTGCTTGCTAGGTTTTCAGGAGTCATTTCTCGTAATGCACTATAATCATCGAGCACATAGAATCCTCGTCCAAATGATGCTGCCACCAGGTCATTTTCTCTTTTTTGGATTACTAAATCTCTAAAGGGCAAAGTTGGTGTTCCAGGAAGCTTTTGCCATTCAGCCCCCGCATTTAAACTTACATAAACCCCAAATTCGGTTGCTGCAAAAAGCAAGTTTTTGTTTTTATAATCTTGAACAATTCTCCATACCAAAGTGCGTTTTGGAAGGTTGCTGCTGATTGATGTCCATGTTTTTCCTAGATCGGTACTTTTGTAGATGTAGGGGTTGAAGTCACCTTCTTTATGATTGTCCAAAACTACATACAAGGTGTTGGGATCATACAAATCTGCTTTGATGTCATTTACAAAGGAACGACTTGGAAGCCCCAGTTTAGATACGGGGACTTGTGTCCACTGTGTCCCACCATTTTGTGTTATTTGAATAAAACCATCATCGGTTCCAGCAAAAAGGACTCCCTCTTTTACAGGTGACTCTGACAAAGAAGTAATTGTATTGTAATTTGACATAGCCCCAACATCCCAAGGATTATCCCAGCTTTGTTGACGCCCCATGATAGTAAGTTTTATACGTTCCTCATTTCGAGTTAAGTCTCCTGAAATAGGTTTCCAGTCATCCCCGCGGCTTTCTGATTTCCATACTCGGTATGAAGCAAAGTAGAGCCTACTGGGGTTGTGTGGACTGACCAAGATTGGAGCATCCCAGTTGAAGCGCTCATAAGGATCTCCCTCTCCGGCTTGTGGTTGAATCAACACAGGTTCTCCTGAGGTTAAGTCTATTCGGTGCAAACCTCCTTGTTGAGTTTCTGCATAAATAATATCGTTGTGGATTGGATCTGTAGCTGATTGATGTCCATCAGCAAATAAGGTTTTGTACCAGTGTTTGTTTGCAATTCCTTCTCGTTCATCTGTTGCAGATGGTCCTCCGACAGACCCATTATCTTGGGTTCCACCAAATATACTGTAAAAGGGTTCCGCATTGTTTACAGCAACTTTATAGAACTGAGTTAACGGAAGGTTTTTTATGTATCTCCAGTTTTTTGCCAAATCAAAACTTTCATAAATCCCTGCATCTGTTCCAATCATGAGGTAGTTGGGATCATCTTTTTTGAATATCAAAGCATGATTATCTGAATGTTTTTTCTCTTCTTTTAATTGTTCAAAGTTTTTTCCTCCATCCTCTGAAGTTAAAACCCTGACATTCATGAGATATAAACGATCAAATTTGTGTGGACTTGCATAAAGTTCTTGATAGTAATGCGGACCTGTACCTCCAGAAACTGTATCTGACATTTTAGACCAAGAATTACCGTTGTCTTCTGATCGATAAACTCCACCTTTAGTTCTATCCAGTTCTATTGCAGCATAGAGCACATTTGATTTTTGAGGAGAAATAGCTAAACCAATTTTCCCCATATTGGACTCAGGCAATCCATTGCTAAGTTTTTCCCAACTTTCACCACCATCTCTAGAACGGTGAATTCCCGATCCAGGGCCTCCCCCCATATAGGCGGCAACGGTACGATGTCGATCCCAGGTAGCAGCGTACAAAACCTGAGGATTGTTTGGATCAATAATTAGATCGGTAGCTCCCGTCCATTGGGAGTTTCCTAAAATACGTTTCCATGTTTTACCTCCATTGGTTGTTTTATAAACACCTCGTTCTCCTCCTTTTTTCCAAAGAGGACCTTGACTTGCTACCCAAACAACATCTGAGTTGTTAGGGTGTACGATGATTTTCGAAATATGTTCAGAATTTTTTAATCCCATGTTCTTCCATGAACCTCCATTATTTGCACTTAGGTAAACTCCATCTCCATAACCAACATGACGCCCTCCAACATTTTCTCCACTTCCTACCCAAATACGAGCAGGGTTGTTGGGATCGATGGTAATACAACCCGTTGAATATGAAATTTGATCATCAAAAATAGGC
>JAURBD010000107.1 GCA_030829155.1 Flavobacteriaceae bacterium
ATTTTTGTGTGGAATAATTACAATTTTCTTAGATTTTAAAAGCTGTTCTTTTAAAGCTAGAATAAAGTTGTTTTTCATACATTGCTAAGATACCAATCCTTTCTCAAAAATTCCATTCTTTTTGCAATTATAGTAGGCTATATTAATAAACAAATTAAGATTACAAGCTTATTTTTATAGATGCCGTTAAAAAACCATCTTTCTAGCTGAAGTTTCGACTCCTTTTGATAAATTTGCAACACAAAAATACTATGACAATGAATCGTACATTCACTATGATTAAACCCGACGCCGTTGAAAATGGTCACATCGGATCTATTTTAGAAAAAATAACTACTGCTGGTTTTAAAATCTTAGCGTTAAAAAAAACCCAATTGACACTTAATGATGCCCAAGAATTTTACAGCGTTCATAGTGAGCGACCTTTTTTTGGAGAACTGGTAAAGTTTATGACCAGAGGTCCAATAGTTGCTGCAGTTCTTGAAAAAGATAATGCAGTAAATGATTTTCGTGTACTAATAGGGGCAACAAATCCAACTGAAGCAGCTGAAGGAACCATCCGAAATTTATATGCTACCTCTATGGGAGAAAATGCAGTTCATGGTTCTGACAGTGACGAAAATGCAGCTATTGAAAGTGCTTTTCATTTTTCGCTAAGAGAAATCTTTTAACGAAGAACCAGTTTAGATATTAGATTTGAGCCAAGTGTTTCGTTGAGGTGAAGCAGAATTTTTTCTTTCCCATACGAAAGCTCTTCTCTTAGTGCAGCTGAAGTTAAATTAACAAATAGGGTAGTGCCTCTGTAAGTTACTTGCTGGGTATACTGAGCAACACTATTACCCATAGTTTCTTTCCATGCTTGTTCCACACGAATTTTTGTGATTCCACTTTTAATGTTTTTTTGGTCGATTAATTCTCCGAGAACTTCTGAAATGGATTGCGGTTCAAAAGATTTTTTTTTCTTTACCATGATTATAAACTTATCTTTTCATGACGTTTGTATCGGTAGGTTTTCCCACTGTGTTCTAATTCTAAATAATTTTCAGAGATTTCAACAATTTTTTCTTTCCAAGGTTTCAGAGCTTTATCGTAAGAAAGAAAAAAATCACCATCAATTTGCTTGATAGTAAAATCAAATCGATCTTTTGAACTTGAATAATTTACCCCAAAATTTGGGGTTAATTTTTTTCGATATCCAAGGGAAGCATCTATTTTATAGAAGTCCACCAATATAGTTCCACCTTTTGGATTAAATATTTCTCCATGCGATTGAACTTCATGAATTTCCCATGTTCCATTCAAAAGAATTAAGTCTTTCTGGGTGACTTTTGAACAACTTGTTAATGTTATGGTAAATGTTAAAAGTAGCAGAGAAAATGTTTTCTTTTTCATGTTTTATATGAATATAACTTAATGTGATTTAAAGATAAGAATCTTAGCTGAGATTAAAAATCTTGTATGTGGATTGAGTTGTTTTTAAAGCTTGTAAAGTTCTTTGTTCATGGGTGTCAGAAAGAAAGAGTTGTCCAAAGTGATTATTCTCTACCAATTGCATAATAAGACTAACACGATTTTGATCGAGTTTATCAAAAACATCGTCCAAGAGAACAATAGGAGCAATTCCCGCTTGTTTTTTGATGAAATCAAATTGGGCAAGTTTAAGTGCGATTAAAAAAGATTTTTGCTGACCTTGACTACCAAACTTTTTTATAGGCTCTCCACCAATAGTGAAAAACAAATCTTCTTTATGAATTCCAGTACTACTAAATTGCAATATGCGATCTTTGGCTAATTGGCTTTTAAGAAGATTTTCAAAAGAATTATTTAGTAAGGCGCTTTCATAAGATAGGGTAACTTCTTCATTGGATTTACTAATACTTTGATAATGTTTCTCAAAAATTGAAATGAAAGTTTCTAGGAAAGCCAAACGTTTTTCATGAATTGGAGTTCCCAAAGCAATCATTTGTTGATCGTAAATTTCTAATGTTTCTGGCTCAAAAGTTTGATTCAAAGCAAAATACTTTAAAAGTGCATTCCGTTGGCTCACAATTTTAGTATAGTCCAATAAATTATTCAGATAAATCCGATCAGTTTGACCAATAACTCCGTCCATAAATTTTCGTCTTATGCTACTTCCTTCAGTAATTAAATCTCTATCTGAGGGAGAAATAATTACAAGTGGCAATAAACCGATATGGTCTGATATTTTTTCATAAACTTTTCCATTTCGCTTTAAAGTTTTTTTATGACCACGTTTGAGGCTGCATAAAATTTTTTCGATTTGTTTATTTTTTTCAAAAACAGCATCTAAAACAAAATAATCACTATCAAACTGAATGTTTTGAACAGCAGTTGGATTAAAGTATCCTTTAGCAAAACACAAATGATAGATTGCGTCTAGTATGTTAGACTTTCCAACGCCATTATTTCCAATAAAACAATTGATTCGCGCATCGAATTCAAAATTTTTGGACCTAATATTTTTGTATTGGGTTAGCGAAAGGCTCTTGAGTATCATACATACAAAGATAAAAAACTTACAATGAGCATATCAGAGTTTTTCAACAAATATCTTTTGTAGCATTTGAAAATCATTGTATTACTTAGTTTGTCAAGAATTAACATATTATGAAAAGAATTAATAGTTTTTAAATTGTTATTTCTTCTTAATTTTGAAAAAAAAGCATTTGAAAAATTTTTTCTATATCTTACTTTTTTGTTTGGGAAGTCATTCTCATCTTTTTGCACAAATAGATTCTTTACAAACTCTTAAACTAGATCCAGTAGAAGTTTCTGTAACCCGATATGAACACTCTATTAATTCATCAACATGGTCTGTTTCTAGACTTGATTTTAAAGAGTCTCAAGATCAAATGCAACAGTTGTATTTTAGTGATTATCTTAACGGTGTCCCAGGTTTATTGACTCAAAACAGTAATAATTTTTCTCAAGATCTACGAATCTCAATTAGAGGATTTGGTTCACGATCAGCTTTTGGAATACGGGGAATTAAACTTCTGGTTGACGGGATTCCCGAGACCACTCCAGATGGTCAGGGACAAATTGATAATTTGTCTTTGGGGAGTATTGAATCTGTGGAGGTTATTCGAGGACCATCATCCATTTTATATGGGAATGCTTCTGGAGGGGTAATTAGCATTCAAACTCCGAGCGAATTGGATCATAATTATTTTAAAACAGGAATAATCATGGGAGCCTACGGAATGCAAAATATTCAATTCAGAACTGGTGTTAAAAACGACAAAACTTCACTCATACTTTTAGCAAATAAAATCAAGACAAATGGATATCGGGTACATAGCGGATTTGAATCTTCAGGACTTAATGCGCGAATAAAACACCGATTTAATTCAAAATCTGAATTGAATGTTTTGTTGAATTTCACAGACAGTCCTATAGCCCAAGATGCCGGTAGTCTCAATTTTGAAGCAACACAAACAAAACGTATTCAAGCTAGAGATCGTAATATTCAATTTATGACTCAAGAGTCCGTTAAGCAATTTAAATCTGGTCTCTCTTTTAGTCAGCAATGGAGCTCAAATTTGTTTTTTTCTACTTATGGGTTTTATGCTATCCGAGCTTTCAATACTTCTCTTCCTTTCGAATTTGGAGGGCAAGTTGAATTGGATCGTTTATATTTTGGTCAAGGGGCTCAACTCAGTTTTCAAGGAGGAACATCAGTTAAACATCAAGTACAATTCGGCTATAGCTGGGCTAGCCAATCTGATTACCGAAAGCGTTTCATGAACAATCAAGGATTACGAGGAGACCTTACTTTAGATCAAGATGAAAATTTTGATGCATTTGGTTTTTATATAATGGATGAACTTTCTTCTGGAAATTTCAAAATTGTTGCAGGAATTCGATATGACATTAACACACTAGAAGCTTTAGACCGTTTTTTGGCGAATGGGAATGATAGTGGATCACTTTCTTTGAACGCTTGGAGTTCTTCTCTAGGAATTAATTATCAGTTGAATCAGAATCAGTATTTTTTTGCTTCTTACAGGACAAGTTTTGAAACTCCTGTTTTAAGTGAATTATCTGCAAACCCCAAAGGAGTTGGAGGTTTTAACACCGATTTATCCGCCCAAAAAGCAAAAAACACAGAGTTTGGATTTCGTTCACTTGGTAAAAAGAGCGAATTAGAAGTAATTTTATTTAATATTCAAACAAAAAATGACCTAGTTCCCTACGAATTAGAATCATTCCCCGATCGAAATTTTTACAGGAATTCTGGAGAGACTAAACGCAGGGGGCTAGAAGTTGCTTATTCACTGAAAAGATCTACTTTTTTGGAAACAAAAATTTCTTATACTTATTCAGATTTTACCTATGAATCTTTTGAAAAGCCAAATGGTGATTTTAGTGGAAATCAACTCCCAGGAATACCAAAACACTTAGTTTTTGTTCAAACAAATTTTACAAAGGGGAATTGGAAAATTATTTTTAATAGTCGCTTCCAAAGCAGTTTATATGCTGATGATGCAAATAAGGTTAAAGAAGATTATTTTTTACTTTCTAGTTTAAATATGAGCTATGGTATTAAAAGGGGAAGTGTGCTTTGGATTCCTTTTATGGGTATTAATAATTTGTGGAATTCTATTTACAACGATAATATCCGGATAAATGCCTTCGGTGGGCGTTATTATGAGCCTGCACCAACACGCCATATATATGGAGGAGTACGTTTAAACTTGTAGATCTTTGATTGTCATTCGTCTGTAAAGTGAGATATTCGTTTTCGTTTTGAAAATCGGTCCAACGAGATAACATATTTCAATGAAGATGTTTTATGATTAAGCCAATAATGCTTGATTTTAAACAAGCTTTCCAGAGGATTTTTTTCAGTTAATTGTTTAAAAGTATGGTTTCTAGGGATTTGTAGTAAAAAAATTCCTTTTGTGTGTTTTTAATTTCTTTGCACATTTTTTGAGTTTTATAACAAAATAAAACAACTAATTAAAATCCATTAAAAAATCTTTTTGAATCTAAGATTTTCCTTGAAAATGCCCCGTTTTAA
The DNA here is from genome assembly GCA_030829155.1 of Flavobacteriaceae bacterium. Taxonomy (GTDB): domain Bacteria; phylum Bacteroidota; class Bacteroidia; order Flavobacteriales; family Flavobacteriaceae; genus Arcticimaribacter. The sequence goes on from JAURBD010000107.1 coordinate 5,045, forward strand.
G
>JAURBD010000131.1 GCA_030829155.1 Flavobacteriaceae bacterium
AGCTAAATGGAAGGATTTTCAAGTCAAGTGCCTTTTTTGTTATTGATGCTTGTCATCTTTGTTTTTTTTATAATTTTACCCCAACAAAGAAGACAGAAAAAAGAAAAAACATTCATGAACAATCTCAAAAAAGGGGATCGTGTGATTACCAAAAGTGGGATTCATGGTAAAATTGCTGAACTCAATGATAAAGACAATACTTGTGTAGTTGAAACTTTAGCTGGAAAAATTAAAATGGAACGCTCATCAATTTCATTAGAAATGAGTAATAAGCTCAATTCATAGCATTTGATTTAATTCCATTAATTTAATTTTAAAACCAACCCACATCGGGTTGGTTTTTTTATTTTTGTAAAAAATATTCAAAGATGTATCAATTATTCATCAAGCCTTTCCTTTTTCTTTTTGATCCTGAGAAAGTCCATTACTTTTCTTTTACCGCTATTCGTTTAGGTTCAAAAATTCCCGGAATGAGTTTTTTAATAAGGAAACTTTTTTGTCTCAATCATCCATCATTAGAACGAGAAGTTTTTGGTCTAAGGTTTAAAAACCCTGTGGGTCTAGCTGCAGGTTTTGACAAAGACGCAAAATTGTATGAAGAATTGTCCAACTTTGGTTTTGGATTTATTGAAATAGGAACCTTAACACCAAAGGGACAAGATGGAAATCCAAAGAAGCGTTTATTTCGTTTGAAAAACGATCATGCCATCATCAACAGAATGGGATTTAATAATGAAGGTGTTGATGAAGCTGTAAAACGACTGAAAAAAAACAAAAATGTTCTTATTGGCGGAAACATAGGAAAGAATAAAACAACTTCAAACGAAAATGCGATTAATGATTACATCTATTGTTTTGATGCGTTGTTTGATTATGTAGACTATTTTGTTGTAAACGTCAGTTCCCCAAATACTCCAAATCTCAGGGAACTTCAAGATAAAGAACCTTTGACAAAATTGCTTACCACTTTAAAGAAACGAAACGACCAAAGAGAAAATTCAAAGCCCATGCTTTTAAAAATAGCACCAGATTTATCAAACGATCAATTATTAGACATCATTGCTATTATCAAAAAAGTAAAAATTGATGGTGTAATAGCAACTAATACAACCCTAAATAGAGCCGATTTAAACTCCTCAAAAAGTATACTTAAAGAACCTGGTGGTCTTAGTGGTAAACCCTTGAATAAAAGAAGTAATGAAGTGATTCGTTTTTTATGCGAAAAAAGTAATCAAGCTTTTCCTATTATTGGAGTAGGTGGGATTCATTCCGAAGAAGATGCACTTAGAAAAATAGAAGCCGGTGCAAGCCTAGTTCAGCTTTACACCGGCTTTGTATATGAAGGGCCTCTTTTGATCAAAAAAATTAATAAGGCACTAATTAAAAACACTTAATCAAAATAACTCAACGAGTTGTTTGGTTCAATAGTTAATAATGTTTCATAAATCAAACGGATTACGTTTTCAACATCTTCCTTTTGAACCATCTCAACTGTAGTATGCATATAACGCAACGGAAGCGAAATTAGAGCAGAAGGTATACCACCATTACTGTAAGCAAAAGCATCTGTATCTGTTCCCGTAACTCTTGATGAAGCTAAACGTTGAAAGGGAATTTTATTTTTTTGGGCTGTATCAACAATGCGTTCTCTTATGATGTTGTGAACTGCAGGGGCATACGAAATTACTGGACCTTCACCGATACGAGTATGACCTTCTTGTTTTTTATTAATCATTGGGGTGGTGGTGTCATGACAAACGTCCGTCACAATAGCAATGTTCGGTTTCAATCGTTGAGTAATCATTTCTGCTCCTCGTAAGCCAACTTCCTCCTGAACCGAATTAGTAATATATAATCCATAAGGGAGTTCTTTTTTATTTTCATGAAGTAAACGAGCAACCTCGGCAATCATAAATCCACCAGCGCGATTATCAATAGCCCGACAAACAAATTTATTACCATTAAGAATTTGAAATTTATCAGGATAAGTTATGACACAGCCAACATGAACACCCATTTCTGCGACTTCAGCTTTATCTTTAGCTCCAATATCAATAAAAATATTGTCAAGTTTTGGTACTTCTTCTTTTCCACTTTTTCTTGTGTGGATTGCGGGCCAACCAAAAACTCCATTTACCAAACCATTCGTGGTATGAATATTAACCCATTTAGAAGGTGCAATTTGGTGATCACTTCCACCGTTTCGGATTACATAAATCAAACCCTCATCTGAGATAAAGTTTACGTACCATGAAATTTCGTCTGAATGACCTTCAATAACAACCTTAAAGGGGGCATCGGGATTTACTACACCAACTGCAGTTCCATAACTGTCAGTGATGAATCTATCTACATAGGGTTTTAGATAATTCATCCATATCTTTTGTCCCTCAGCCTCATAACCAGTTGGAGAAGAGTTATTTAGGTATTTTTCTAAAAACTTTACAGATGTATCGTTTATTACTTTCATTTTATAAATTATTTAAGCCTTGCTAAATTAACATTATTCAATAAATTTCTATTGATCTAAGCCCGTTAATATTTTGTAATTTTGAAATCGATGAAAAAACACTACTTTATTATTTTCTTTTTTTTAGGATTTCATGCGATATTATCAGCACAGCAACCCGATCTTTTAGAGAAACAAATGATTATTATTGAAGGAGATAGTATACCAACTTATGGGATACCCTTAAATGAAGTTGTTGTTTTTCAACCTTTACTCTTTAAAAATCATTTAAAACTTAAACGCTATCTTATACTTAGAAGGAAAACCTTAAAAGTCTATCCATACGCAAAGATGGCCGCTGAACGTTTAACTGTTCTCAACCAACGCTTGAACGACCTAAATTCAAAGCGAAGTAAAAGAAAATATCTAAAGCGTATGGAGAAATTTATTTATGAAGAATTTGAGGAGGAACTTAAAAAATTTTCCAGGTCTGAAGGACAAATTTTAATCCGTTTAGTTCACCGACAAACAGGAATAACAACATACGATTTAGTTAAAGAACTTCGAACAGGATGGAAAGCCTTTTGGTATCAAACCACTGCCTCATTATTTAAACTATCTCTCAAAGACACCTATGATCCAGAACATTCTCTCGAAGATTATCTGATTGAAGATATTTTACAACGCGCATTTGCAGACAATCAACTTGAAGAACAAACAGCCGTTTTTGATTATAATTTGGATGACCTCTATTTCATTTGGAAAGACAAGAAATGATTGTTCACTTAATGATCTAATGCTTACTTTTCAAATTGCTCTCCAAACTTATCTTTATTACTTTAAAATAAGTCAAGATAATTTAGTTCCAACAACAGCCCTTTCTTGTTAACAAAAAATTTGATAATTTTAAAAACTTAGAGTATTTAGTTTATAAATTAAGATGTTTAAGTATCTGTTTTTCAAGGTTTAGAAGAATAGAGCTATTTGGTTTTAAAAAAAAACAGAAATTTTACATTAAAGATGTTGTTGGAGTACAAAAAGGGTTTTATATTTGCAGCCGCTAAAGAGAACAATTAAGTTTATATTTAAGCGAAAGTTCATTGAAAGAATAGAAAAATGACAGCGTGTATCATAAAGATATACAAACTAGAACAGAACCATTTTGAGACCTTATTGGGATATGTCGTGAAAGACAAATTAAAA
>JAURBD010000045.1 GCA_030829155.1 Flavobacteriaceae bacterium
ATAGCAAATTCTAGGGACAAAAGTGTATTAAGTCCAGTGCCAAATCCCATTTCAAAAATTCTACATTTGGCTTTATCCAAGTTATAATTTGAATTCCAAAAAGATAAACCTGATTGAATATAAACATGAACGGCTTCATTATATGCCCCATGCATCGAATGATAGTACTCATCCCATTCTTCAATATAAAAAGTAGGACTTCCGTCTGCGGTTATGACTTTTTCTCTATTAATTATGTAAAGTTATAGAAATATTAATTATTGAAATTAAATGAGAATTTTTTTGAGAACTTCAAAAAAGTAATAGATAGCTCTTGAATTAAATCATAAAAATAAAAATTAATGTCTAATTTTGTAAGAGAAGTCTACTAATATGAATATCATAAAAGCACAGAAATCAAAAATATCAAGTGTTGATTTTGAAAATTTAAAATTCGGTGAAATATTTACTGATCATATGTTTGTTTGTGATTTTATTGATGGAAAATGGAATACTCCAAAAATCATTCCCTATCAATCAATTCAAATGGATCCTTCTTCAAGTGTTCTTCACTACGGGCAGGCAGTATTTGAAGGAATGAAAGCCTACAAAGATGATGAAGATTGTATTTGGTTGTTTCGTCCAGATCAGAATTATGATCGTATCAATAAGTCATCTAAGCGTTTATCTATACCCGAGTTTCCAAAAGAATACTTTTTTGAAGGTTTAGAAGAATTATTAAAACTAGATAAAGACTGGATTCGAAAAGGAATAGGAAATTCACTTTATATTCGCCCATTTGTTTTTGCCAGTCAAGCTGGAGTCCAAGCATCAGCTTCTAACGCTTATAAGTTTATAATTATATGTTCTCCGGTTGCTAGCTATTATTCGGGTGGAGATGTATATGTTCAAGTTGCAGAACAGTATAGTCGTGCTGCCTCTGGTGGTGTTGGTTATGCAAAAGCAGCTGGAAATTATGCTGCACAATTTTATCCTACATCATTGGCTCTCAAAGAAGGGTACCAACAAATTATATGGACTGATGCTAACAAGCATGAGTTTCTAGAGGAAGCTGGAACAATGAATATATTTTTTAGGATTAATGACACTTTGATAACAACACCTACGAGTGATCGAATTTTAGATGGAGTTACTCGAAAAAGTATTTTAAAAATAGCTGAGTATTTAGGCATAAAAACTGAGGTAAGGCCTTTATCTATTCATGAACTCATTTCAAGTGAAAAAGAAGGTATTTTAAAAGAAATTTTTGGTGCAGGTACTGCTGTAGTTGTAAGTCCAATAAAAGGTTTCGGCTACCAAAATAAAAAATACATACTTGAGGATATTGATGATTCTTTTGCTTCTCTATTAAAAGAAAAAATCGTTAACATTCAATACAACCAAGTTGAAGATCCCTTCCAATGGCGCTATGAAGTAAAAACTACTTGAGAATAGCTTTTATATTTGGTTTAAAATAATTAGGCCCTTTCATAACCTTTCCGTCTTCTCGATAAATAGGATTACCATCTTGTCCTAATTTACTCATGTTTGAACGTTGAATCTCTTCAAAAACTTCAGTAATTTTATTCTGCATTCCGTGTGTTAAAATTGTTCCACATAAAATATAAAGCATATCACCAAGTGCATCTGCAACCTCAACGATGTCATTATTTTTAACGGCTTCTAAATATTCCTCGTTCTCTTCTTTCATCAAGTTGAAACGCAATTCTTTTATTTTTTCGGAGACCGATACTGTAGGATTGTGATTTATCCCAATGTTGAATGCTTCATGGAACAATTGTACTGCATCTAATTCGTTTTTTATCATATAGTATTTTTAAAGATTATATGCTTTGAAATTAATTGATATAAACTTGAATTCAAAACAATCAAAGCATAATTATAAATCCAAAAGGATTCATATAATTTGTCTAATTTAGTAGAAAATTAAGGTTATGTTTTCAAACGGTCAACTCCTCTTTGCAGTATTTTTTGTAATTGCGTTTTGTGGAATAATTATTTTTACATATCGCAAGGATTTTAAGGGGCATCAAATACATTACAAGGGAACTTTTAAAATACTCCTTACTTTTATTGCTGCTATTATTATTCTTTTTTTTATTAAGTATTTTACACAGGCTTAAATTGAACAGAGTTCCTATTTAAATTCAATATCGAACCATGAATTATATACGCTTTGTATTTGGTGTGATTTTTATTTCTTTTCTTGTATTTGTATTATACATTAAGAGTTATTCTCCCGTATTCGATATCGAAAAATCAATAAAAACGAATATCCCTAGGGTTACTATTTACAAGTACATAAACAATTATCACAATTGGATTGAATGGAATCCATGGTTTCAAGAAAATCCTAATCTCAAAATAAACATCAAAGAAAATTCTCCTGAATACTCTACTTTGGAATGGGAAAATAAAAATGGAAAAGGAGTTATAACAACCACATCAAGTAATTTTCATAATAAAATTATTCAAGAAATAAAGATTGAGGAGATAAAATCCATGCAAATTGTATGGAATATTGATAAAAACACCAATAAACTTAATTTAAGAATAAAAGGTGAGATGACTTTTTTAACAAAAATTCTTTCATTGTTTTCTGGTGGGATAGAGAACTTAATAGGAACTTACAGCTCAAAAGCACTAAAAAATATTGACCATATCCTACAATCAAAACTTAATGAACACAGGTTTAAATACCTAGGAGAGATATTACTTCCAAAAGAATTCTATTTATCAATGAGCTATGAATCCACTGAAAAGGAACAATATTCACTTCTTAAATTAGGTTCTCAACAGTTATTGGAATATGCCCAAAATCAAAATATTGAAATCACTGGAAATATTTTCACAGTTAATCCTGTATCTGATTCGGATGTAAAAGTTTGGCTGCTAGGGTTACCTATTAGTGAATATCATAATTCACAAGATTCATTAATAAAATGTAATTCTAAAAATGAACGAAAAGCTTTAAAAGGAATTCACTATGGGGTTTATGAAAATTTAGACCTCTCGTGGAATTTCTTATACCAAGAAATTGAACTTTTTAATCCAAAAATTCGATTTTTACCTGTGAGGGTAAATAAGGTTGGTATAGAAACAACCGAAAATCCACTGGAATGGAAAACCGAATTATTCTTGCCTTATAAACTGGACTAGTTTGAAATGTAATTAACAAAATTCGAGAAATGAAAATATTAATTTGGGTTTTTTTAGGCGGAGGTTTAGGAAGTAGTTTTCGTTATACACTTTATATTCTTTTTAAAAATTTAAATACTCAATATCCTCTAGCTACATTCTCTGCAAATCTTATCGGTTGTTTTTTAATTGGTTTATTTTTTGGAATTCTTCATAAACTTGATTTGCTTAAAGGAGAAGCTCATTTCTTTTTTATTTTTGGTTTTACTGGTGGATTGACAACCTTTTCATCTTTTGCACTAGATAATATCCTCTTATTTAGAGAAAGCTCAATTCTTCAACCCCTGATATATTCCTTGGGAAGTATAGTTCTTGGCATACTCATGGTCGTTTTAGGACTATGGTTTTCTAAGTTACTCTAAAAAGTAATCAAACTGTATTTATCGCGATTGAAATTACCAGTCTAGGATTGAATATGCATTCATATTTAAATAATACAGCTGAAATTTAATTAAATATTCTATACCCCATTAAAAAAAGGGTACAATTATAAAAAATATTATAAATATTTATATATACCCTCAATTTTATATACTAAAAATTGAAAATAATATAAAATTATACTTTTTACCCTAAAAATTATGATGCTGATGTGAAAATGAAACTATTTTTGTCCAAAATCATTTAAAACTATATCAAAATGAAAAAAGTAGAAGCGATTATTCGCAAATCAAAATTTGGAGATGTAAGAGATGCTCTTCACAAAGTAGAGGTAAACTTTTTCAGCTACTGGGATGTAACTGGAGTAGGAAATGAAAAAGAAGGTCATGTTTACCGTGGGATTTCTTACAGCACTTCAGACATCCAAAGGAGACATTTAGCAATTGTTGTCAACGACGAGTTTTTAGAGCGTACTGTTAAAGCAATAACAGATGCTGCTGGAACTGGTGCAGTTGGTGATGGGAAAATTTTCGTGTCAACGGTAGACGATGCAATTAGAATCAGAACAGGAGAAAGTGGCGGAAGTACACTTAATTAAACAATAATCAAACAATAACAATAATTTTATTATGGAAACAACAGCTCTTTTTACTGCCAATAATGTCTGGATGATGATCTGTACGGCATTAGTATTTTTCATGCACCTTGGTTTTTCTTTTTTAGAAATAGGATTAACCAGGCAAAAAAACACAATCAATATTTTATTTAAAAACTTCTTTGTAATTACAGTAGGTCTCCTACTTTATGCATTAGGAGGTTTCAATCTTATGTACCCTGGGTTTGAAGATGGTGCTCTCGGTATATTTAAATTCGCAGGGTTTGGAATTGCCGCTCCTGAAGGAGGAATGACTACAGCCTATGCAGATAGTGGTTACACTTGGTGGACCGATTTCTTATTTCAAGGGATGTTTGCAGCAACAGCAGCAACAATAGTTTCTGGAGCAGTTGCGGAGCGTATTAAACTCAAAAGTTTTATGATTTTTGCAATTCTGTACGTAGGACTAATATATCCTATAGTAGGATCTTGGAAATGGGGAGGTGGATTCCTTGACGCTATGGGATTCTATGATTTTGCAGGTTCAACATTAGTTCACTCTGTTGGAGGATGGGCTGCATTAGTTGCTATTTATCTACTAGGTGCTCGTATTGGAAAATTTGATGCAGACGGAACCGCTCGTGCAATCCCAGGGCACAATTTGCCTTTAGCTGCGGCTGGTGTACTTATCCTATGGTTAGGATGGTTTGGATTCAACGGAGGATCAGTACTTTCTGCAGATCCAGAGTTAACTTCGTTAACCCTTGTTACTACATGTTTAGCAGCAGCGGCAGGAGGTGTAGCTTCAGCTATATTTTCAAACATACTTTATAAAAACTTTGATTTAACCATGTTCATGAATGGTGTACTTGGTGGATTAGTTGGAATTACGGCTGGTGCTGATCAAATGGGCCCTACCGACGCAATCTTAATTGGGATTATAGCAGGTATTATCATTGTACTCGGAATCGCTTTAATAGACAAACTTAAATTGGATGATCCCGTAGGAGCTGTTGCAGTTCACCTTATTTGTGGAATATGGGGAACTCTAGCAGTTGGAATCTTTGGAGCTATGGCTGGACTAGACCAATTCTTAATTCAATTAGCTGGAGTCGGTATAGTAGGTGCATTCTGTGCAATCTGTAGCTTTGTCCTAATATATATTGTTAAACTTCTTTCTGGTGGTAGCATCAGAGTTGAAAAAGAAGAAGAATTAAAAGGTCTTGATTTAGCAGAACACGGAATGGATGCTTACGCAGATTTTAGACTAAACCAACATTAATAAAAACAATAACTTTTTAAACTATATTTATGAAAATTTTTAAAACAACAATTTTAACACTAGCCTTACTTGCAACCATATCTACTTATGCACAGGAAGCAGAGGAAACAACAGAGGAATCAGAAAAATCAACTTTTAGTGTAAGTGGAAGTATAGACACTTACTATAGAAGCAACAGGGAAGCCCCTGGAACATCTTTTGCAAATCTTCCCGGTTTTGCATTAGGAATGGCAAATATCATCTTGTCTTATGAAGGTGAAAAACATGGTTTCGTTGCAGATTTTGTTTACGGTCCAAGAGGAGAAGATGCAGTTTTTGGATCTCAAGGAAATGGATCATCAAGCATCATTAATCAAATGTATGCATATTACAACCTGAGTGATAAGTTTACTTTAACCTTAGGTAACTTCAACACATTTTTAGGGTATGAAGTAATTGCTCCGGCAGCAAACTTCAATTACTCTACTTCGTATATGTTCTCCACAGGACCATTTTCTCACACAGGTTTGAAAGCAGACATAGCTATATCAGATGATATTTCTCTTATGGCCGCTATCATGAACAAAACTGACGAAACTGAGTCTGCGGAAGCTGATGAAACATACTTTGGCTTACAGCTCGGTCTTTACGGACAGTATATCAACCTATTGAGTGGTGACAACTACACACAATTTGATTACACTGGCGGGCTCAACTTATCAGAGAAATTCTTCTTAGGAATAAACGCTACTACAACTTCTTTAGAAGGTGATGCAGGTTTTTCTGGAGTAGCACTATATCCTCAACTTGCTTTATCTGATTCCTTTAGTGTAGGTTTACGTGGAGAGCTTTTTAGTGTTTCGGACGGTACTGACACAGATGATTTAGATACAAATGCTTTTACCATCACAGGTAGCTTTTCTTCTGGTAACCTAATTATAAAACCAGAATTTAGAATCGATACTGCTTCTTCAGAAATTTTTGGTGATACTGCTAAATTAGATGACAATATCTCATCATTTGTACTAGCAGCAATTTATTCTTTCTAAAAATACTAAAGCTTAATTGTTTGGTTTCCCCTTGATAGTTCGTGGTAGTCTATCAGGGGGTTTTTTTTAAAAGCAACAAAAAATATATTTTAAACTTGTCAAATCATTTTTATCTAATATTTTAGCAAAAAAAACATGAAGCGAATTACTTTAGTTATGAACTGTCCTGATCAAAAAGGAATCATTGCTGCCGTAACTAATTTTATTCACGACACAAACGGAAATATCGTTTATATTGATCAATATGTGGATCGCATAAATTCAATTTTCTTCATGCGGGTTGAATGCGAACTGAAGGTAGACAATCAAAGCGTCAAAGACTTTAAATTAAATTTCAAAAAATCTGTTGGAAATAAATACGATCTCAAAACAGATATTTACCTCAACAATGTATTACCTCGCATGGCACTTTTCGTGTCTAAATACGATCATTGTTTATACGATATCCTTGGTCGTCATCAATCGGGGGAATTAAAAATAAAAATCCCATTTATATTAAGTAATCACAGGGATTTAAAAGTTATTGCAGATCGTTTTGATATCCCTTTTTACTATGTTCCCGTTACCAAAGAAACAAAGAAAGTAGCAGAACAAGAACAAATTGCTTTACTTCAAAAACACAAGATTGACTTTATTGTTCTAGCGCGTTACATGCAAATTATTTCTCCTGAATTGATTAAACATTATCCCAACAAAATAATTAACATTCATCACTCATTTTTACCTGCATTCCCTGGAGCAAAACCTTACCACTCAGCCTATGAAAGAGGGGTAAAGATTATTGGTGCAACCAGTCACTATGTAACTGAAGAGTTGGATGCTGGACCTATAATTGAACAAAACACCACACATGTGTCTCATTTAAATTCAATTGATGATTTTATTGCAAAAGGTAGAGATCTTGAGCGCATTGTTTTATCAAAAGCCCTCCAACTACACATCGCGCGTAAGGTGATGGTATATCAAAACAAAACGGTAGTATTTTCTTAAAACTAAAGTGTTTTAAGGAAATTGATTGTTAAATCGTTAAACTGATTAGCGCGCTCAACATTTACTACATGCCCACAATTGGGAATAACTTTTAACTTTGAAGACTGGTGCTGTACTGCTACCTTTTTGACAATAGGTAAAAACATATAATCTTCGGAGCCCATAACATACAAGGTTGGAATGTTAACTTCCTCTTGTCTAAAAAGTTTGAGTAATGGAATAACTTCTGCAGTAAGTTTAAACCAACGAATGAATTCTTTTTGATACAACTTTTTTGCTTCTCGAATAAAAACGTTTCTTGATTCTTTGTGATTCTTGTTTGGCATCATTATAAATGCAAATACTTTATATATCCACATATAAGGAACAATAGACTTAGCCAAATTTCCAAAGTACATTAGAATTCTGGATTGAATATTAAATTTCAGAATGGCGCCTCCCATGGTCATACTTATAACTTTTTGAGGTTGCATTTCAGCAATTTGACGAATGAGTATTGTCCCCAAAGAAATTCCAATAAAATGAGATTTCTCAATCTTTTCGAAATCTAAAACCTCAACAACATCCTGCGCAATGGCATTAAAAGTGTATAGCTCTTCTCTTGACAAATGCAACTTTGTTTTTGAGGCTCCATGACCACGAAGGTCAATTAGCAATAAGTTGAAATTTTTTGAAAACCTACGGATTTGTTTAAACCAAATTGAAGAACTCCCACCAGCACCGTGAATAAAAGTAACCCATGGGGCATTTTTATTGGTTTGATAAAGGGTATAATTCAACATTAAATCAATTGTTTTTTTTCTAAAATCTGCTGCATTTGTTTTTGTAAGACTTCAGAGGCTGTACCTGCTTTTATAGCAAAATCTTTATCCGTAGAAGCATAAATTATTCCCCTAGAAGAATTAACCAAGAGCCCTACATCTTTATTTAAACCGTTTTTAGCTACTTCAGCTAAGCTACCGCCCTGAGCACCAACTCCAGGAATCAGTAAAAAAGCATTTGGGATTAAATTCCGAATGCCTTTTATTGCCGATGCCTTTGTTGCTCCAACTACGTACATCAAGCGATCTGACCCTTTCCACTGGGCACTGCTTTGTATTACTTTTTCATACAGCATTTGAGTTCCAATTTTCTGAGTTTGAAAATCAGATGAACCCACGTTTGAGGTAAGTGCCAAAAGGATGGCATATTTTTCTTTAAAACTCAAAAAAGGCTCTACCGAATCTTTTCCCATATATGGAGCTACAGTAATCGAATCGAAATTATAGGTTTCATAATAAGCCTTTGCATAACGAGTTGCTGTATTTCCGATATCACCGCGTTTAGCATCTGCAATGGTAAAAATTTCTGGATAGTTTTTGTTGAGATAATCCATTACACGCTTTAAAGAAGCCATTCCTTGAGATCCATAGGTTTCAAAAAAAGCAATGTTGGGTTTGTATGCTACGGCATATGCTGCAGTAGAATCGATGATTGCTTTTGAAAATTCAAATAATGGATCTTCCATTGCTTTAACCGATGAGGGAACTTTATCTAAGTCTACATCCAAACCAATGCATAAGAACGATTTCTTTAGAAAAATTTGATTTTTTAAAGCAGATATTTTCATTCTTTACAATACTTCTCCAGCCTCTTTAAGCTTTTCTGTGTTCTGATACAACTGTAATTCATCAATCAGTTTTTGAACATCACCATTAATAATATTCTGAAGATCGTAAAGGGTCAAACCAATTCGATGATCTGTAACTCTTCCTTGAGGATAATTATAAGTTCTGATTTTTGCAGAACGATCTCCAGAGGAAACTAATGAGTTTCTTTTTTGAGAATCAGCTTCCAATTTTTTTGCTAATTCCATTTCATACAAACGAGAACGAAGTACTTTAAGTGCTTTATCCTTATTTTTATGTTGAGATTTTTGATCTTGGCACTGAGCTACAATTCCTGTTGGCTCATGGGTTAGGCGTACCGCGGAATAAGTTGTATTTACTGACTGGCCCCCAGGACCAGATGAACAAAAATAATCTATTCGGACATCATTCATGTTTATCTCCACATCAAATTCCTCAGCTTCTGGTAATACCATAACAGTAGCTGCTGATGTATGAACTCTTCCTTGTGTTTCGGTTTGTGGAACCCTCTGAACACGATGAACTCCTGACTCGAACTTCATAACTCCATAAACATCTTCTCCAGAAACTTCAAAGATAATCTCTTTGAAACCACCAGCAGTTCCATCACTACTGTCAACTAGACTGACATTCCAGCCTTTGTCTTGACAATATTTGGTATACATACGATATAGGTCTCCGGCAAAAATACTTGCCTCATCACCACCGGTACCCGCTCTAATTTCTAGGACTACATTTTTAGAATCTTCAGGATCTTTGGGAATTAGTAAAAACTTAATCTCTTCCTCTAATGCTGGAAGTTCTTCTTTAGCTTCTTCTAGTTGAATTTTAGCCATTTCTACCATTTCAACATCTCCACTTTCATTTATAATCTCTTCTGCCTCATCAATATTGGAAGTCAAAGCTTTGTATTGATTTGCTTTCTCAGTTAAAATTCTTAAATCCTTATATTCTTTATTCAATTGAACATAACGCTTTTGATCCGTTATAATATCGGGTTGAATAATCAAGTCTGAGACTTCATCAAAACGTTGTTGAATGATTTGTAGTTTTTCGATCATGACATAATAATCTATGGGATAAAATTACTACTTTTTTAAATAAAAAGATGCATTAGTCAATAACAAAACTAAAGCCAGTCGATACACTAAAAGCTGATAATCCATCACTTCTTTCATAATTCTGATAACGCAAACTAATCATCTTCAAGGATAGTTTGCCTAGTTTGTATTTAGAAAAAACATCTGTATAAACCAATGAACCTCCAATTTGACGGCTAGAAAATGCTGATAAATCATAATCTGAAGTGTAGAATTCTTGAGTCGAAAGATGCTGGTTGTAAGGTGCAAAATAATCTGTTGCTGTTTGATCATAATAACGAAATGAGGGAGTTAATTTCCACTTTAGATTGAATTTGATTGGAAGTTCAAATTGAACAGTATTGGAGTCGATTCCCCAATCATCAGAATATTTCCTGTAATAACTGCGCAAAACTATAAATTCATTTAAGTAATAATTTAGTCGCACACCAAACGGGAATTTAATTCGTGTTTTCGGTAAACGTTCTATATCGTCTGCTAAGTGGAAAATATCTTTATTCGTGGCACTTTCGTAATATGGTATTGATCTAAAATTACCTATATAAAAATTTGGCCGGTCAGCAAAATAAACTCTTTGTAATGGGTTTGCTAACCATCCTTTCTGCATTACATAGTCAGCAAAAAAAGAAAACTGCAAACGCTTACTTAGTATCTGAGAAAACTCAAGAGAAACGGAATATGAGTTACGATTAACATCATCAATTGAGGTGAAATTTGATGGGAGATACGACACAACTCCATTTCCTTCAGAATCCGTTACACTCACATTATAAAAATAGCTTCGATCATCTACCAAAAAACCATTTCCATAAATCTCAAATTCGTGAATTTCAGTTGGAATAATTGGTTTCCACTGATCCAAGTAAACCTGAGTTTTTATACTAAACTCGGTGTTTTTTTCATTCCATAGTTGTGTAAATCCACCTCCAAAACCAAAGGATTCATAATCATACTCAAAAGAACCCCCAATGTTTGCGGACCAAAACTGGTTTCGATCTTCAGATGCATGAACATAAGACAAATTAATTGAAGTAAGAATATCTTTTCTAGAGGCTCCAGAGGATGCGATCCAAGGAGAGCCCCCAACTGGTCCTCTACCGGAATTATCCTCATCATAACCACTTTCGGAAGCTCCTGTTTGATTGAAGGGATTTCCATTACTTGAACTTGCAGAAGTATAAGCAGATAAACCTGCATCAACGGTAAGAACATCATCATCATTCAATGGAATACGAATTACAACAGTTGGGGCTGTATTTTGTAAATCTTCGTTACCTATTCCCCCAGTTACTGATGCATGAATCCCTTCTTGTTCATAATATCCCATCAAAAGATCGACCTCTATTGCTTCAAGAACTTTCTTTTTGTAAGTTAAAATACTATCGTTTT
The DNA here is from genome assembly GCA_030829155.1 of Flavobacteriaceae bacterium. Lineage (GTDB taxonomy): Bacteria > Bacteroidota > Bacteroidia > Flavobacteriales > Flavobacteriaceae > Arcticimaribacter. The sequence continues at coordinate 11,592 of JAURBD010000045.1, forward strand.
GAGCATAACCCAAAAGACCAATACTCAAAATAATATAAATAAAAATTGATTTAATTACACCCACAACCTCCCCCGGTTTTACCTCCATTTGCACCTGCTGCTGCTTCTCTATAGATATGATAAGTAGTTTCGAAACGTTCAAATAATGGAGATTTCAAT
>JAURBD010000151.1 GCA_030829155.1 Flavobacteriaceae bacterium
ACAAAACTACACTGGGAAACCCTTTCCTTTTCAAAAGATTGATTTTGCTGCTATCCCCGGTTTTCAATACGGAGGTATGGAACATACAGGGGCAATTCAATACAGAGAATCAACCTTGTTTTTAGATGAAAATGCGACACAGGCTCAAGAATTATCGAGAGCAAAATTAATTGCCCATGAGAGTGCTCATATGTGGTTTGGAAACTTAGTTACAATGAATTGGTTCAATGATGTTTGGATGAAAGAAGTTTTCGCAAATTTTATGGCGGGTAAAATTATAAATCCCCTCTTTAAAAACATCAATCATGAACTACAGTTTTTAACTTCTCATTACCCCAGTGCCTATGGTGTTGATCGAACTCTGGGAAGTAACCCCATTCGACAAGAACTTGATAATTTGGAGCGTGCTGGATCACTTTATGGAAGTATAATCTACAATAAAGCTCCTATTATGATGCGACAATTGGAACAAATTATTGGAGAAAATGATTTCAAAGCAGGGGTTCAAACCTACATCGATAACTTTGAAAACAGCAATGCTGACTGGAATGACTTAGTCAATATCCTGGATCAAAAAACTGCACTAAACATTAAAAAATGGAGCGAGGTATGGGTTAATTCCTCAGGGCGTCCTATTTTTTTAGATCACATTGTTTATGATGAAAATAATACCATTAAAAGTTTTGAACTGCATCAAAAGGCAGAGGACGGGTCCAACAAAATTTGGCCCCAATCTTTCGAAATTAGCCTAGTTTATCCCAACAAAACAAAAACTTTTAAAGTATTGAGCAATAAGGAAGAGATAGAGCTTTCAGATGCAATTGGTCTCAATAAACCAAATCAGATTTTGTACAACAGCAATGGATTTGGTTATGGTATTTTTCCCACAAACAAAAGCCAATTAAAATACGTGTCAAATATAGACAATGAGGTGTCTCGAGCCCATGTATATCTCAATGCCCATGAAAACATGTTGCTGGGCATGCTTGATGTTAAAGCGGTTTTTGATCTACTTTTAAATGGAATTAAAACTGAACAAAACGAATTGATTTTGCGCCTTATCACCCATCAAACCCAAAATTTATTCTGGAACTTCCTCTATCCTAAAAATGATTTAGAGCTACAACTCAAAATTGAGCATGCACTCTTAACCAGATTGCAAGCTAAAGCGTCGAAAAATGTCAAGAAAACAATATTCAACAGCTATCGCTCTATGGCAAATTCAACAGATGGAATAAATTATTTATACAGCCTGTGGAACAAGGACGTGGCAATTGAAGGACTTTTTTTGAATCAGGACGAATACACATCTTTAGCACAAACACTTGCATTGTTTGGACATCCCAATTCAAAAGAAATTTTGGAAAAAGCAAAAGCTAAACTTACTAATTCTGACAAACAAGAACGCTTTAAATTTATGGAAGGTGCACTTTCTAATGATCCAGAAACTCGAACAACGTACTTTAAATCTTTTAAATCGCTTGAAAATCGAAAAAAAGAAAGTTGGGTTCAGACTGCAGCAGCCTTTATACATCACCCTACAAAACAAAAAGAAGGAATTAAAACCCTGGAATTGAGCTTAGAACTGCTCGAAGAAATTCAACGTACGGGTGATATTTTTTTTCCAAAACGATGGTTAGATGCAACAGTTGGTCAATACACTTCAAAAAAAGCTTATGAACTTGTTACGAACTATTTAAATGTAAATCCAAACTTAAGTCCAGACCTTAAAAATAAATTACTGCAAGCTTCGGACAAGCTTTATAAAAGACATGGAAGTAATTGAATATTCTACTCTTAATGAATTCTATTCAAAAAACAAGTCGAAGCTAAAATTTTTTTAAACATCCAACCGAATCAATAAAATCATTTCAGTAAACGACCTCAATTACTTCGCTTTTATTTCTCTAATTAAAATGGATTATTTTTAAAAATATAGAAAAAAGTATTTCAAAAATTGCATACACTACCGTTAAAAAAAGAAAATATCTGAATGTTTTTGAATATTTGAAACCGTTGTCATAAGTAAAATCTTCTTTGATAACAGCTTCTTATTTGTGAAAACCGGTAATGAGCTGCAGGTTTTTCATGATAGCAGAAGAGATTAGTGGACTGTTTCAAAACAAGCATAATAAAAAAAGCACCCTAAGGTGCTTTTTTTTGATATAAATGAAAAGGAAGTTTACTCTTTAACTTCTTCGAAGTCAACATCTTGAACGTCATCAGATCCAGAAGATTCAGCAGCTGGCTCTGCTTGAGTGTCAGCACCGGTTTGTTGAGAAGCCCCATCAGCTTGAGCCTTGTAAAGCTCTTCAGACGCGTTTTTCCATGCCTCATTGATTTTCTCTAAAGCAG
>JAURBD010000086.1 GCA_030829155.1 Flavobacteriaceae bacterium
AAGATTTTTTGGAGTTTAAAGAAATTCTTTGTGAAATGTTTGATTATGTCATAAAACACAAGGGTCAAGAAGTTATAAGCGATCGTCATAAAAAAGACTTCAAACAGGAGCATACTCCTGAAATTTCAAAAAATGATTCTTCAAGTTTTACGGATATAAATTTTGAAGATATCTAATAAAATATAAATAAGTGTTTTTAATTTTTATTTATATTGTGATGTTTTATTGAATTGCAAATTCATTCTGTTTTGATTGATTAACAAAATCAAAAACCGATCAAGGCCTATTCTATCACAAAAACACTATTCAGATTAATAAAACTTTTTTACTGTGAAAAAAAAACTTCTACTTGCTGTATTTTTTATAAATGCAATTGTTTTTTCTCAAACTGACCCATCCTATTATCTTCCAAAAGGGCACGACTATGATCCAAATATTCCAACCCCTTATTCTATACTCGGATATAATGTGGGAGATTGGCACGTTAGCCATGACAAGTTGATAGAATACATGAAAGCTCTTGCTCTTTCATCAGATCGAATCTCAATTGAAAACAGAGGTTCAACATACGAAGGTCGTCCCTTGCTTCTTTTAACAATAACAAGTGAGGAAAATCATGCAAATCTAGATCAGATTCAAAAACAACACCTAATGCTCTCTGAACCCGATGGTGAAAGCTTAGATATTGCTAATATGCCAACCATAGTTTATCAAGGATTCTCAATACATGGTAATGAACCTAGTGGGTCTAATGCTGGATTGCTAGTCGCCTATCATCTAGCAGCTTCGAAAGACATAACCGTAGCTGAAATGCTTAAAGAAGTTGTTGTATTGTTTGATCCCAGTTATAACCCAGATGGATTACAACGCTTTTCTCAATGGGTCAATACACACAAAAGCAATGTATTAAATTCTGATGCAAACGACAGGGAATTTTCTGAAGTATGGCCTAAGGGCAGAACAAATCATTATTGGTTTGACATGAATAGAGATTGGCTGCCAGTTCAACTTCCCGAATCAAAAGTTCGAATTAAAAGTTTTACGGATTGGCTTCCCAACATTTTGACAGACCACCATGAAATGGGAACCAATGCAACATTTTTTTTCCAGCCAGGTATTCAATCACGAGTAAATCCCTTAACTCCGAAAATGAATCAAAGACTAACTCGTGAAATTGGAAACTTTCATGCTGAAGCATTGGATAATATTGGTTCTCTTTATTATACTGAGGAAAGTTATGATGATTTTTATTATGGGAAGGGATCTACGTATCCGGATGTAAATGGAAGTATTGGAATACTTTTTGAACAAGCAAGTTCAAGAGGGCATCTTCAAGAGAGTGATAATGGAATTCTTACTTTTCCTTTCAGTATCAGAAATCAATTTGTAACTGCTTTATCCACCCTAAAGGCTGCAAAAGAAATCCGTTTAAAATTACTTGAATACCAAAGAGACTTTTATCGTAACTCCCTGAAAGCTGCAAAACAAAATAAACAAAAAGCAATTATTTTTGGAAACAGTAAAGATCCGGCCACCTCATATCATTTAGCAGAAATCTTAAAACGTCATCAAATAAGTGTTTATGCTCTAAATAAAAATACAATCATTAAAGGAAAAAAATTTGCCAAAAAATCGAGTTATGTAGTGCCTTTGATACAAAAAAAGAATAAACTTATTCATGCAATCTTTGGTACACAAACTAAATTCCAAGATAGTTTATTTTATGATGTTTCTGCCTGGACCTTTCCCTTAGCATTTAATTTAAACTATTCGTTTGAAAATTCTACATCACTAGCTGGAAAAGAAATTGACGATTTGAAATTTGAAAAAAATAAAAAAATTGAACAATCTTCGTATGCATATCTTTTAGAATCGAACGGATATTACACTCCAAAATTTATTTATAAACTTTTAAATGCAGGTGTTCGAGTTAAAGTTGGGCTTAAACCATTTTCAATTGATGGAAATTTTTATGATTATGGAAGCATAATGATTCCTGTTGGAAACCAGCGATTTGGCCCTAAAATTTTGTGTGATGAAATCAAAAAAGCATCATCAGGTCTTATGTTGGATATCAAAAGTGTAAGAACAGGGCTAACTGAAGGGATTGATTTGGGATCTCGAAATTTTAAAACATTAAATAAACCTCGGGTTGCTTTATTAGTCGGTGATGGTGTTCGAAGCTATGATGCTGGAGAAATCTGGCATCTTATGGATACTCGATATAAAATCCCAATTACTAAAATAGATGTAAATCAATTAAATTATGTTGCTCTTCAAAAATATACTCATATTGTTTTACCCAGTTATTCTGGTAACCTTTTGAGTATAAACAAAGACAAACTTGAAAAATGGATCAATGCTGGTGGATCACTGGTTGCTTACAGAAACGCAATTAAATGGGTTGATAAAAACAAGCTCGCAACAATCGATTTCAAATCCTTTGATCGTGAAGCTAAAGGTATAGGATTTGATCAAAAAGGAGATTATAAAGGAGCTCAAAATATCGGAGGAGCAATATTCAATACGCGTATTGACCGCAGTCATCCAATTAACTTTGGGATAGAACAAAAAATGCTCCCTATGTTTAGAAATTCAAGAATCTTTATTGAGTCAGACAGACAGAGTTACAACAACCCAATCCAATATACTGAAAACCCTTTGTTAAGTGGATATATTTCTAAAGAACAACTCAATTTATTAAAGGGAAGTGTTCCTTTTAAGTTTATAAAAAAAGAAAAAGGAAACATTATACTTTTAACAGATAATACCAATTTCAGAGCTTTCTGGTATGGGACAAACAGATTGTTTTCGAATGCGTTATTTTACTCTGATTTTATGCAGTAAATAGAGTTTGTTTGAATTAAAAAATCCCAAGAAAATTATTTCCTGGGATTTTTTTACGATTGATTCAATGTTTTAATTTTTTCTTTTAAAAATATGATCTAAAATCCATGCAGGTCCTACCATAAGAAACTTTATGTCATCCAGAAAAGAGGGTTTTTTGCCTTCAATCTTATGTCCATAAAATTGAACAATCCAAGCGATAATGAAAATCCCTATTGAAACTTGTAAGAGGTTTACATAAATTCCGAGTTGAAAATTCCCAAGTATACATAAAATTGTAAAACTTAAAATTAAAATGGTCATTTTTAATGATAAACGGATATAAAAAATCATAACAGGAATAAGAGAAACTACACCCCAATTAGCAATTAAAGGATTTTTTATTCCAGTAATCACTGTAATGATATCAGTAGGTATTGACATCAAAAGACCAACTATGGAGAAAAAGATGGCAGGGACACAGAAATAATGGATAATTTTATTAATTTTATTCTGATGGCTTTCTGCATATTTATCGAGTAGTTGTTGTAAAGTTTGCATAGAATTTTTTTTTTTTGAAATTACATATAATAATTCAACTTTACAAAATGTCACTTACACCATCCAATATGTTCCCACTTCGTAAAAAAGCGCCTTCTTTTAACCTAATGGACGTTACCCAAAAAAAGAAATTTGGTTTAAATGATCTTAAAGGTGAAAAGGGAACTCTAATTGTTTTTATTTGTAATCATTGTCCCTTTGTTATTCATTTACTGGAACATTTCACTAAATTTTCGGATCGAATAAAATCAAAAGGCATCTCAACAGTCGCAATTTCAAGTAATGATATAAAAAATTATCCTCTTGATGCTCCAGATAAAATGCATGAGCTTTCAAAAAAGTACAATTTTTCATTTCCTTATTTATATGATCCTTCTCAAAAAGTTGCAAAGGCCTATGACGCTGCTTGTACTCCTGACTTTTATTTATTTGATGAGAAAATTGAACTAGTTTATAGAGGACGATACGATTCATCAAGACCAAAATCTAATATTCCAATTAGCGGAGAAGATTTAGAAAATGCAGCTTTAAATTTACTCAACAAAAAACCTTTATCGGAAAAACAATTTCCAAGTATGGGTTGTAATATCAAATGGAAATAATCCAAAAATTATTTCTTACTTAAAATCAACTAGCTCGACTTCAAACTTAAGAGTGGCATTTGGAGGAATAACTCCTCCTGCACCATTAGAACCATAGCCTAAGTGTGCAGGAATAATTAGTGTTGCTTGAGCTCCTTTTGACAGCATTGCAATTCCTTCATCCCAGCCTTTGATTACTTGACCTAAACCTATGGTAAACTCAATAGGTTCATTTCTCTTGTGCGATGAATCAAAAACAGTTCCATCCAATAAGCTTCCTTTGTAGTGTACAGATACACTTTGTCCTTTTGAAGGAGAATCTCCCAAACCAGGGATTTGAATTTTATAATACAAGCCAGAAGCTGTTTTCTCAAAACCTTGGGTTATACTTTCTAGGGCAGCCTCTTGTGTTTTCTTTTGTTGTTTGAGTGCTTTTAGTCGATTTGCCTCAAAGTTGGCAAAAGAATCAGCGGCATCAAAATTTTCAGCTTCTTTACCAACACGAATTATTTCCAAAGTGTCAATAGTGTCGTTTTGAACAATTGAATCAACAATTTCCTGTCCTTCAACTACTGATCCAAAGACCGTATGCTTTCCGTCCAACCAAGGAGTTGCAACATGTGTTATAAAAAACTGACTTCCGTTAGATCCAGGACCAGCATTTGCCATTGATAAAACACCGGGTTTATCATGCTTCAAGTCAGGATGAAATTCATCATTAAACTGATATCCAGGGCCACCTGTTCCCGTTCCTTGAGGACAACCTCCTTGAATCATAAATTCCTCAATAACTCTATGGAATTTTAATCCATTGTAATATGGAATTCCCTCTGCTTGTAAATCATTTTTAATTTTTCCTTCGGCAAGTCCTACAAAATTTCCGACTGTACCCGGAGTTTCTTTAAAGGTTAATTTTAGTAAAATTGCTCCTTTAGGAGTTGAAAACTTAGCGTAAAGTCCGTCTTTCATTTATTTGTGTTATTGATTTTGAATCTGCAAAGATAACGAAGAGAAAAAGAGAAATCGTTAAAAAAGAAATTAATTAATTAATTAGCTACCTCACTCATAAATTTGATTCTATAGAGTCTAATTTCTTCCTCTTCATAGTCTCCCTCAAATTCTTCTAATGCGAGAGTTATTTTATCGGACTCTGCCTCCATAAAATATTCATGCAATTCCTCTTGCTGATCCTCGTCAAAAATTTCATCAATCCAATAACTAATATCTATTTTTGTGCCAGAAAAAACTATAGTTTCCATCTCTTCGACAAACTTAATCATATTCATTCCTTTAGCTGCAGCAATATCGTCTAAAGGAAGTTTTCGATCAACACTTTGAATCATATATAATTTTAATGCTGAATTAGCACCAGTGCTTTTAACAACTAAATCGTTTGGTCTTACAATTTCGTTTTCTTCAACATAATTTTGGATAAGTTCAAGGAATTTTTCTCCATGTTTCAAAGCTTTCCCCTCACCTACCCCATTTATGCTTTTGAGTTCTTCTTGAGTAACCGGATATTTAAATGACATATCTTTTAAAGAATTCTCTTGAAAAACTGTGTAAGGAGGTACTCCTGTTTTATCTGCAACACTTTTTCTGAGTCCTTTTAATAATTTTAAAAGATTTTCATCTGCAACAGCATCGTTTCTTTTTATTGTTGGTGCATTTCTGTGAGCAGCAAAATTATGGTCTTCGGTCATCAAGAATGAGCAAGGATTTTCCCCAAATTCTTTTCCTTTTTCTGTTATCTTAACAACTCCATAAGTTTCAATATCTTTTGAAAGAAATTTTGCAACAATTGCCTGTCTTGTTAAAGCCATCCAAAAGGATGCTCTTTTATCTTTTCCTCTGCCGAAAACTTCTAATTCACTTGTTTTATGACTATTGATTATTGCGTTTGATTCTCCAATCAATGTCCTAACCAGTTCTTTTGATTTAAAATGTTCACGGGTTTTTTTTACTGTTTCAATCAAAAGTTTCAATTCACACTTTGCTTCTATTTGTTTTTTGGGAAAGCGCATATTATCATCCATATCGCCTCCAAGTCCAGTTTCATTATCAAATTCCTCTCCAAAATAATGTAGAATAAATTTTCTTCTAGAAATAGAAGTTTCTGCAAAAGCTACCATTTCATTGAGTAATGCAAAGCCTATTTCCTGTTCAGCAACAGGCTTCCCTGACATGAATTTTTCAAGCTTTTCGATATCCTTGAAGGAATAAAAAGCTAAACAATGTCCCTCTCCACCATCACGTCCAGCTCTTCCGGTTTCCTGATAATAACTTTCTATACTTTTAGGAATGTCATGATGAATTACAAAACGTACATCGGGTTTATCTATCCCCATCCCAAATGCTATTGTAGCTACCACAACATCACAGTCTTCTGTCAAAAACAGGTCTTGATTACGGGCTCTTGTCTTGTTATCAAGTCCTGCGTGATAGGGTATTGCTTTAATATTATTGACTTGAAGGGTTTGAGCTAATTTCTCTACTTTTTTTCGCGATAAGCAATAAATAATTCCAGATTTACCTTCATTCTGTTTTATAAAACGAATAATATTTGATTCTACGTTATCGGTCTTGGGTTGTACTTCATAATATAAGTTGGGGCGATTAAATGAAGCTTTGAAGAGCGTTGCATCTGGTATTTTAAGGTTTTTAAGAATATCTTCTTGAACTTTTGGTGTCGCCGTAGCAGTAAGTGCAATTATTGGAAGATTTTTTTCGATCTTTTGAAGCATGATCCTTAAATTTCTGTATTCAGGCCTAAAATCATGCCCCCATT
>JAURBD010000082.1 GCA_030829155.1 Flavobacteriaceae bacterium
AGTTTGGCAAAAATGAGTATGGATGTTTGTCTCTATATGGGGCAAGATTTTGATTTTATCTCTTTCCCTGCCGAATTAACGACTGGCTCAAGTATTATGCCTCATAAAAAGAATCCCGATTTATTTGAATTGGTGCGGGGAAAATGCAATGTTCTACAAGCCCTTCCCAATCAATTGGCTTTGTTGACTTCTAACTTACCCAGCGGATACCACAGGGAGTTACAATTGGCCAAAGGTCCCATCATTGATGCCGTTCAGGAATTGAAAGCCTGCTTGGACATCCTATTGTTTAGCCTCCCTAAAATGCAGGTAAGTCAGAACAGTACAGACCAGAAAAAATACGATTACCTCTTCAGTGTAGATACCCTAAACGCAGAAGTTCTTGCTGGCAAACCCTTTCGTGATGCCTACCGTGAACTGGGTGAAACCATTGAAAACGGTAGCTATGTGCCCAATAGAACATTAAAGCACACTCATTTGGGCAGTATTGGTAACCTTGGATTGGAGGTAATTAAAAATAAGATGAAACCCCTGCGTGGGTAGCGTTCCAATAAGAAGCCCTATTTTATAGCTTACACGTTTTAAAAAAATGAAATCTTGTTGCATACAAAAGGATTGACACGGTCGAATTTTTAGTTTTGTGCAAGTGGAAATCCAATTCGATTTATATTCTCTTTCATCCTCCTGCAAAAAAGTCTCTTCCTCGGGTTCTGCTTTTTAACACTTCACTTTTGCCGTGATTCTTATCAAACATCCTACTGTTTATCTTGAACATAAAACATGTTCCTTTTGATAGGTGTGTATTTTTTTATACATTTAAAGAACTGATTTTTAGTTCCCAAGTCAAAATCTTCAAAAAAATCAAGAAGCATTGCGACTATTTAACGACTAGCTAGTACAGAATCTCAAAATTCATTAATGGGACTTTGTTAGCGGAGCTGTGGGATTTTTGGTGAAATAAGGGATTTTTAATTCATTACAATGCAATGAAGACTGTACAATTAATACCAAAAATTTTGAGAAATGAATCCATTGTCATGATTCAATTTCCCTATGACAAGGAGCTTATTGGATGTGTCAAATCAATAGAAAAAAGTCGTTGGAGTCAATCCTTGTGTTCATGGTATATGAAAAAAAAGACTTTCAATTAAATCGCATTTTCAATGTATTTAAACCTGTAGCCTACATCGATTATTCAGCGTTGAAAAGCACAAATGACTCTATTTCTATCAAAGAAAATGTCAAAAGAAAGGCGTATTCCAAGACCATTATTCCCAATGCCTATCTTGAATATTTAAAACTAAAACGGTATAGTGAAAACACCATCAAATCTTATGTATCTGAGTTGAAAAAATTCAGTGCATTTTATGCATCAAAGGATTTGGATACACTTACTAAAGATCATATAAAGGATTACCTTTTTCATCTGGTTCAAAAGAATAAGATTTCGGCTTCTTCACAAAACCAAGCCATTAATGCTATTAAATTATATTACGAAAAGGTATTGAAACATTCCAAATTTAAGTTTATCATTGAGCGCCCTCGGAAGTTGAAAACATTGCCAAAATCATATCCGAATTTCAGGTTTTTAATTTATTGAAACACACTTATAATTTAAAACATAAATCTATTATTGCTTTATTATATTCCTCTGGAATACGTGTCAGTGAGGTGATCGCTTTAAAAAAAGAACATCTGAATTTTGAGAACCATACGATCCTCATAAAACAGGCTAAAGGATTTAAGGATCGAATTACAGTATTGGCTACATCAACAGCTAAAGTTTTAGACGCGTACTTAAAAAGTTATACCCCAAAAAACTATTTGTTTGAAGGGCAAAACGGTGGAAAATATTCGGCAAGAAGTATTAATAAATTCATACAACGTAATGCTAAGTCTGCAAAAATAGAGCAACCCATTTCCGCACATACGTTACGCCATAGTTTTGCTACACATTTATTAAACAATGGTACCGATATCCGCCTTATCAAGGAGTTATGTAGGTCATAACTCTATAAAAACTACGCAGATATATACGCATGTTAGTGATCGGGATTTGCGCATGATAGAGAGCCCAATTGATACGATTATTAGATCTCAAAACTCTGACAAACAACAGTTTAATGACGATAACTTAACACTTAAATATAATGGAAATATCGGTACCAGTACTGATATACAGTAGTTAGCATTAATGGTAAAAATATTTTACCATTCAACAAAATTCAGAAAATATGAAGTCCTTTTTAGTAGTATTATTTTCACTATTTACCCTTTGTTCAGCTGCACAAATCGAATTCCCTTCTCTAAGTCCTAAAGGGACAGTTGAGCAAAAAATTGGACTTACAACAATTTCTGTTGAATGTGAGCGACCAACCGCAAGGGGTCGCGACATTTTTGGCAAACTCGTGCCGTACGAAATATTGTGGCGAACAGGAGCTGGCAATTGCACAAAAATTGAATTTAAAAATGAAGTGTTAATAGATGGCAAAAAAATACCCGCCGGACAATACTCAATGTTCACTATTCCAGGTATGCAGGAATGGACAGTAATCCTCAATAGTGACACATCTCTTTACGGAACTGGAGGTTATAATGAAAGTAAAGATGTAATTCGGTTTAAAACAAAAGCAAAAACAACAGATAGGTATTATGAATCATTGACAATAGACATCGATATCACAGAGGCAAATGCCGAACTAAATATTTCTTGGGAGAAAACTCGAATAGCTTTTGAAATTAATACACAAACCGATAAAACCCTAAGAAACTAGTCAACGAGCAACTTTTGTCTGGCAAAGTCAAAGACCCACAATTACTAGCTATGGGTGCTGAATATTATTATTTCCAGAATAAAGATTTGGAAACTGGTTTAAAACTAATAAACAAAGCGTTAGATATAGAAAAAAAATCATGGTTTTATGGTCTCAAAACAGACATATTATGTAAAAGTAAAAAGTTTAAAGAGGCTCTGGAAACACTTAAAACGGGTATGGATTATGTAAAAACTAATCCTGAAAATTGGACGGAGGAGCAACAGGTTAGTGTTTCAAAAGAACAAGAAATCAAAATGAAGGAACTTTTAAGTGAAATTAAAAAATAAACCAAACCATAACGAAAAAGTACTCGGACAGAAACCACTAATGCTAACAATGGCTATAGCAAATAGGGCATAAAGCACTAACTTTAATGGCATGGGCGTGTTCGCTGAGTCCGCCAAATCTTTTGGATTTGGCAATTAAAAAAATAAATGTAATTACAAAACAAAAAGCTCTGGCTCGTAGACCAGACGGAAACGAAAAGGTTTCCTTACCGCCCTACTTGCCATAGCCTAGCCGTTGGCATTCATTTAAAACCAAACTTGAAAATGAAAACTATACTTCTTACAGTATTGACAATTTTATCAGTTTCTTGCAACTCGCAGGGAAAGAAAACGGAGACTGCCGAAATTGATAATCCAACTGAACAAAAAAAGGCTTCACAAATTGGAGAATATGTGGTAGAAACATTTCAAGACTCAAAGGGTAACATTTGGTTTGGAACTTTAGAAAAAGGAGTTGCAAAATTTGATGGGCACAACCTGAAATATTTGACAACAAAAGACGGATTACCAAGTAATCGAATAACAAACGTTATTGAAGATAATTTGGGAAACTTATGGTTTGGAACAGGTGCAGGAGTATCGAAATTTGACGGAAAAACATTTACAAATTATTCAGAAAAAGATGGACTTTGTAGCGATATGGTAAGCAATCTATTTATTGACAGCAAAGGAAATTTTTGGATTGGAACTTGGAGCGGAATTTGCAAGTTTGACGGAACTCGATTTGAAGAATACCCAATTCCTTATCCTAAAGTAGAAACCAAAATCAATCAGTACACCAAAGATTGGATAACCTCAATTGCAGAAGATTCAAAAGGGAACATTTGGTTCGGAAGAGACGGTTACGGAGCTAGTAAATTTGCCAGAAATTCGTTTGTTCATTTTACCACAAAAGAAGGTTTGAACTCAAATAATGTTCAATCAATTACAGAAGACAAAGAAGGAAACATTTGGATTGGAACAAGAGTAGCAGAAAAAGACAATGCCGACACAAACAAACGATTTGGAAAAGGTGGTTTAAACAAGTATGATGGAGACAAATTCGTTCACTTTCCAAAAATTGAAGGGCTTAATGAAAGTGATGTTTTCACAATTTATAAAGACATTTCAAATGATTTATGGATTAGTACGACAAGTAATGGAGTTTACAACTATACAAACAATAAGTTCGTAAATTATAATGTCCCAACTTCGGCAATGAGTTTTTTAAAAGACAAAAAAGGAAATATTTGGTTAGGCTGTGCAGGTGGATTATACAGAATTAGCCCAAATAGCGAAATAAAAAATATAACAACGAACGGACCTTGGAAATAAAAATACGAACGCACAATAATTTATATAAAAATAGGCGAAACAGTAATAAAATCAAAACTTTTGGTTCGTGTCAAACTTTGTGCTTAACCGAATGTTTGGTGCTTTAAAATCGTCTACTTTTCATATACTAATCGTTGTGCAACATTTGACCAAAAATGAGAAATAGTATTAAAATATTGACAATTTTGTTAATCGCAACGATTTTTTCTTGTGGTCAAAAAGATAAATCTGCAAAAGGTTTAGCTGAAAACAATCTCACCAAATTAAATGTTGATAAAGAAAAGCAAGAAAAAATTATAAATGAACATCTAAAAAACGGAGCGTGGAAACACGAACTTTACTCAAGACAATGGCAAGAGGAAATCGATAAAGGACTTGCAAAAGATAGTACTATCGCATATTTATGGCAACAAAAAGCAATGCCAATGTTTAAGCAAGGAAAGTACGAAGTTGGAATGGAATTTATTGATAATGCTGTTAAATATGACCGACAACGATGGCAAGATTATCGAGCATTTATCAAATGTATTTTTGCCAAATCTTATCGAGAAGCTATTACGGATTTCCAAGACTGCAAAAAAAGGTTTGGAAATAATTATGTAATGGACCACACATATGACTTTTACATTGGACTTTCCTACTTGCAACTGAATGAATTTGAAAAGGCGGAACAGATTTTTCAAAAAGATTATGAATATCAATTAAAAGACAAAGGAGAAGATGGGCTACATCACTTGGACTTGTTTTATTTCGGAATTAGCAAATATGAACAGAAAGACTATTTGGGCGCAATCAAAATTTTCGATAAAGCTTTAAAAATCTATCCTGACTTTTCCGAAGTTCAAATTTTCAAGGCAGATTGTTTAAGAAAAATTGGAAAAACAGAAAAAGCAAAAGAATTACAAAAATTAGGAGAAATCAACGGCAGAAAAGGAAATACAATTAATGAAGACAATGTGATTTATGAACGATATCCATATCAAATACGATGGTATTAAAAACGCAACACAACAATGGCTATAAGTAATTGCTTGTTCTCGCCTACTTCTGAAAACCATCGCGGATTTTCAGTTTAGTGCGTACTTGCAAAGTTAAGTGCTAACCCACGCAACTACTCATACATTAGGCCGTTGCATCCAAATCAATCAAAAATCACGATAATCCCAAGGTGTACGATAGGCTCGGTCCAATAATAAATTCGCTCCAGGATCATTGATAAATTGTTCCGATTGCGGATTCCATTCCAATGGTCTTTGGAGAGCATAGGCAATATTTGCCAGATTACAGACGGTTGCAGTTCGGTGACCGACTTCTACATCGCAAATGGGTCGCGTACGGTTTTTGATTGCATCCAGCCAATCTTCATGATGGTTTGGACTGTTGTAAACACGGTTTATATCCGTTTCTTTTAGAGGAGTTTTGGCTAGAGCAGCATTTGGAAAGGTTTTCAAATATCCTCTGCTAATTTCCAAACGTCCCTCAGTTCCAATGAACTGAATTTCATTGTTTCCACTACCCCATTTCGTGTGGGTTACTGTAATTCCATTTTCATAGGTGTAAGTCAATCCCTCACTAGCGACCTCAGCTGGAGGATTAAAATGCAAAGGTCCTGAATCGTCCATATCCAGTGCCCACTGCACGATATCAAACATGTGCGCACCCCAATCCGTAATCATTCCTCCTCCAAAAGGAGTGTAATCACGCCACATTCCCCAACGCTTATCCTCTAGGGGACAAGCCAAATCAACATGATACCCTCGATAGGGAGCGGGTCCGATCCAAGCATTCCAATCTATATTCTCTGGAATGGGTTGACTGGGAAGGTCACATGCTTTGTAAGGTGCCCCAATGGCTACTTTAATCTCCTTAATCTCCCCGATATATCCATTACGAATTAAATTCACACCATGACGAAAACGATCCCATGAACGCTGCATGCTTCCCGTTTGAAACACACGCTCATATTTTCGAGCCGAATCAACCATGGCTCTCCCTTCTGCCACTGAACTAGAAAGCGGTTTTTCACAATAAATATCTTTTCCTGCTTTTGCTGCATCAACAGCCATCTGAGCGTGCCAATGGTCAGGAGAAGCGATAACTACCGCATCGATATCTTTTCTTTCAAGTAATTCTCGATAGGCAGTAATTTGATCTAGATTTTGCGAAGATTTATTCTTTTTAGACATTGCCTTTTGATAGGTCTCGTTAAAGAAATCCATTTTATTGACATCCACATCACTCACCGCCAGTACTGAAGCATTTTCGTAATTTACAAAATTGGTCATTAAACCCCTTCCTTGTTTTCCCACTCCAATAAAACCTAATTGAATTTTATCATTGGGAGCCGTTCCACCCAAGCCTAAAACATGGCTAGGAACGATACTAAAAACAGAGGCTGTTGCTGCTGTTTTGTGAATAAAATCTCTTCTTTTCATTGATCAAATTTTAGTTTCAAACTTAAATGTACTAAAAAAAGAACTCTTGTAATTTAGGATTTTGTATTTTTCCTTATGCCGTCAAAATCAAGAATTTATTTTTTAGATGCCCTTCGTGCTTTTGCGATCCTCATGATGTTGCAAGG
>JAURBD010000141.1 GCA_030829155.1 Flavobacteriaceae bacterium
ACTTCTCCAGTTTGTGTGTCTTTAATTACTGTCCCCAGAGGAACATCAATGTAAATGTCTTCACCTTGTGCTCCAGAGCTTCTATTTTTACTTCCATGACCACCGTGTTCTGCTGAAAAGTGCTTCTTGAATTTAAACGTGAACAAAGTCCATAGGTTTGGATTAGCTCTTAAAATAACATGACCACCTCTTCCTCCATCACCTCCATCAGGACCCCCTTTAGTAATATATTTTTCCCTATGCAAATGGACAGACCCTTTACCTCCATTTCCAGAAGTCAATGACAGCTTTACATAATCAACAAAATTACCCTCTGTCATAATTTATTTTTAAAAACGATCAATAATATTTTTTAATCGAGTTGTAATTTCTTCGATTGAACCTATGCCATTTACACTATATAATTTTTCTTGATTTGAATAAAATTCTTGTAAAGGTGCCGTTTTTTGATTGTATTCTTCAAAACGATTTCTAATTTTAGCTTCGTCTTGATCATCAGTACGGCCACTGGTTTCTCCTCTTTTAAGCAAACGTTCTACCAACTGATCATCTGATGCCTCTAAAGCAATTGTAGCGGTAATTTGCATTCCTTTTTTATTTAGAAAAGAATCCAAGGCATCTGCCTGAGTCGTTGTTCTAGGGAAACCATCAAAAATAAACCCTTTGGCTGTTGAATTTTTTTCAACTTCAGCCTCCAACATCTTTATTGTAACGGAATCTGGAACCAAATCCCCTTGATCCATGTAGGATTGTGCAAGTTTTCCTAAATCAGTAGCATTTTTAATATTAAATCGGAAAATATCTCCAGTGGAAATATGAACCAATTTATATTGATTCTTTAAAAACTCTGCTTGGGTACCTTTACCAGCTCCGGGTTTGCCAAAAAGAACAATGTTTATCATAGTAAATAGTATTTATGAGAAAGCAAAGATACCCAAATTAAAGTGCTTTTTGTGTTTCCATTTAAGATATCAAAGATATATGCGTATTTTTGTAAAAAAAATATATGTCTTTTTTTTCAACTCACAAAACCTTAGGCATTTTAGGCGGAGGTCAACTGGGAAAAATGTTACTCTACACAACTCGTAAATGGGATATCAAAACCCATGTTCTAGATCCTAGTGATGACGCTCCCTGTAAATTGGCTTGTGACTATTTTGAAGTTGGAGATTTTAAAGACTTCCAAACGGTTTATGATTTTGGAAAAAAAGTAGATGTTTTAACTTTTGAGATTGAACATGTGAACCTCGATGCATTAAAACAACTTGAAAAAGAAGGAATAAACGTCTATCCATCTGCATCAACATTAGAAACTATTCAAAACAAAAGCACCCAAAAAGATTTTTATGTTGGCCATAAGATTCCTACAGCAAAACATCAAAATTTTGAAAACATTGATCAATTAAAAAATGCTATTGAAAAAAAAGCTCTAAGCTTTCCTTTTGTATGGAAATCCGCTTTACTCGGATATGATGGAAATGGAGTGAGCGTAGTTAAAAATCATGAAAAACTTGCTCAACTTCCCAAAGTTGCTTGTTTAGCAGAAGAATTAGTTCCTTTCACTCACGAACTTGCTGTAATTATTTGCAGGAATCCTTCGGGTGAGGTAATCGCTTACCCAACTGTAGAAATGGAGTTTCATCCAGAAGCAAATCAAGTAGAATATGTATTATGCCCTTCACGCTTAGATAAAACAATTACTGAAAAAGCAAAAAATATCGCGCTTCAAGTTTCGGAATCTTTTGAACATGTTGGTCTACTCGCCGTTGAACTATTCTTGACTCCAAAAGGCGATATTTTAGTAAACGAAGTTGCGCCAAGACCACATAACAGCGGTCATGTAACAATCGAAACTTCTTACACCGATCAATTCGAACAACATATTAGAGCAATTCTCGATCTACCCCTTGGAAATGCAGAAAATAAAGTGTCAGGAGTTATGGTTAATTTAGTTGGTGCAGAAAAACACAATGGGGCAGTTTATTATCAACATATGAATACCATTTTAGAAATGTCTGGAGTTACTCCACACATTTATGGTAAAAAAGAAACCCGCCCTTTCAGAAAAATGGGTCATGTGACTATTATCAATAAAGATCTTGAAACAGCAAGGAAAATAGCTGAAGATGTAAAAAAAACAATACAAGTAATCTCGTAATAATATGACAAAAATTGGAATTATTATGGGAAGTAAATCTGATCTTCCCATTATGCAAGAGGCCATTGACATTCTCAAAGAATTTAAAATCAAAGTAGAGGTTGATATTGTATCAGCTCACCGCACACCTGAGAAAATGATTTCTTACGGTCAAGAGGCTCATGAAAGAGGGATTCAAGTAATTATTGCTGGTGCAGGTGGCGCTGCACATCTCCCTGGAATGATTGCCGCTACTAGTCCCCTACCCATAATTGGTGTTCCTGTAAAATCAAGCAACTCTATTGATGGCTGGGATTCTGTTTTATCAATATTACAAATGCCCGGTGGAGTTCCTGTTGCAACAGTTGCTCTAAATGGGGCAAAAAATGCAGGAATACTCGCAGCACAAATTTTAGGAAGCTCAGATAAAGAAATTCAACAAACCATCATTGAATACAAGAAATCACTGAAAGTTAAAGTAATGGATTCTACAAAAAACATAAAATAAAAACATCTTTCCTCTTTTGAAAAATATCCTTAACGCTCCCTTTAAAAGCTTACATCAAAGTGCGCCTTTTGACCAAATTAAAACTTCTGATTTTATTCCAGCCCTAGAAATAGAAATAGATGAAACTCTGAAAGAAATCAATCAGATTTGTACCCAAACAGAACTGCCTTCTTTTGAAAACACACTCGAAGCTTTGGATCAAAGTGGTGAGCAATTGGGGATAATTACCAGCATACTTTTCAACTTAAACAGTGCAGAAACTAATACCGAACTTCAAGAAGTAGTACAAAAAGCAGCACCATTATTAACTAATTTTCAGAATGATATCCGACTAAATGAGGTTTTATTTTTACGAATCAAGACCGTTTACAATCAAAAAGAAGATTTGAACTTAACTCCTGAACAAAATACCCTTATTG
>JAURBD010000087.1 GCA_030829155.1 Flavobacteriaceae bacterium
ACAGAAGCCTGTATGAGTGCTGTTCGATTAGCAAGAGGCGCAACACAGCGTGAGAAAATAATCAAATTTGCAGGGTGTTATCACGGGCATTCAGATGCTTTTTTAATTCAAGCAGGGAGTGGAGCGGTTACTTTTGGAAGCCCCAGTAGTCCTGGCGTAACTAAAGGAACAGCAAAAGATACGCTTCTTGCACCCTATAACAACCTCGAAGCTGTAGCCCAACTCTTTAGTGAATATCCTCATGAAATTGCAGCCATTATTATAGAACCCGTAGCGGGGAATATGGGTTGTATTCCTCCTAATACTGGTTTTTTAGAAGGATTAAGATCCCTCTGTGATCAAAATAATACCTTACTTATTTTTGATGAAGTGATGACGGGATTTCGTCTAGCTAAAGGAGGGGCTCAAGAGCTTTTAGGGATCAAGGCTGACCTTGTTACTTTTGGAAAAGTACTGGGAGGAGGCTTGCCGGTAGGTGCTTTTGCTGCCAAAAAGGAGATCATGAAGCACTTGGCTCCCGAAGGACCTGTGTATCAAGCGGGAACATTGAGCGGAAACCCACTGGCCATGGCGGCGGGTCTTACCATGCTTCAAGCTTTAAATGCTGATTCGGAAATTTTTGATCGTCTCGCGCTTAAAACAGAACGCCTGCACGAGGGTTTAGAAGCGGTGTTAAAAACGACACACATTCCCTATCAAATCAATCGGGTAGGATCCATGATATCACTTCATTTTACAGAGAAAAAAGTTGTTGATTTTGAAACCGCAGCTTCCGGAAATAACGAAAAATTTAAGAATTACTTTCATGGAATGTTAAATGAAGGAATTTACTTACCTCCAAGTGCTTTTGAAAGTTACTTTTTAAACGATGCGCTATCCTTTGAGGATATTGATTTTACGATTAATGCTTTTAAAAAAGTGGTCAATAAAATTTAATTTTTTAACTTAGATTTTTAAACCAAATCTTTACCCCCAATGAAAAAAAATTACTTTGCCGTCTTGGTATTACTTTGCGCACAATTTATTTTTGCACAAGAATATTTTGAATCCCTTCCAGAAAATCCAGATCCGAACAAATGCTTTGCAAAATGTATTGTTCCTGATGAGTATAAAGAGGAAATAGTAACTGTCACAACCCAACCGGAGTATAAAAAACTTGAAATAGTCCCAGCGGTATATAAAACAGAATATGAGGATATTATTATCAGGCCTGAATCAAAACGATTTGTATATGAGCCGGCAGTTTATAGAACCGTTGTAGATACTATTTGGATTAAAGACGATTATCACAAGCTAACAGTTCATGAAGCAGAATTTTCCCAAGATTACGAATCTGTGGAAATTAAGCCTCAAACAGGAAATTGGGTTGCAGGTGAAAAAGATCCCGACTGTCCTTCAATAGATAAATCAGATTGTAGAATTTTTCATTTTGTAGAAAGTCCTGCTGTAGTTCGTGAGATTCCAATTCAGAAATTAGCCGTTATTGAAAAAACCTCTGCTGAAGAAATTACAGGGAAGTATCGTTTGATTACCAAACAGGTAGAAGTTTCTCCAGCACAAACGCGTCAAGAGGTTATACCTTCAAAAAGTCAGACCATTGAACGTCAAGTTCTAGTGTCTGACGAAACAACAAAAACTCTTACAATTCCTGCTAAATCGACACAAATTGTCAAAAAAGTTCTTGTGAAAAAAGGAGGGACAACAGCTTGGAGAGAAGTACCTTGCACTATCCCTGAACGTGGAGAGCTTTTACCGATCCATTATGCTTTAGGTAGCGCTGCACTTACATCTAAATCAACAAAAATTATTGATGAGTATATTCTTTCTCGAATGCAAGCCAATAAGAGTATCTTGGTTGAAATTGGTTCACACACAGATTCACGTGGAAGTGATACCTCAAACCAGAGTCTTTCAGAAAGAAGAGCCAAGACAGTGGTTGAGTATTTAATATCCAAAGGAATAAGTAAAGAACGTTTAATTGCTGTCGGTTACGGAGAAGACAAATTACTGAATGATTGTGCAAATGGATCAGAATGTTCTGAATCACTTCACGCGCAGAATAGAAGAACAGAATTTAAAGTTTTTTAATTTTAACATATTACCGTACAAAAAAAAGGCTGGATTATTCCAGCCTTTTGTCTGTTATATTCAACTAAAAAGTGCCACATTTTAGAACTTAATGTTTAAAAAATGGAAAATAACATTTAATTTTTTACCTTAGATTCTTAAACCAAATCTTTATCCCCAATGAAAAAACAATACTTAATGTTTTTTGCCATGTGCATTGTTTATTCCCTATCAAGTCAGGAATACTTACAAAGCACTCTTAAAACTACTGATCCCTCAAAATGTTATGTTGAATCTATCATTCCAGATGAATATGAAGAAGAGTCGTCTAAGGTAATGACATTTCCTGAATACAAATGGATTGAAATTATCCCTGCAAAATTTAAAATAATTAAGGATAAAATAGTAATCCGGCCCCAATCAAAAAGTTATAAATATATTCCTGCTGTTTATGAAACTATAATTGATACAATCTGGATTGAAGAAAGTTACAATGAATTGTCAATAGAACCTGCAGAATTTGTAATAGAGCAAATAGAGATTGAGATTAAACCTCAAACAGGTGTTTGGGTTGCTGGGGAGCTTGATCCCGATTGTTTTTCAGTTGATCCTTCAGATTGTAGAATTTTTCATTTTGTTGAAACCCCTCCAGTAGTTCAATCAATTCCGGTTGAAAGATTAAAGAAAAATGAAACCACAAAGTCTAAGAAAATTGAGGGGGTTTATCGTTTAATTAAAAGACACGTTGAAACTAGACCAGCTAAAATTATTGAAAAAATAATTCCTGAAAAAATTGAGGTTGTTTCAAGAAAGGTGGTAGAATCTGTCGAGTCGAAAAGAGAGAAAATTGTACCAGCACAATACAAAGAAATTTTAAAGAGGAATCTAATTAAGCATGGAGGAATGATCTCTTTGAGGGAAATTCCATGTGATTTACCCGAAAAGGGTAAGTATCTACCCATTAAATATAGACCTGGAAGTATTGGTATTAATTCAGATGCGATTAAAGATATTGACCAATATATTTTAACCTCAATGTTAAATAATAAAGAGATTAATGTAGAAATTGGTTCCCATACAGATTCTAAAGGGGATGATGAATTGAACAAAAAACTTTCACAAGCAAGAGCAAAAGCGATAGTTGAATATTTGATTTTAAAAGGAATTGATAAAAGTCGATTAATTGCAGTTGGTTATGGAAAAGAAAAACCATTATATGATTGTGTCAATTATTCGGCTTGTTCTGAGTCACTTCACGAGCAAAATAGAAGGATAGAATTTAAATTTTTTTAATTTAAATACATTATTACTATACAAAAAAGGCTAGAATTATCCAGCCTTTTTTGTTTCATCAATTTCGATGCAGTCTATGACCTTCATTTTTTCTTTGACGACCAAGGGAACGACCTCTTCTAAGAGCTTTATGTTTTTGATGCGACTTTATTTTACGCCAAGCGTCATATTGCTCTTCATCTAGAATATTTTTCATCTGGGATTGCATTGCAATTTGACGATCTATTCGTTCTAAGTGAAGAGTGTAGCGTTCTTCTGCATTGAATTCTCCTCTTTTTTGTTTTCTTTTGGAGAGCTGTTCTCTTTGTTTTTTAAGCTCTTCTTTAATTTGGGTTGCTTGCTCATTACTAAGGTCAAGGGCTAATTGAAGTTTTTTTGCTTGGAGCGTGGCATGCTGTTCCCCAGTAAGTTTGGATTTGCGGGGATTAGTTTGAGCCAGTCCAATTAAGGGAATCGCTAGGGTCAAAAGCAAATAAATTTTTTTCATAATAAAAAGTTTGTTTTCCTTTTAGATGCTTTACACGCTCAAAAGTTTAAGGCTTAGGATTAGTTTAACAGTTCAATAAAAAGACCCTCCTCGTTTTTAATGACCTTGATTAGCTCTTTTTGGGACAAACTTTTAATAGAAACATCCCACTTTTTGTTACTTAAACCCGCTGCTGTTTTAATAGCAATAAGATCAGTTGTCTCACTTTTTTTAATCAATTGTATAATTGTTTTTTCTTCCTCAGAAAGCGCAACGGCTTTTTGCTCAGGTTTCATTTGTGGGAAGAATAATACTTCTTGAATTGAACTATTGTTTGTCATTAACATAACCAGTCGGTCAATCCCAATCCCGATTCCAGAAGTAGGAGGCATCCCATATTCTAGTGCTCTAAGAAAATCTTGATCAATGAACATGGCTTCATCATCTCCTTTTTCACTTAAACTGAGTTGGGCTTCGAAGCGTTCTCTTTGATCTATTGGATCATTCAACTCAGAATAAGCATTGGCCAATTCTTTTCCATTGACCATTAATTCAAAGCGCTCTGTGAGTCTTGGGTTGGTTCGATGTTCCTTGGTTAGGGGACTCATGGATTTAGGGTAATCTGTAATGAAGGTGGGTTGGATGTAGTGATGTTCACATTTTTCACCAAAAATTTCATCAATCAGCTTTCCTTCTCCCATAGTATCATCTACTTCAAGATCAAGCTTTTTTGCCGTTTCACGTAGTTGTTCTTCATTCATTTCCGAAACATCAATACCCGTGTGGGTGTGAATAGCTTCCAGAATCGGCACACGTGGATAGGGAGCTTTAAAATTAATCTGGTTCGTACCCACAGGAACTGCTGAGCTACCATGAACATCGACTGCAATTTTTTCTAACAAGGTTTCTGTCGTTTCCATCATCCAGAAATAATCTTTGTAGGCCACGTACAATTCCATGACCGTAAATTCTGGATTATGCGTCCGGTCCATCCCTTCATTTCTAAAATCTTTGGCAAATTCAAATACACCTTCGAAGCCACCAACAATAAGTCGTTTCAAGTACAATTCATTTGCAATTCGCAGATATAAGGGTGTGTTGAGTGCGTTGTGGTGCGTTACAAAAGGCCTTGCCGTGGCACCCCCGGGAATGGGTTGTAAAATGGGAGTTTCAACTTCTAAGTACTCTTTTTCAGTCAAAAAATCACGAATTGTAGTTGTAATTTTAGAGCGCTGTAAAAAGGTATTTTTTACTTTGGGGTTTACAATTAAATCCACATAGCGTTGACGATATCTCAATTCTGGATCGTTGAATTCATCATAATTATTTCCCTCGGCATCTGTTTTGGGAAGGGGTAAGGGTCGTAAGGCTTTATTTAACACAGTAAAGCCAGTCACTTTTACCGTTTGTTCCCCAACCATGGTGGTAAATAGAGTCCCTTCCACACCAATAATATCGCCAATGTCTAGTAGTTTTTTATACACCTCATTGTAGAGTGTTTTGTCTTCTCCAGTACAAATTTCATCTCGATTAAAATAAACCTGAATTCTTCCCGTGCTATCTAGGAGCTCTGCAAAACTTGCTTTCCCTTGAATTCTTCTCGACATCAGTCGACCAGCAAGAATTACGGCTTTTCCTTCAGCATAGGTATCGGGCAAATCTTTAGCGTAAAAATTTACTGGAAATTGTGCAGCGGGATAGGGATTAATACCCAATTTTTTGAGTCCATCAAGTTTTTCTCTGCGTATAAGTTCCTGTTCAGAAAGCTTTGCCATAAGTGAAAATTTCTTGCAAAGATACGTAGACTAAAAAAATCTAAGGAATCAAATTTTATATCTTTGCAAAAGAGTCAATAATCATGGGATTTTTTCGTGTCTTACTAGCTATTTTTTTTCCACCCCTTTCCGTAATCGATCAGGGCTGTGGTTCTGTACTCATTGTTTTTATTCTAACCCTGTGTGGTTGGGTGCCTGGAGTCATTGCTGCTTTAGTGATTTTAAATAATCCACAACGATGGAAGTCAACCTTTTAATTTTCAGATGGCAACTCAAAACAAACAAATTCAAATTATCGAATTAGGTAAGACTTCTTATGAAAAGGCGTTGAATATTCAAGAAGATTTATTCAATAAAGTCATTGCTGTTAAAAGATCCAACAGACAAAACGAAGTTCATCAGGCGACAAAAAATTATTTGCTTTGGGTGGAACACACTCCAGTTTTTACTCTTGGAAAAAGTGGTAAGCAAGAGCATCTTTTACTAGATGAAAAGCGATTGAAGGAAGAAGGAATTGAATTTTATGCTACCAATCGAGGGGGAGACATCACTTTTCATGGACCTGGTCAAATTGTAGGCTATCCCATTTTAGATTTAGATAATTTTTTCACCGACATCCATAAGTACCTTCGCTTGCTTGAAGAAATGGTGATTTTGACATTAAAAGAGTACGGTATTGTTGGGACACGTAGCGAGGGAGAAACAGGAGTTTGGCTGGATGTAGGAACGCCTTTTGCAAGAAAAATTTGTGCCCTTGGGGTACGTGCCAGTCGTTGGGTGACCATGCATGGATTTGCTTTAAACGTCAATACTGATTTGTCTTATTTCGATCATATTGTACCTTGTGGGATACACGGGAAGGGGGTGACCTCTTTGTCCAAAGAGTTAGGGAAAGAGATCGCTCTTGAGGAGGTAAAGGCAAAACTCAAATACCACTTTGGAAATCTTTTTGAAGCAGAATGGGAAGCGACACGGATTAGTTAATTTGATAGATTAAAAAACTATCTTCTTCAGATTGCACCACCATTTCAAGGGCTTTATCATCATCAGCGTTCGCTAAGGCTACTTTTGAATTTCCATAAACAGGAAAACCATTTACGGCAGTCCCATTACTATAAAAAGCATATACTTTTTGAGTGTCAAGATCCGTGAGG
>JAURBD010000041.1 GCA_030829155.1 Flavobacteriaceae bacterium
AAATATTTTTTTGTCAGCCAAATGACCACTTGAAATAATTATTAGAGCTAACAAAGAGAGATACAAAATCATACGCCAATTTTTTAAGGCATCATCCTTTATCAAAAAGTCAATATTTAAAATTGATAGTAACTGATTCATATTTTTTCTGCCGTTCTAAGTTTTGCACTTCTTGCCCTACTGTTTAATTTTTTTTCTTCTTCATCAGGAGTTACCAATCCTCCAATTTTTTTCATTGGGACAAATCGATTCCCAAAAAAATCTTGTTCAGCATACCCTTCAAAAACTCCTTCTCTCACAAAGCGCTTAACCAAACGATCTTCCAAAGAATGATAGGAGATACAAACCAGCCTTCCGCCAGGTTTTAGTATATCAACAGCTTGTTCAAGGAATAATTTGATGACTTCGAGTTCTTGATTAACTTCAATACGGATTGCCTGAAAAACTTGAGCCAGTACTTTATTGAGAAATCGTTCCGGAACTAACGGTTTAATTACTTCATTAAGATCAGTTGTGGTATCAATGCTACATTTTTCTCTTCGATCCAAAATTGCAGATGCAATTTTGTGAGCGCCCTTTACTTCACCATATAACTTTAGGATTGAAATTAATTGTTGTTCGGAATAAGTATTTACAACTTCATATGCAGAAAGCAATGAGGTTTGATCCATACGCATATCCAACTGACCTTCGAATCGAGTTGAAAATCCTCTTCTTTCATCGTCAAATTGATGAGATGAAACACCAAAATCTGCTAGAATACCATCAACTTCTTTCACTCCATGAAATTTCAAATACCTTTTAAGATCTTTGAAGTTTGCTTCAATTAATTCAAATCTTGGATCTGAAAGTGTGTTTTGTTGGGCATCTTGATCTTGGTCAAAAGCATATAGTTTCCCTTCTACACCAAGTGATTTCAATATTTTTTTTGAATGACCTCCTCCTCCAAAAGTAACATCAACATAAACCCCGTTTTTTTGAGTGATAAGTTCACTTACACTGCGATTCAGTAGAACTGGATTATGATAATTGATCTCCATATTTGTCTCCCATTACTTCTTCAGCCAAATCGCCGAAATCTATTGTTGCCTCACTGATAGCGTCTTCATAACGTTCCTTATCCCAGATTTCAAGAATATTTACAGCCGAAGAAATTACAGTTTCTTTTGAAATACCTGCATGAACAATTAGGTCTTTTGGTATCAATAACCTACCTGTAGAATCAACTTCAATCAAACGAACACCCGCAGTAAATCTTCTTATGAAGTCATTGTTTTTTTTATTGAAACGGTTGAGCTGATTAACCTTTTCCATCATCGCATCCCATTCTTTTATAGGATACAACTCTAAACAGGCATTAAAAACAGCTCGTTTCAAAACAAACTGATCGGATAGATTGTGAGCTAATTGTTTTTTCAATGCCACTGGGAGCATGATACGTCCTTTAGAATCTGCCTTACATTCATATGTCCCAATAAAGTGCTGCATCTTAATTGTTTGCAAATTGATTTATCAAATATAAAATATATTTACCACATTTTTCCACTAAATACCACTTTGTTGATAAGTTTATCAAAAAACACTCAACCAACACTTTAGTACATATGGGGTAAAAAAATAAGACCGAATCGTATAATATTAACTATATTTGTCGGCTCAAGTGCTTGGAGATTTAGGTTAGTATGGAAAAAAAATTTAAAACAAAAGACGATTTCAAGTATCTAGAAATCGGAGATGGACAGCCCATAGTCATTCTACACGGGTTGATGGGTGGTTTGAGTAATTTCAATGGAGTTATTAACTTTTTCCCTAAAAAAGGTTACAAAGTAATCATACCCGAACTACCCATCTACGAATTATCTTTAATCAAAACTAACGTTGAAACCTTTTCGGACTTTCTTAAAGTTTTTTTAACTGTAAAAGAAATTAAAAATGCTATCCTTTTAGGGAATTCACTTGGAGGTCATATTGGTCTTGTATTTGCCAGAAATCATCCAGATCTTATAAAAGGTCTTGTTTTGACTGGAAGCTCTGGTTTGTATGAAAACAGTATGGGAGGAAGTTATCCAAAAAGAGGGAACTACGAATATATCAAGACAAAAGCTCAAGAGGTGTTTTATGACCCAAAAGTAGCTACTAAAGAAATTGTAGATGAAGTTTTTGATTTAGTAAACGACCGTAATAAACTAATCCGAACTTTGGCAATAGCCAAAAGTGCAATTCGTCATAATATGGCGAAAGATTTACCTAAAATGCTTACTCCCACGGGTATAATATGGGGTGAAAATGACATTGTAACACCTCCAAATGTTGCAGAAGAGTTTGATAAACTACTTCCAAATTCTGATCTGTATTGGCTAAAAAATTGTGGTCATGCCCCCATGATGGAGCACCCAGATCAATTTAATGAAATTTTGTTCGACTGGCTTAACAAACATAATTTTTAGTTCCGATGAAAGTCACTTCGTCTGAGTTCATAATAAGTAATACTGATCTCTCGAAATGCCCAAACGAACGCATCCCGGAATACGCTTTTATTGGCAGGTCAAATGTTGGGAAATCGTCTTTAATCAACACCTTATGTGAACGTAAAAGTTTGGCTAAAACCTCGGGGAGACCAGGAAAAACTCAACTCATAAATCATTTTAAAATCAACAAATCGTGGTATTTAGTAGATTTGCCTGGTTATGGATATGCACGTACTTCTAAAACTTCAAAAAAAGCTTTTCAAAAACTAATAACTACTTACTTTGAAAAAAGAAAACAATTAGTCTCTGCTTTTGTTTTGATCGACATTCGACATGATCCCCAGCCAATTGATTTAGAGTTTATGGAATGGCTAGGGAAGCAATACATGCCATTCGCAATTGTTTTTACAAAAGCCGATAAAGAAAAACCTTTGGCATTGAAAAGGAAAACTGAGGCTTATATTCAGAAAATGTTAAACGATGCTTGGGAAGAGGCACCTCCACATTTTATTACGTCCTCTTTACACAAAACCGGAAAAGAGCAACTATTGAATTATATTGACTTATTAAATAAAGAGTTCGCCTTTTAGGGCTAGCTTATTTTCGATCAATTTTTAATTTTTCTGCAAAATAATCACAAAAATCGTTCATAGTTGCCGCCATTTTCTCATCTTGGGTTGCACGTAAAAAAGTCTGACTCATCGTGACTAACGATTGATGAAAAAACACATTCATTTGATCAATCTGCATTTCTTTTACCCATAAATCCATTCGAAGCGTTTCTTGATTTTTGCCATCCCATATAGACATCAATAAAGCTTGAGCCTCTTCTTCGTTTACACCACCATCCGGAGCTGACCAAATAATTTTTTCTGGAATTTTATTTTCGTCTAATTGTACTTCAATAGAAATATTGGTGTTCTTTCCCATTACTTTTATTTTGAGGGTTTATAGTTTGATTTGTTGAATAGATCTACTCCTGAAATTTCCATAAGTTGATCGAGTGTTGTATTTGGGTTTTTTTTGATATAAGATCGAACAATTTGCCAACCAATCCATTGACCCACTTTTCCCGGTGTTTCATTATCAATTTCTAAATAAAATTTTGAAAAAGGTGCAGGGTCGATAAATCGCAAATTCAAGGAAGACTGTGTTTTATACAACAATTCATTTTCAATGAAATATTGCCACATATATCGTTCGTTAGTTTGAACCCAATCCAGTTGAGCTACAGAATAACTAATTTTGATGTAATCTGGGGTTTTGGGAAGTAAAATATCTTTTAAATATAACTTCTTTCCGTGGTAAACCATCTGTTCCAATAATGTTCTATTTGATGGACTTTTTATGACTGTAGTACCCAACTCATCTACAATATGTGATGTCATAAAAGGCAGCTCCATATCTTGTACAATATAATTTGGAATTCCTTCATAAAGAGGGTTTTTGGAACCCAAATAGGTGTCTAGTGACAGGATCAATAAAGAGTCTGTGAAAATAGTTTTACTTTGATAATCTACATTATTAACCACTGTTACCACATGTGGGCTTGGAATATGAGGGAAATAATATTTTATGTGTTTGTAAAGTGATATCAATTTTGTCTTTATTGGATCTAAAGACGGGAAAACTGCATTAATCTCTGAATGTAAAAGCGTTTGAATACTATCACGCTGTCTTTTTATCCAAATACTATCTGAGAATTGTTTTGGAAATAGATAAGGATATCTCTTTTTTAAATTGAGATATTCATCTGGGCTGGCGTTGTGAAATTTTAGATCAAATCGATCTATGGATATGCTTACTGGAATTGCATTAATTTCTGATTCAAGTGCATTTTCATCTAAACAAGATGAAAAAATCGCAATAAAAATTAACCAAAAGCTCACTTTTAAAAAAAATAATCTAGAAAATGGATTCATGTGGTCTGAATAATTTTTTGTGAAGAATAAGTTTCCTAATTTTATGCAAAGTTACATCCAAAAAACGGCTAAAACATATGAAATCACCAGAAAAAGCAATCGACCATATTGTAAATTGGTTAAATAATTATGCTGATAAGACTGGAATGAATGGTTTTGTAGTAGGTGTTTCAGGAGGAATTGATTCCGCGTTAACTTCAACACTTTGTGCACTTACAGGAAAACCTGTTTTATGTTTAGAAATGCCTATTTATCAGGAACCTAATCAAGTTTCAAGAGCAAAAGAACACATTGCATGGCTTGAAAAAAAATTCACAAATGTAAGTCACAATTCCCTTTCCCTGACAGAGGTTTTTGATTCTTTTAAAGAAGTCCTTCCTCCTGTAGGATCGCAAGAAAATCAATTTTTAAGTTTGGCAAATACCCGAGCTCGACTTCGAATGACAACTTTATATTATTTCGCTGCTTTGAAACGTTACCTTGTAGCTGGAACAGGAAATAAAGTAGAAGACTTTGGAGTGGGTTTCTATACCAAATACGGTGACGGAGGAGTTGACCTCAGCCCAATTGCTGATCTTATGAAGTCTGAAGTTTTTTTACTTGCCAAAACCCTCGGAGTTATTAAAGTCATACAAAATGCAGCACCTACTGATGGTCTTTGGGGTGATGATCGAACCGATGAAGATCAGATGGGAGCTAGCTATGATGAATTGGAATGGGCAATGAATAACCAAAATGCAAATAGTGATCTACTCTCAAAAAGAGAAAAAGAAGTTTTGATTATTTACAATAAATTGAATACCCAGAATCAGCACAAAATGCAAGCAATACCAGTTTGTAAAATTCCCTTAGATATTTAAAATACAAATTTAGGTTAAATCAAACAACTCTATTCAGCTTGTTAGAAACCAGTTTTTTGAGTTGATAATAACTCATTACATCTTCCAGAATATCAGCATGATGTTCGCTTGTATCCTTAACTTTTTTTTGTAATTCCTCTATCTTCTTATCGATCAATAACTTTCTTAAAGTCAAGATTGTTTCGATTACTAATTGAGAAACTTGACTGTCTCGTGATTTTACAAAAATATTCTTCTTCTCCCAGTCGTGTAAATGATGTTGTTCTTCTCCCATCAGAATATTACTTACCAGCGAGCTCATCTCTCCGCTCAGGGTTGGAACTATTTTTTCTAATGCTAAGAAACCCTCTACTTGGAAATGTTGAATTAATAAATAAAATAAATTCTTGAAATCTGGGTTTGCTAATTCCACTTCATCCTGTTGAAGATCCAAAAATATTTTTTCAAATACTTTTGCTTTAACCTCTTTTACCTCCTCCAAAATATCTTCTTCTTCAGTAAAACTCAAGATTGATTCTTTGAATACCTCTTCTCGATCTCCATACAACATTAAAATTTTAATGATTTGAAGTTCCAATTCATAAGTATGATTAACTGACGTAACTTTTGGGACTTCACTCTTTAGAATCCTAAAAGGATCTTCTTTTGAAGTTGATTTTTTTTGGTTTGTTTGGCTTTTTTTTGTCTTAGCTTGTGCTAATGCACTAAAAAGTACATCCTCCGAAATTTCCATTTGCAGTGCACAGCTTTGAATATAGACTTCCTGTTGGATTGGGTCAGGAATTTTTGAAATGCTTTCGACAATATCTCGGATTGTAGCTGCTTTTTTGACAGGATCCCCAGCTGCTTCATCCAGCAACAAAGAGGCTTTAAATTGAATAAAATCCTTGGCGTTTTCTATAAGAAAAGATTTAATATTCTCTTGAGATGTTTTTTTAGCAAAACTATCGGGATCTTCACCTTCAGGAAAAGTACAAACCTTGACATTCATTCCTTGAGTAAGAATAATGTCAATACCCCGAAGAGCTGCGCGCAGTCCAGCAGCATCTCCATCAAAAAGAACTACAATGTTTTGAGTTAAACGTTGAATTAATCGAACTTGAGGTTCTGAAAGGGCTGTTCCAGAAGAAGATACGACATTAGTTACTCCTGACTGTACCATCTGAATAACATCGGTGTATCCCTCTACTAAATAACAAACATCTTCTTTAGCTATACTTTGTTTTGCCTCATATATCCCATAAAGCACCTTGCTTTTATGATAGATTTCACTTTCTGGTGAATTGAGGTACTTAGCAGTTTTCTTGTTTTCACCTAAAATTCTGCCCCCAAAACCTACAACCCTTCCCGAAAGACTTTTGATTGGAAATATAACTCTACCTCGAAAACGATCAATATGAAAATTTTCTTTTACAATAGTCAACCCTGTTTTTTCTAGGTATTCTATTAGAAATCCATTTTTAAGTGCCGTTTTAGAAAAAATGTCTTTTTCTTGGGGGGAATAACCAAGGTCAAATTTTTTAATAGTTTCATCAGTAAAACCCCTTTCCTTAAAATAAGTTAATCCTATTGCTTTACCTTCTGATAATTTCCAAAGGGTATCTTTGAAATAATTTTTGGCATGTTCAGCTATCAAAAACATGCTTTCTCTCTCGTTTAACTTTTCTTTTTCAGCATCCGTTTGTTCAGTTTCTTCAATTTCAATGTTGTACTTTTTTGCTAAATAACGAATAGCTTCTGGGTAAGAAAAATGTTCGTGTTCCATCAAAAAGGCTACAACATTTCCTCCTTTACCGCTACTGAAATCTTTCCAAATTTGTTTCACTGGAGAAACCATAAAGCTGGGGCTTCGTTCTTGAGTAAAAGGACTCAGTCCCTTGAAATTAGATCCTGATTTTTTTAAACCTACAAAATCACCAATCACCTCCTCAACTCGTGAGGTTTCATACACTTGATCTATGGTAGTTTTTGAAATCAAAAATTTTAGTTT
Organism: Flavobacteriaceae bacterium; assembly: GCA_030829155.1. Lineage (GTDB taxonomy): Bacteria > Bacteroidota > Bacteroidia > Flavobacteriales > Flavobacteriaceae > Arcticimaribacter. Next base: position 7,241 of record JAURBD010000041.1, read on the forward strand.
TACTAATTTGTATTATTGTTTTCGTTTAATAACGTAATTTACCATTAACTCTAAAGAGTCTCGATACGAATTTTTAGGGAACGTCAATAAAATTTCTAAAGCCTCTTTCTGAAAAGACTCCATGCGTTTTTGAGCATAATCTAATCCACCCGCTTCTTTTACTGTTTGGATCACCTCTTTTACTCTTTGTTTATCCATATTGTATTTTTTTACTGAATGGATCAACCATTTTCTTTTTTTTGGAGAAACGTTATTTAGGGAATAAATTAAAGGTAGTGTCATTTTTTGCTCCTTGATATCAATTCCTGTGGGTTTCCCTATTTTTGTCTCACCATAATCAAAAAGATCATCTTTGATTTGAAAAGCCATGCCGATAAGTTCTCCAAAATATCTCATTTTTTCAATTGAATTTTTGTCTTGAGATACCGATTGAGCTCCCATTGCGCAGCAAGCAGACAGAAGTGTTGCTGTTTTTTGACGAATAATTTCGAAGTAAATATCTTCTGTGATATCTAGATTTCTTGCTTTCTCTATTTGCAACAACTCTCCTTCACTCATTTCTTGAACCGCAACTGAAATGATTTTTAACAAATCAAAATCTTCGTTATGGATACACAAAAGTAAACCCTTTGACAATAAATAATCACCAACTAAAACGGCAATTTTATTTTTCCAAAGAGCGTTTATCGAAAAAAAACCTCTTCTTTGATTACTATCATCTACAACATCATCATGAACTAAGGTTGCTGTATGAATCAACTCAATTACAGAAGCTCCTCTGTAAGTTCGTTCAGAGACCTTTCCGTTTCCCAAAAGCTTAGCTGAAAGAAATGTAAACATCGGTCGCATTTGCTTGCCTTTTCGGTTAACAATAAAATGTGTGATCCGATTAAGAAGAGCTACTTTGGAGGACATGGATTTGCTGAACTTTTGTTCAAAGATTTCCATTTCGTTATAAATCGGTTCTTTTATTTGTTCGGTAACTTTCATACTCCACCACTAATATACAATTTCATAAAGAACTAATTTTTAGATTCTTTATTAGCGAGTTGACCACATGCAGCATCGATATCCTTTCCTCTTGAACGTCTTATTGTATTTGTTATTCGTGCAGCTGATAATTTTTTTTGATACATTTCCATAGCTTCGTTTGAGGCTTGCTCAAAATCATCATCTCCTATAGGGTTGTATTCGATTAAATTTACTTTTGAAGAAATTTTTCGGCAAAAATTCACTAGTGCTCTTGCCTCCTCTGGATTGTCGTTTACTCCCTTCCACACTATGTACTCAAAGGTTATCATTTTCTGTGTTGTATCAAACCAATATTGAAGTGATGACAATAACTCACTCAAAGGAAAGTTTTTGGAAAAAGGCATGATCTTTTCACGGGTTTCTTGAATCGCTGAATGCAATGATACGGCAAGATTAAATTTAACTTTATCATCTGCCATTTTGCGTATTAATTTAGGAATTCCTGAGGTGGATAGTGTAATTCTTTTGGGAGACATGCCTAAACCTTCTGGAGAGGTTATTTTATCAATGGACTCAATTACATTTTTGTAATTCATTAAAGGCTCTCCCATTCCCATAAAAACAATATTAGAAAGGGGTATGTCGAAATAGGTTTTACTTTGCTGATCAATCGCTACTACTTGGTCAAAAATTTCATCAACGTTTAGGTTACGCATTCTATCCAACTTAGATGTTGCGCAAAATTTACAATCCAAACTACACCCTACTTGTGATGATACACATGCAGTTGTTCTGTTTTTTGCGGGAATTAAAACTGATTCTACAACACGATTATCATGTAATTTAATTGCATTTTTAAATGTCCCGTCTTTACTTCTTTGTTGTTGATCAACTGCAATATGATTGATTGTAAAATAGGTGTCCAACAAAGATCTTGTTTCTTTTGATAAATTAGTCATCTTATCAAAATCATGCACCCCTTTACTCCACAACCATTGATATACTTGGGCTGCTCGGTAAGTTTGCAGCCCCTGAGTTATAAAAAAATCTTGAAGAGCTTCCTTAGATAGTGCACGAATGTCTTTTTTGACTAACTCCATAAAACCCTTTTACAAAATCGGTTTAGATTATCAACATGGCATCTCCATAAGAATAGAAATTGTATTTTTCTTTGATTGCTAGTTGATATGCTTCTTTTATGAAATCTGGATCAGCAAAAGCAGATGCCATCATTAAAAGTGTTGATTTGGGTGTGTGAAAATTAGTAATCATACAATCTGCAATTGAAAACTCGTATGGAGGAAATATAAATTTATGAGTCCAACCTTCATAAGGGTTTAAAGTTCCAATAGAGGAAACTGAACTTTCAAGCCCTTTCACAACCGTTGTTCCAACAGCACAAACCTTTTTTTTGTTCAATTTAGCTTCATTAACAACACTAACTGCTTTTTCTTCTATTATAAGTTCCTCCGAATCCATTTTGTGCTTAGACAGATCTTCTACTTCTACAGGATTAAAAGTACCTAAGCCAACATGCAAGGTTAGTTCGGCTAAATCAATTCCTTTGATTTCTAAACGTTTTAATAAGTGTTTAGAAAAATGCATACCTGCAGTGGGAGCTGCAACTGCTCCTTCATTTTTTGCATAAATAGTTTGATACCTTTCTTTATCTGAAGGTTGAGGGTCTCTTTTGATGTATTTTGGAAGAGGAGTTTGACCTAATTGCTTTAATTTTTTTCGAAATTCGGAATAAGATCCGTCAAATAAAAAACGTAAAGTTCTTCCACGGGAAGTTGTATTATCTATTACTTCAGCAACTAGACTATCATCCTCACCAAAATAAAGTTTATTTCCTATTCTGATTTTTCGAGCAGGGTCTACCAATACATCCCACAAACGTTGCTCTTCATTCAATTCTCTTAATAAGAAAACTTCAATTCGAGCTCCAGTTTTCTCTTTGTTCCCAAATAAACGAGCAGGAAAAACCTTAGTATTATTCAACACCATAACATCTCCTTCATCGAAGTAATCTAAGACATCTTTAAATTGTTTGTGTTCAATTGTACGGTTAGCTCTATTAAGTACCATTAATCGTGATTCATCACGATTTTCGGCAGGGTATTCTGCTAGTCTTTCTTCAGGTAAATCAAATCCGAAATCAGATAATTTCATAAAAATACTTTATTGGTTGAATTTATTTTAAAATAAATATTAAAAAAGGCAAATATACTACCTCGGCATAGGGGTTGTCAAGTAAATTGAGTGATTTCCTTAATTTATTTTTCAACTATCTCAAAATCAATTTCTTGAAGATCATTCCAAAAATCAGGATATGATTTTGTTACTACATTTGCATCTGCAATTTGAAGGGATATTTTCAATGCAAGAGGTGCAAAAGCCATTGCCATTCGATGATCATTATACGTTGCTACAGTTTGATTTGCTTTGAAATTTTGAGATGGACTCAGATGCAAACTATCATCAGTGACTCGAATTTGAGCTCCTAATTTAACTAATTCATTTTCTAAGGCGATAAGTCGATCCGTTTCTTTAATCTTTAACGTATGAAGCCCAAGAAGATCACAACCTACTCCAAGACCAAAACAACTTACCGCTATGGTCTGAGCAATATCAGGTGCCTCTAATAGATTCAATTCAATTGAATTAGGTAATTGAAAATCTTTGACTTTTTCAAGAATGATTTGATTGGGTTTAAAACTGGTTTTAACTCCTAGTTTTTTATAAATATCAATCAATAAAGCATCGCCTTGAAGACTGTCGTTACGGTAGCTATTCAAAACAATTTTACCTTCTTCGCATAGGGCAGCACAACTGTAATGATAAGATGCTGAACTCCAGTCAGACTCTACAGTTTGAATCTGAGGTTCAATTTGCTTTTGAGGTTTTATTCTTATTTTATCACTTTCAAAATGAGAATCAATTCCAATACGTTCTAAAAGAGATAAGGTCATTTTCAGATAGGGTAAGGAGGTTATTTCACCTTCAAGAGTGAGAATTAGTCCATCTTGTAATAGAGGAGAAATCAACAGTAAAGCAGAAATATATTGACTACTTATGTTTGCGGGCAATGTAACTTTTCCGCCAGATAATGTTTTCCCTTTAATTCGAAGTGGTGGAAATCCTTCTTGATTTTCATAAACAATATCGGCACCTAGTTTTTTGAGTGCATCTACCAAAACCCCTATGGGTCTTTCTTGCATTCTTGAGGAACCTGTTAATAGTACTTCTCTTCCACTTTGAGTTGCAAAAAAAGCTGTTAAAAAACGCATAGCTGTACCAGCATGATGAATGTCTATCAAGTTTGAATCTGTACTTAAAGCATGGTTCATAGCTTTAGAATCATCTGAATTTGAACCATTAAGAATTTGAAGACCAGGATATAAAGCTTTTAACAACAAAAGTCTATTGGTTTCGCTTTTTGAACCTGTTATTTTTAAATTTCCAGAACATGTCTTAGAACTATGATTGATCTTTAGTGACATTCTTATTTTTTAAGTTTTGGATTATTATGATGCCTTTGGTGATCGCGATTTGTTTTTAAATCAAGTTTTTTGTCAAATGCTTCTTGCAAATTGATTCCTGTTTGATTGGCAAGACATAAAACAACAAAAATAACATCAGCTAATTCTTCGCCTAAGTCTTTACTTTTATCAGATTTCTTTTCACTTTGCTCACCATATCGACGTGCAATAATTCTGGCAACTTCACCTACCTCCTCAGTTAATTGAGCCATATTTGTAAGTTCATTGAAGTAACGAACCCCGTGATGTTGAATCCATTCATCAACAGCTTTTTGGGCATCTTGAATTTGCATAATATTGTTTTTTGTAAAAATACATTAAGTAGATAAACTGTACAAAGGTCAGGCATTTCAATAAAAATATTTTACAAAATATCCATTAAAACAGCTAGTTCATCAACAATCAAACATTCTTGATGCAAATCCTCTGAATGAGAATTGAAATGAATGGCTTGCATTCCTAGTTTTAGAGCGCCTTGAATATCTGCCTCTAGACTATCACCGATCATCAAAGCATTCTCTGGAAGTACTTTTGCCTCTTCTAAAGCAGTAATAAAAATGGTAGGATGTGGCTTTTTGTACCCAGCTTTTTCTGCTGTCAGAACAACATCAAAGAATCGAGCTATTTCAGAGTTTTGAAGCTT
>JAURBD010000015.1 GCA_030829155.1 Flavobacteriaceae bacterium
ATTGCCGAAACAACTTGTTTTTTGTTGAGTGATAAAAGTAAATGGATGACTGGACAAATCATCCACTTAGATGGAGGTATTGGAAATTTAAAAACGAACTAATTGGAACAACTGTCTGTATTTTGGTTTAGGAGAGATTTAAGAATTGACGATAACGTTGGCCTTTACCGTGCGCTAAAAAGTGGGAATAAGGTACTTCCAATTTTTATTTTTGACTCCGAAATATTAGACAAACTACCCTCAAAAAAAGATGCTCGACTCGAGATGATTCATACGGCTTTAGGGAAACTTTCAGATGCAATGACAGAGAATAAATGCAACGTTGGAATGTATCGTGGAAAACCTAAAGCCGTTTTTGAAAATCTTCTAAAAAAATACAACATAAAAAAGGTATTTTCAAACCACGACTATGAGCCTTACGCTATAGTTCGAGACGAAGAAATCAAAAACCTTCTCAACAAAAAAGGAGTTGCTTTTGAAACCTTTAAAGATCAAGTAATTTATGAAAAGTCAGAAATTACCAAAGACGATGGTTCGCCCTATCGAGTGTACACTCCTTATTCAAATAAATGGATTCTCAGAATGAGAGCTGATGGGATTCCAAATTATGAATCACAATATAATTTAGAAAATCTTGCTCCCTTACTACAACCACAATTAGAATTAAAAGATCTGGGTTTTGAAAAAACAGACAGACTCTACCCCAAATACGTCCTGAACAGAGCAATCATAGATAATTATGAAGCAACACGAGATTATCCGGCATTAGATCAAACCTCGAGAACGGGTTGCCATCTTCGCTTTGGAACCTTGAGCATACGGAAGATGGTTTCTGATGCTGCGATGGCAGACAATCATACCTTTTTAAAAGAACTTATTTGGAGAGAATTTTTTATGCAAATATTATGGCACTTCCCAAATACAACCAACCAGTGTTTTAAGCCAAAATACGAGCGTATTGATTGGAGAAATAATGAGGATGAATTTAAAAAATGGTGTGAAGGAAAAACTGGTTATCCCCTAGTTGATGCGGGTATGAGAGAACTCAATAAAACTGGCTTTATGCACAATAGGGTTCGGATGCTCACGGGAAGTTTTTTGTGTAAACACCTCCTTATCGATTGGCGTTGGGGAGAAGCATATTTTGCTCAAAAACTACTGGATTATGAACAAGCAAGTAATGTAGGAAATTGGCAATGGGTATCAGGATGTGGAGTTGATTCCTCTCCATATTTCAGAATCTTTAATCCTACTCAACAGATCAAAAAGTTTGACCAAAGAATGAAATACATTGAGAAATGGGTTCCAGAGTTTCAAGAACCAAGTTATCCAAAACCCATTGTTGAACACAAATTTGCTCGAGAGCGTTGCCTAGAAACATACAAAGCAGCTGTAAATTCAGAATGAAAGCTGTCAAAAAAAAAGATCTTCCCCAAAAAATTTGTCCAACCTGCCAGCGCCCCTTTAGCTGGAGAAAAAAATGGGAACGCGATTGGGATTTCGTAAAATACTGTAGCAAAAGATGCAAAAAATAAAAGAAACTGCGCTAATCTGGTTTCGAAATGATCTCAGAATTTCAGATCACTACGGACTTTTTCATGCAACAGAAAATTATGAGAAAGTAATTGGCTATTTCGGTTTCGATCCAAACCACTTCGCAGAAACTCCTTGGGGTTTCAAAAAGACAGAGTCGTTTCGTGCAAAGTTTTTAATTGAATCCATTCTACAATTGCAGCATGATTTAGCCGAAAAAAACATAAGCCTAATAATCGAACACAAAGATCCATCAATTGGAATTCCCGAATGGATTGAATCCCAAAAGGTAAATTCACTTTATTTCCAAAAGGAATGGACAAAAGAGGAAATCACCCTCGAAAATCAAATCAGGGAAAAAATTTCAAAGTCTGTAAAGGTGCATTCTACTTTCGATCAATTTCTATTTCATCCCGATGATTTACCCATGTCTTTAGAAGAATTACCAGAGGTATTCACAAATTTCAGAAAGCAATGCGAAAAAAAATCTTCTGTACGTTCCTGTTTCCCTGAACCAAAACAACTGAACTCCTCTAATCTATTGGATAAATCATTTGACTGTCCCTCATTGTCGGATTTAGGTTTAGCAGAAGTTCAAACACATCCCAATACAGCTTTTCCTTTCAAAGGGGGAAGCGAAGCCGCCCAGGATCGCATCTCACATTATTTTTGGCAATCCAAAAAACTATCGTTTTACAAAAACACTCGAAATGGCCTTTTGGGACTTGACTACAGTTCCAAACTATCAGCATGGCTTGCCAATGGTTCAATTTCGGCACGTGAAATTTATTGGGAAGTAGTAAAATATGAAGCTGAGATTAAAAAAAACCAATCAACTTACTGGTTAATATTTGAATTAATTTGGCGTGACTATTTTAAATTTATTTCATTAAAACATCTAAACAAAATTTTCCTTTTGGGCGGTATTCTCAACAAAATTTATGATTGGAAAAATGATTTAAACCTTTTCAATTCATGGACAGAGGGTCGAACTGCTGAACCATTTGTAAATGCCAATATGCTGGAGCTAAAGAAAACAGGGTGGATGAGTAATCGAGGTAGACAAAATGTAGCTTCTTTTTTTTCAAAAGATCTTTTGATGGACTGGCGTATGGGAGCCGCATACTTCGAATCTCTGTTGATCGACTATGATGTCCACAGTAATTATGGAAATTGGATGTACACTTCTGGAGTTGGAAATGATCCACGAGATCGAAAATTTAACATTCGCTTCCAAGCTGAGCGCTATGATGCAAACGGTAAATTCCAGCGGCTTTGGAACCAACAAAATTTATTTGAATGATTTTAAGATTAATCTTGGGAGATCAACTCAATGAAAATCACTCTTGGTTTGAACAAGTAGATGATCAGAATATCTATGTGTTGATGGAAATGCGACAAGAAACAGATTACGTAAAACATCATATTCAAAAGGTTATTGCATTTTTCTCTGCGATGAGAGGTTTTGAAAAAAACATTAAAAACAATGGCCACAAAACGCACTACATAAAATTAGATTCCTCCGAAAATAAGCAAAGTTTAGAAGCTAATCTGAAACATTTAATTGAACAGTACAAAATAACTCAATTCCAATATCTACTGCCAGACGAATACCGATTAGATCAACAACTTGTTGAATTTTGTAAATTACTTGACATCAAAACTGCTGCCTTTGATACCGAACATTTTATGAGTAGTAGAACGGATTTATCTTTTTTCTATGAGGGTAAAAAACAATACATCATGGAATTTTTCTATCGCAATATGCGAAAGAAATTTGATCTCTTAGTAGAGGGAGGTCAACCCCTTGGAGGTCAATGGAATTTTGATAAAAATAACCGAAATAAATGGAAAGGGAGTCCAGAAATACCTAAACCCTATCTTCCTAAAAATGAAAACCTAGCAGACATCAATCAAATGATTGTAAAAGCGGGGATAAAAACACTGGGGATCTTCGATGAAAATCATTTCCTCTTTCCATCGAATAGATCCGAGGCAATTGAGCAACTAAATTATTTTTGTGAAAACCTTTTGATTCACTTTGGAGACTATCAAGATGCTATGCATACAGAGGAATTAAATCTTTTTCATTCTCGTATTTCTTTTGCCCTAAATGTCAAACTAATCAGCCCCCTAGAAGTTGTTCACAGGGCGATTGAATATTACAAACAAAAAGAGGATAGTATTGAGATTTCTCAGGTCGAGGGCTTTGTAAGACAAATTATTGGTTGGAGAGAATACATCCGCGGGATTTACTGGAAAGAAATGCCAAATTATGCCACTAAAAATGTACTTAACAACACCAACTCCCTACCAGACTTTTACTGGACAGGAAAGACAAAAATGAACTGTTTGAGCAACAGCATCAACAATTCCTTAGAAAATGCTCATGCTCACCACATTCAACGTTTGATGATTACGGGTAATTTTGCTCTTTTGGCTCAAGTTGATCCCCAAAAAGTAGATCAATGGTATTTGGGTATTTATGCGGATGCCATCGAATGGGTTCAACTCCCCAACACTAGGGGAATGAGTCAGTGGGCAGATGGAGGGATTGTAGCAACCAAACCCTATGTGTCTGCCGCTGCTTACATCAATAAAATGAGTACATACTGCAGCAATTGTAGTTACGATAAAAAAATACGTACTGGTGAAAACGCATGCCCATTTAATAGTTTGTATTGGAATTTCCTTGACGACAAAAAAGAGCACTTTGCAAAAAATAGTAGAATGGCAATGATGTTACGCTTATTAGAAAAGATTCCTTTTGAAGAATTAGCAGCAATCAAAGAGCGAGCTGCGAGCATAATACAAAATCCCGATGAATATTAACAAACCGTCTTTGGGAATCGTATGGCTCAAAAGGGATCTCCGTCTAAATGATCATGAACCTTTACATTCTGCACTGAAAGAGAATAGACAAGTACTTTTGCTATATGTGTTTGAAACAATTTTTGCTCAAGATCCACACTACAGTTCTCGACATTTTGATTTCATCAAACAATCTTTACTTGACCTCAACAAACAACTTGAAAATTATAATACTGAGGTGCTTATTTCACAGGGTAGGGTAATCAATATTTTCGAGGAAATAAATGAAACATACAATATCAATAAACTTTATTCTCATCAAGAGACTGGACTAGACATAACTTTTACCCGAGACAAATCAGTAAAAAAATGGTGTAGCTCTGAAAGTATTAGTTGGAAAGAATTTAACCAACAAGGTGTTTTCCGTAGAATGACCAATCGAAAAAAATGGTTGTCTAAGTGGACAGAATTGATGAATAAAACTCAATTTTCAATTTCTGAGAGTCCAAATTCATTTTTACCAAAAAACAAGATTGAGTCTTTGAGTAAGTTTTTGGTTACTCCAAGCTTAGAGACCAAAACTTTTCCAAAAATTCAAGTCGGAGGAAGTACTCAAGCGCATCGGTACATGAATTCTTTTTTTGAAAAACGACACTACAATTATCAAAAACACATCTCTAAGCCAGACTTGGCGCGTAAAAGTTGTAGTCGTCTTTCCCCTTACCTTGCTTACGGAAATCTTTCCATGCGTGAACTGCTTCAAAGAACTGAAGAAGAAAAAGAAAAAGGAAATTCTAGTAGAGGTCTTCAAGCTTTTGAATCTCGATTGCGATGGCAAGCACATTTTATCCAAAAATTTGAAATGGAATGCTCTATGGAATTTGTTTCGGTTAATAAAGGGTACCACAATTTGGCAAAACCTATTAATAAAGAACATATTGAGGCTTGGAAAAAAGGACTAACAGGAGTACCCATGGTAGATGCAGCTATGCGTTGTTTGGCAGCCACAGGGTATTTGAATTTTAGAATGCGAGCATTAGTTGTTTCTTTTTTTGTACATCAATTGTGGCAACCATGGCAGGCAGCTTCAGCACATTTGGCGCGTGAGTTTTTGGATTTTGAACCCGGAATCCATTTTCCACAATTACAAATGCAAGCTGGGGAAACAGGTATTAATACCTTGAGAATTTACAATCCTGTAAAAAATGGTCTGGAACACGATCCTCTCGGAGTTTTTACCAAAAGTTGGGTTCCAGAAATCGTTTCTTTACCTGACAGTTTAGTTCATACTCCTTGGGCAATCACTCCATTTGAAGAAGCGATGTACAACTTTTATCCAGGAAAAAACTATCCCAAACCAATTGTAAATTTGGAAGACAGCAGAAAACAGGCAAGTGATATATTGTGGAACAAGCAAAAAGAACCTTTAGTCAACCAAGAGTGTAAACGCATCTTGAGGAGACATACCCTTTCGAATAGAAAAAGAATACAATAAAAATGAAAAAAGAATTAGATTTTACTGACAGAGAACTGGATAGAATCATAGAAATGGCCTGGGAAGATCGAACCCCATTTGATGCTATCCTTGATCAATTCAAAATTAAAGAGCAAGAGGTAATTCGGATAATGCGACTTGAGTTAAAACCTACTAGTTTTAGGCTTTGGCGCGCCCGTGTTCAAGGTAGAAAAACAAAACACCTAAAATCACGTGGGATGGAGGTAAATCGATTTCGTTGCAGCAGACAAAGGGGAATCAGCAACAATAAAGTTTCTAAAAGATAAGTTTTGTAATTTTAGTTAATAAATTAACCGAAAAAAGTCCTTAATCATTAGTTTTTTGTAAACTAAGCTTAAAATCTAACTCATGAAACCCAACAAAACATGACCTACAATAAAAAAGTATCCTTATTTGTAGACCAACTAGAATCTGAGCAGAAAAGAAAAAACAGCCAATTTCTGATTTATTTGATGTTAAAAAAATCACAAATGAAGTGCTCCTGATTTGGGGTAGGTTTTGAATCCTATCACTACAAATACAAAAGCGGTAGAGAGGGAGATTGGTTTCTTACAGGATTTTCACCGCGAAAAAATGCAATGACTACCTACTTGATGTGTGACCTAGAACATAAAGACCTCAACTTTGATGGGCTGGGAAAATACAAGAAAAGTAAAGAATTGATGACTTGCTCGTGCTTTTGCTTTTAATTTTTTTACGAGAAACTCACTGATAATAATAAATTAGACGCGTTTGATCTCAGCACCAATTGCTTGAAGACGTTCAACAATCTTCTCATAACCTCGATCAATTTGCTCAATATTGTGTATGGTGCTTGTCCCCTCAGCAGATAAGGCGGCGATGAGTAGTGATATACCTGCTCGAATGTCTGGAGAGGTTAAAGTAGCTGCTTTTAAGCTAGATTCAAAGCCATGTCCTATGATTGATGCACGGTGTGGATCACAAAGAATAATTTTAGCTCCCATATCAATCAATTTATCAGTAAAAAATAAGCGACTTTCAAACATCTTTTGATGAATCAAAACACTACCTCTAGCCTGAGTTGCGACGACCAATATTATACTCAATAAATCTGGAGTAAAACCTGGCCAAGGGGCGTCAGCTACTGTCAAAATAGAACCATCAATATAATTTTGTATTTCATATCCATCAGTATGTGCTGGAATATGAATATCATCGTCTTGTTTTTCAACTGTCAATCCAAGCTTTCTAAAGACATTAGGAATTTGACCTAAATATTCCCAATTAACATTTTTTATGGTTAGTTCACTCCTTGTAAGAGCAGCCAAACCTATCCAACTTCCGATTTCAACCATATCGGGTAATACGGTATGATCTGTTCCTTTGAGTTCTTTAACCCCTTCAATCTTTAAAAGATTTGAACCAATTCCAGAAATTTTAGCACCCATTCGGTTCAACATCGAACACAATTGTTGAAGATAAGGTTCACAAGCAGCATTATATATAGTTGTCATGCCTTCAGCCAATACAGAGGCCATAACTATATTTGCAGTTCCTGTTACAGATGCTTCATCCAATAACATTGAAGCTCCTAGGAGTTGTTTGGCTTCTACACTATAAAAATGATCTTCTCGACTATAATTAAACTTTGCACCCAAATTAATAAGCCCTTCAAAGTGTGTATCTAACCTTCTTCTCCCAATTTTATCTCCACCGGGTCTTGGAATACTTCCTTTTCCAAAACGTGCTAAAAGGGGCCCAACAAGCATTATTGACCCTCGAAGTCCTCTACCATCTATTTTATATTGTTCAGATGTCAAATAGTCTAAGTCTATTTCATCTGCCCGAAAGTGATAACTCCCCGAAGAGATTTGTTCAACTTTTACTCCAAAATTCAGCAGTAATTGAATAAGTTTTTTGACATCAATAATTTCGGGTATATTATGTATAGTTATTCTCTCTGGAGTAAGCAGTACGGCACATAAAATTTGTAATACTTCATTTTTTGCACCTTGCGGAGTAATTTCTCCTTTAAGTTGTTTTCCTCCCTCAATTATAAATGATCCCATATTGATCTAATAGCGTTTGCGGTTATTCCGATTTCCTTTTTTCTGTTTTGACATTTGATTGCTTTTGGGACCATTACCATTTTTAGGCTTTAACTTAAGAAAGTTTGCAGAATCTGTTAAGGGTAAATACTCGGAGTTTACCTGAAGTAAACTGTCTGATAATTCATTTAGATGACTAAAAATCACTTCATCATCAACCGTATCTTTATTCCAACTCAGAAAACACTTTTTCATATGATTGGCAATGTTGAAAACTAAAGCATCTTTCATTTCTCCAGCATCCCAGCTAAGAGCAACATCTATCATACTTTTGATGTTATTGCCATAAAACCGATATTTAGGGTAATTTTGAGGATAATTCAAAGGTTTGGGACGTTCTTCTAACAATTCGCGAATAGGCTTTTCAAAGGGGCAATCGACATCTAAATTAAAATCTGACATGATAAATAATTGGTCCCATAATTTGTGCTGAAAATCTGGAACATCTCGAAGATGGGGATTCAAATTTCCCATAACGCCAATTATGGCTTTAGCTTTTTTGTTTCGCTCTTCTCGATCTTCAGTTTCAATCATTTGATCAACCATAATATGAAGGTGTCTTCCATATTCGGGGATAATTAATGGCTTTCGCTCTGAGTTGTATTCTAGTGCTTCCATGAAGTTTTTATATGAATTATTGGAAAATCAATTGCAAAATAATCTATTTTAAAGAATAATTTAAGTTTTTAATCTTTTATAGTGTAATAATCCCCTCAATGCTACTGGTTTTCTTATAAACATCAATCACAGAGATAGGATTTTCCATTGTTGCCAAAAAGCTTACACTTACAAAGGTTTTCTTACTTGATTTTTTAAGTTTAAATTTAGCGTTTGTACCCTCAAATATTTCACGCAATTTTTTAACCTTTTGATCATCTCCTCGGATTATGAACTTAAACATAAAAGGCCCTGGCCATTCTTGTGAATCTTTTAATTGATCTTGAAAACGTGAATAAAATTCTTCTGGATTTTCTTTGGGTAACATTAAGACCGCTATTTTTACACAAATATAGTTCAAATAGATCAACCTTTAAATTATCGTATCAAAAACTCCATATAAAATTGTAATCAGTGGTGGTCCAGGAAGTGGCAAGACCACACTAATAAATTTTTTAAAAAAAAATGGATTTACTTGTTTTAAGGAAATCTCAAGGGATTATATTAAACTGGGTAAAAAACAAGGGATTGAAAATTACTTTAAAGAAAAACCTCATGCATTTAGTCAATTCCTTTGGGAAGAACGAAAAAAACAATATGGTGAATCACTAAAATTAAAAACAAAATATGTATTCTTTGATCGAGCTCTGCATGATGTAATTGGTTATTTAAATTATGTTCAAAATCCCAACAAAAAATGGGAAAAAGAACTCAATAATTATAAATACAACCTTGTTTTTCTTCTAAAACCAGTGTTCCAAATTTATATCCAAGATGAAGATCGAATGGAAACCTTTGAAGAAGCTGTTGAAGTTCATAAAAGTCTAGAAAAAACCTATCATCAAAGTAAATTAAAAATCATTAAATTACCGTTTACAACTTCACAAAAACGTTTTGATCTAATTCTTAAAAACTGTGCAAATGAGCTCTCCTAAAGAAGTTTTACAAACCTATTGGAGCTATGAAAATTTTAGGCCCAATCAGGAGGCAATAATTAACAGAGTACTTGAAAATCAGGATACTATAGCCTTGCTTCCAACGGGGGGTGGCAAATCGCTCTGTTATCAGCTTCCTGCTTTACTTTCTAATGGATGTACTTTGGTAATATCTCCTTTGATTTCACTCATGCAGGATCAAGTGGAACAGATGAATGAAAAAGGAATTAAAAGCATGATGTTAAATAATTCTCAAGCCCTAAATATTCAGTTAGATAATTGTCTCTACGGGAATTTCAAACTGCTTTACAGCTCACCAGAAAAAGCTTTATCTAAAGAGTTCCTCTCGAGAATCAAAAACTTAAATATCACTAGAGTTGCAGTTGATGAAGCTCATTGCATTTCTGAATGGGGGAATGATTTTAGACCAGCTTTCAAACAAATAAACAAAATCAGAACACTTCTCCCCTCTCTACCAATTCTAGCTCTAACAGCCACGGCTACGCCTAAAGTTTTAGAAGATATTATTGAAAGTTTACAACTAAAACAAACTTCTTTATTTCAAGGGTCTTATGCTCGTAATAACATCAATATTAATACCTTATACACAGAAGACAAGCAAGGAACGCTTATCAAAATCTTAATGCAAAACAAGCAATCTGGGATTGTTTACTGTGGCAACAGGAGAGAAACAGAACAAATAGCAAAGTTACTTCAGCAAAAACAAATTTCGTGCGCATATTTTCATGGAGGACGATCTGCTAGCGAACGAAAAGAATTATTACAAGAATGGCAATCCGAAAAGATAAAAATTATGGTTGCAACCAATGCTTTTGGTATGGGAATAGACAAAGCGGAGGTTAGAACTGTCATCCATCTAAACCTACCCTCAAGTATTGAAAATTTTTATCAAGAAATTGGAAGATCCGGACGAAATGGAGGTCCTGCAAATGCCTATTTACTCATTCATGAAAATGATAAAATAAAAATTAGACAGCAATTTATAGGGTCTTTACCTGATGAAGAGTTTATTCAATTGTGTTTCAAAAATCTTTGTAACTATCTTAACATTGCATATGGAGAAGGAAAAGAAGTGGCACACAATCTTTTGTTAGAAGATTTTTGCAAGACTTATTCAATGAATCCTAGAAAAACACTAAGTACATTTACCTACCTAGAACAAGAGGGGATTTTTAATCTTATCCAATTCAACAAACAAAGAGCAGTAGTTAAGTTTTTGATAACTCAAACTCAAATTTTAGAGCTTTTGAAAAATCAAACGGATGATTCTAAAATAATACAAGCAATCATAAGAAATCATCACTTCAGTTATGCAAGGGGTTTTGAACTTGATATCAATCGAATCATTCGCAGCAGTCAGATTTCCTTTAAAACTTTATTAAAATCGTTAAGAAAATGGGAGAATGAGGAGAATCTTGAACTGGAATACAACCAAACCGATATTCAAATTCAATGGCTAGTCCCCCGTGAGGATCAATACACGCTTGCTCCACTTTTACAAAGATTAACACATCACAATAAGGTGAAAAAAGAAAAAATTGAGGCGATGATAAATTATGCATTCAATACTGAAAGGTGTAAACATTATCAAATTTTAAGCTATTTTGGAGAAAAATATAAAGGTAAATGTGGCAATTGCAATGCTTTAGAATGCAATTCAAAAAAGTAACAAATAAAATAGAAATTAGAAATAGAATTAAGGAAGAACTCAAAAAAGGTGAAATGAGTCTCAAGGAATTGGATCAATCCATTTCAGATTATAGTACTTTTGAAATTGGAGAAGCTATTAGATTCTTATTGAATTCAAAAGACCTCCTTTTGACCAATATGGATAAATTAAAGTTAAATATATAGTATGAAAATTGTCTTTATGGGGACTCCCCTGTTTGCTGTTTATGCCCTTGAAGCTATTTATCAATCTGAACATGAAATTGTGGGGGTTGTAACCAGTGTTGATAAGCCAGCTGGAAGAGGAAAACAACTTCGTCAATCTGAAGTAAAGAAATTTGCAACCAAAAATGAACTGAATTTACTTCAACCACTAAATCTAAAAGAAGAAGTTTTTATAAACGATCTTAAAAAATTAAAAGCTGATGTATTTGTGATTGTAGCTTTTCGGATGCTCCCAAAAACTGTTTGGAATATTCCGCCTATGGGAACCTTTAACTTACATGCATCACTTTTGCCGAATTTTCGAGGTGCAGCTCCAATAAATTGGGCTATCATACACAATGTAAAAACTACTGGAGTCACTACTTTTTTTATTGACGATGAAATTGATACAGGAGCTGTATTACTGAAACAAACAATTTCAATTGAAGAAAACGAAACAGCTGGTAGTCTTCACGATAAACTCGCACCTTTGGGGGCAAAACTAATTTTAAAAACACTAAATCATATTATGGTGGATCGGATTGCTGTCCCACAAAAACTTTTGGGTAGTGAAAAAGAAGCACCGAAACTTACAAAAGAGAATACAAAAATTAAGTGGGAAAAACCGCTTTTATTTATTGATGGTTTGATAAGAGGACTTAATCCCTTTCCTACTGCATGGATTGAAATTCAAAATGGAGAAGAGCAATTAAAAATAAAAATATTTAAGGCTACTCCAGAAATAAAAAATAATACTCATAAAATTGGTGTCCTTGAAATTAAGGACAAAAAAATAAGAATCACACACTCTGAAGGGTTTTTAACCATTGATGAACTTCAACTACCTAATAAAAAGAAAATGAATGCGAGAGCTCTTTTAAATGGATATAAGTTTAAAAAAGGTTCCAAAGTCCTATAAATACTAGGATTATTAACAAAAAAAGCAATTTATCAACAAATTACTGTTTTTTTTCAGGTTTTACTTGGGACTTCTCTCAAACCCTATATATTTGCTAGTATACTTAATTTTTTAATTTAAAAATAATATTATGAACAAAACAGAATTAATCGACGCAATGGCAGCTGACTCTGGGATTTCTAAAGCAGCAGCAAAAAAAGCACTTGAATCTTTTCTAGGAAACATCCAATCAAGTCTTAAAGGTGGTGGACGTGTATCTTTAGTTGGATTTGGTTCTTGGTCTGTATCTGCAAGAGCAGCTCGTGATGGAAGAAACCCTCAAACTGGGGCTACAATCAAAATTGCTGCAAAAAATGTAGTTAAATTTAAAGCTGGTGCTGAACTATCTGGATCAGTTAACTAGGCATAAATTTGCAGCAAACAATATTAAAATCTCCTTCGGGAGATTTTTTTTTAAATAAATTTAAAAAATTAAACAAAAAAACCTAATTTCATAAGTGATATGAAAATACATCAAGGAAATCTATTGATCGCTGAACCTTCAATTATTGGAGATGCAAATTTCCATCGATCAGTTGTTTTGTTAGCTAATCACAAAGAATCTGCTTCTTTGGGGTTTATACTCAACAAACCTTTTGATTTTCTTCTTAAAGACATTTTACCTGAAATCAAAAGCTCAATCGAAATTCACTACGGAGGACCTGTAGAACCCGATAACCTTTATTTTATTCACAACTCGCCTGATCTAATAAAGGGAAGTATTAAAATTAATGATGAATTATACTGGGGAGGAGATTTTGAAAAAGTCATTCAATTAATAAAAAATAAATCCCTCGATGAACATAAGATTCGTTTTTTCTTAGGTTATTCGGGATGGGGAGCCAATCAACTTCAAAATGAAATTGAATTGAATTCATGGATCATCAAAGAAAATTTTGTTAGTCATGAGGTTATCAATGTAGAATCAAAATCATTTTGGAGAAAACAAATAAGGTCACTAGGCGGAGATTACTTGATTTGGGGAAATGCCCCAGAAAATCCAAATCACAACTAACCCAATCGATACTTGTTAATAAATTTGAAAAACAACTTACGAGAAATTTCGGTATTAAATGTCTTTTTTCGATATCGTTTGACCGATTGAATTCCTTCTGACAAACTTACCACAAACATTTCGTCCGCTTTCTGTAATTCAAAAGTAGACAATGTTTCCTCAACCAGATTAGTATCCTCACTTTTTTGCAACAAGTCGATAACTATTTGACGATAAACCGATGATCTACATCCGCTTGATAAAGGAGGTGTTTTTATTTTATTTTCCTTAACTACAAATAGAGCTCCTTTTAAGGTTTCTGTAATTTCTTTTTGGTCGTTTAGAAAAATTCCATCTTCCAAATCGTTTTCATAAACATAAACAGAGGCTAATTCTCTTAATCTAAAATTTGATGATTCTAAACTCCCGTAGAGCCCCTTTACTACATAATGGTCTTTGAATAGATCAATACTTCGATTAGAAGAAACATGTATAGGGATTTCAGCTTGATAGGCTTTGATTAGAAAAGATGTTGGACTTACAGGCGTTGCTCGACTAACTAATTCTGTTGAAAAAAAAGATAGACAAACTATAGAAGATAATTGAACTAATTTCTTTTCTTTTAAAAGAATCAAAATTTGTTCTTCTAAATACTCCATAGTATACAACATCGGAATTTCCATCCTCAAAATTCTTAAAGATGCCATTATTCGAAAGTAATGTTTCTCCCAGAAGATAATTTTCCTGCCTTCAACACGAACTCTTTCCTCAATAGGAAATGTGTAAACCAAGTTTATTACACTTTCTTCTGCTATACTATTAAGGTTTGAATAAACTTTACCGTTAAATATGATCATAAAAACTTAAGCTGCTCCGAGTACTTGTTTTAGACTAGAAACCAAGTTATTCCATAGCATTTTTGCTTCTTCTAACTCGTCTTCTTCAGCAAAATCAGAAATGTTTAAAGAAACATCCTTGGTTATTTCATCAACAACAATTTTAAATTCGAAATAACAATCATCCTGATCTTCCTCGTCATTCATCCAACGAAATCTAACTTTTTCGTTATTCTTTTTATGAATGAGTTTTGCATACTCTTCTGTATCATCCCATATAAAAATAAAATCTTCACCTCTAGAATTTACGTTATCAGCAAACCATTCGGATAAACCAGAGGGGGTAGAGAGATATTGAAATAACAATTGTGGGGAAGCTTGAAAATCAATTTCTATAGAAAATGCTTTTTTGGTGGTCATCATAAATATATTAGGTTCCAATATATTGAAAATTATTAAAACTCAGCATAATAATTATAGAGTTTTTTCAATATAAAAGTTAAGGTATTAAATTCTATTTTTTATATTTGCAACCAGAAATTTGGCGAGGTAGCTCAGCTGGTTAGAGCGTCGGATTCATAACCCGGAGGTCGGGGGATCGTGCCCCCCTCTCGCTACAAAAAAAGTCGAAATTTATCCTTCGGCTTTTTTAATTTATGGATTTTAAATTTTAGTTAGTTTTTCAATCATCTTTTTATGAATTAACTTTGTTGTCCAAGAAAATTGAACAAATGAAAGAAGAAATTAAAGTCGAAGACCTAAAAAAAGCAGCGGGAGGTTTTGCAACTGGAGTAACAATTATAACGTCTAAAGACGAAAAAAGTGTTGTTCACGGAATGACGGCCAGTTCATTTGTTTCCATTTCTTTTATTCCTCCATTGGTTTCCTTTTCTATAGACAGGAAAGCTAAACTTTTTGGTCAGTTAGAAGATGGAAAAGTTTTTGGAATAAGCATACTCTGTTCGAGTCAAAAACATTTGAGTAACCATTTTGCAGGTAATCCTAATAAGAATGAACATGTCATTTTTGATGAATCAAAAGGATTTCCTTTAATCAAAGATCCTTTAGCATGGTTTATTGTAAAAGCTACAAAAATAATTCCTGCAGGAGATCACCATATGGTTTTATGCAGTATTGAAACACTTGGGAGAGACTCCCAAAAAAAACCACTTCTTTATTTTTCTGGAAAGTATCTTTAAGTTAATCTTTAGCTGCCAGATATCGCTCGGCGTCCAATGCAGCCATACATCCAGTACCTGCTGCTGTTACTGCTTGTCGATATACATGATCTGCAGCATCGCCAGAAACAAAAACACCTTCTATATTAGTTTTTGAACTTCCAGGAGTGTTTATTATATAACCCGTATCATCTAGTTTTAAATAATTGGAGAAAATTTTGGTGTTGGGTTCATGCCCAATTGCAACAAAAAATCCAGTGGCTGGAATATCCAAAACCTCATGAGTTTTATTATTTTTTGCTCGAACACCAGTAACAACCTGGCCATCTCCTAATACTTCTTCAGTTTCTGTGTTAAACAAAATTTCAATATTATCGGAGTTTTGTACACGCTTTGCCATAATTTTTGAAGCTCTAAATTCATCTCGCCTTACCAACATGGTAACTTTTGTGCACAATTTGGAGAGATAATGTGCTTCTTCACAGGCAGAATCTCCTGCTCCTACAATCACTACTTCTTGATTTTTGTAAAAGAATCCATCACAAACTGCACAGGCAGAAACTCCACCCCCAAGTTTTAGGTATTTTTGTTCAGAATCTATTCCTAAATATTTTGCAGAAGCTCCAGTCGAAATGATTATGGTGTCTGCATGAATTTCGGTAGTTTCATTTACCCAGACTTTATGAACAGAACCCGAGAAATTGACCTTTGTAATCCAACCATCTCTTACATCGGTCCCAAAACGAGCAGCTTGTTCTTGAAGCTCCAACATCATCGCAGGTCCTGTTATTCCTTTGGGATAACCTGGGAAATTCTCAACTTCATTGGTTGTGGTAAGTTGTCCTCCCGGTTGAGTTCCTTGATAAAGGACCGGAAACATATTTGCTCGTGAAGCATAAATCGCTGCTGTGTATCCAGCTGGACCGGAGCCAATAATTAAACATTTTAAGTGTTCTATAGTCTGTGACATTGGTTTGGTTTTATTTGATTTTATTGTAAAAAACAAAGGTTTACTTTTACTTTTTTCAGGCTACGAAGTTACTAAAATTTCTTATCTGAAAAGTAAAAGTTATGTTTCAATATGCATAACGTTGTGGACCACCTCTTCTAATTTCCTTATTAACATAAGCTTCAATTTTTTTGAAATTTTCTCGAAAGGCATTCTATAACTTAAAAGCTGTTTCATAATATTTTTAATTGTTATTCCGAGTAGAACGTGGACTCAGAATTTTTGAAGGAACTCTAGGGCAATGTAGGGGCTGCGCAACACCAAAAACGGAATGAATGTGATAATATTCATAACTATAGCCTCCCAATCAATTCACTATTTAAAAAAATAACATTGGATTTTGTTATCAACATTTAGAAAAATTTATTTCCCTAGTATATGATTGATAATTAATAAGATATTAACAAATAAAATTATTGTTTAAAATTAATTAAGTGCCAACATTTCTTGAGGAATTCTCGAATTCATCAATCTAAACCATAGGGGAGGAATCATAGCAATCAAGATACAGGCAGGATATCCAAAGGGCAATTGAGGACTTTCGGACTTATGTTCTAGTACCTGATATTTTTTAGAAGTTTTGTGGTGGTGATCACTATGGCGGGTAAGTTCGTATAAGACAATTCTACCAATTAGATGATTAGAATTCCATGAATGTTTTGTTTGTATACGTTCATAACTTCCTGAACTAGACTTTTCCCTTAGCAAACCATAGTGTTCAATATAATTTATGGTTTCTAAGAACAAAAAAGAAATAACACCAACCAATACAGCACAGATCAGTGTTTGTGTTCCAAAAACAATAAAAATTGTTCCAAGATACAAACCTTGGAATAGTATATAAAAAATCATTTCATTTTTCAATGAGAAAAAAGAGGTGTTTTCTTTCTTTAAAACTCCAATTTGTATTGCCCATGCATTTCGATACTGTCTAATAACTGATGAAAACCAAAAATGATAAAGCATCTGATTGTATTTAGAGGTTGCTGGATCTTCTGGAGTGGCTACATTTTTGTGATGTCCATAATTATGCTCCAAAAAGAAATGCATGTACAGACAGGGCATCAATAAAGCTTTGGACATCAATTGTTCAACTTTTGTCTTTCGATGACCCAATTCATGAGCTACATTAATTGCATTGGTAGCTAACAAAATACCTAAGGAAAGTATAATACCCACAACCTCATAAACTGCCAAGCTTTCGGTTGACAAAGTGTAAAATCCATATGCCATCAATCCAAATACAATGGGTAAATTTGCATAGAGCATCAGATCAAAAAGAATGTTCGTCAAACGACTTGATTTTTCCTTTTCAGAATAAACTTTATTGGGTTTAGATAACATCAATTCCAATAGTGGAATCATAAAAAAGGCATAAAAAACAGATCCAAAGGAAAAAAGGTCTATAAAATAAATCGATACCGCTGTGGACAAAGGTATTGTATAAGCAAAAAGATACTTTAAGTCGTTCATTTATCTAGTATTTATATAGTTACTCAATATACAAAAAAAGGCTTAAGAAAAATTTCTAATTTCGATGAAACATAGTCTTAAAACTTATTTTCTTTTTTCATGATCTTGTAAACAACACTAATCGAGAGGCTGATAATAACCAAAGCAGTTCCAAGTAAACTAAAGAGAGTATAAACTTCATGGAAGTAAAAAAAACCCAAAGAAAGGGTGAAAATGACCTCCACATATTTAAAAGGAGCAACCATATATGCTTGACCGAACTGAAAAGCTTTGGTCATATAAAACTGTCCGAAATACCCCAATATCCCGAGTGAAAATAATAAAACCCAATCCATCAGTCTCAAAGGTATTGTCCAGTTAAAAAGAGAACCTATTCCGCCAACCAATGTAGCAATTAACATAAAATAGTGGACTACAATTACGGGATGATCTTGATGACCAATTTTACTTATCAAAATATAAACAATCGAACTGAAAAATGCAGCACCAATCGCTAAACTCACTCCAAAAAACGAAACAGAAGAGTCAAACCCCTTAATAAGAACAACTCCAAAAAATGCGATTATAAAAAAAAGCCATTGGAGGGGAAATATTTTTTCTTTCAAAAAAATAACAACCAAAACAGCAGCGAAGAGTGGAGCTAGATATCGCAAGGTAACAGCCGAACCTACAGAAATATACTGAACCGATGTGAAAAATAAAGTCATCGAAATTACTCCTGCTAGTCCACGATAAATCAGTAAATTCATCTTTTTACCCCAAAAAGAAATGTTTTTAACTTTTAAATAAAGTGTCGTTAAAGCTAAAGAACCTATGGATCTAAAAAATACCAACTGAAAAGAAGAATAGTAATTCAATTCTTTGATTACTGCGTTCATAAGTGCAAAGAAGAATGTACTAAGCAACATAAAACGAATGGAGTCAAATAAATTTTTCAAAGATGAAATTGGCTCAAATATTATTGAACTTTAAATTGAATTAAATCAAAGGACTCAAAAAAAAATAATAAATCATCATTTAAAAGGATTATTTTTAGAAAAAATTATTTCATCGAAAATCATTCAGTTTTAGAAATTATAAATTTCCCTTCATTTTATTTAGCGGCTTTTGCGGCTTTTTTATTGGGTATTTCCAAATCTGGAATTAAAGGAATTGCCGTTTTAATAGTAACTTCTTTGGTCATCGTATATGGAGCTAAGGCTTCAACCGGAATATTGATGCCTCTTTTACTTTTAGGTGATGTATTTGCAATAATCTACTATTCTCGATTTACCCGTTGGAGGTATATTTTAAAAATGAGTCCTTGGATGTTTTTAGGAGTTTTGATTGGGGTGTTTTATGGATACAACATCAATGAAGACAATTTTAGGTTAGGAATGGCACTCATAATTTTAATCTCAATAGGTGTAATGTATTATTGGGATCAAAAAAAAGGCTTGAAGGTCCCTACTCATTGGAGCTTTGCAGGATTACTTGGACTTACCGCTGGTTTCACTACCATGATCGGAAATTTAGCAGGAGCATTTGCTAACATCTATTTTTTGGCTCAAAAACTTCCAAAAAATGAATTTATTGGAACTGCTGCTTGGTTGTTTTTTATTATTAATGTATTTAAACTTCCATTTCATATTCTTGTTTGGGAAACCGTTCAGATGGAATCACTGAAAATTAGCGTGGCCCTAGCTCCTTTCGTTATTGCGGGACTTTATATTGGAGTGAAATTGGTGAATAAAATCAAAGAAAACACCTATCGAAAACTAATTTTACTTTTCACAGCAATGGGTGCTTTCGCTATTTTATTTCAATAATTTAAAATAAAGAATTTTTAATTTCGTCTACAATTTCAGGGTTAAGCAAAGTAGAAATATCGCCTAACTGATCCATTTCATTCGAAGCAATTTTGCGCAATATTCGTCGCATAATTTTTCCACTTCTTGTTTTGGGTAATCCGCTGACAATCAAAATTCGATCAGGTTTAGCTATTGGACCGATGGTTTTGGAAATTAAATCTCGAATTTCTTGAATCAAGATTTCTGGATTTTTGGATGTTCCGTACAAAATTACGTAAGCCATTAAGGCATTTCCCTTGATGTCGTGAGGATATCCAACAACTGCGCTTTCTACAACTTCAGTATGTTCATTGATTGCATTTTCTATGGGTGCCGTTCCTAGGTTATGGCCAGACACAATCACAACGTCATCTACCCTACCTGTAATTCTATAATTCCCATTTTCATCTCTAGAAGCACCATCGCCAGGAAAATAACGACCAGGATAAGCAGAAAAATAAACTTCTTGATATCGTTTATGGTCTCCCCAAATCGTTCTGGCTATGGAAGGCCAAGGATAATTAATGGTCAAAATACCTTCAGCCTTTGTATCCATCAAAACATTAGCTTTGTCATCGACCAGTGCAGCTTGAATTCCTGGCAACGGGAGTGTAGCAAAAGTTGGTTTTTGATCTGTTACCCCTGCAAGACTTGAGATTAAAATTCCTCCTGTTTCGGTTTGCCACCAAGTATCTACAATAGGTACTTTACTTTTCCCAACATTTCTATCATACCAATGCCAAGCTTCCTCATTAATGGGCTCCCCAACTGATCCCA
Organism: Flavobacteriaceae bacterium; assembly: GCA_030829155.1. Classification (GTDB taxonomy): domain Bacteria; phylum Bacteroidota; class Bacteroidia; order Flavobacteriales; family Flavobacteriaceae; genus Arcticimaribacter. The sequence goes on from JAURBD010000015.1 coordinate 20,469, forward strand.
AAACTTTTATGGAACTTAAATTATGATTGGTAACATGAGTTGTGGGATGTTTTGCTAAGGCACGAATAGCGGTTGGGGCGGTATAAAATTGATTGACTTTATATTTTTCACAAATTTCCCAAAACCGATTCCAATTGGGATAAGAAGGCACTCCTTCAAAATGAACAGAAGTAGCACCTACTAGTAAGGGCCCATATACCATATAGCTGTGACCAGTTATCCAGCCAATATCTGCGGTACACCAATATATATCATCTTCTTGGTATTGAAAAACATTCATAAAACTATAGGCAGTATAAACCATATATCCACCACAAGTATGAACCATGCCTTTAGGTTTTCCAGTAGATCCAGAAGTATATAAAATAAACAATTCGTCTTCTGCATCCATTACTTGAGGAGTACATGAGGTAGAAAGACCATCAATAAAATCATGCCACCAAACATCCAAACGATCATTCCACGAAATGGACTCGAAAGTGTGTTGCAATACAATACACTTTTTGATGGAATCACATGATTTCAATGCATCATCTGATATATCTTTGAGAGGAACTGTTTTACCTCCTCTAAATGCACCATCCGCAGTAATTAAAATACTACAACTTGAATCTTGAATTCGAGCAGCAAGCGCTGAAGCAGAAAATCCAGCAAATACAACTGAATGTATAGCTCCAATTCTGGCACAGGCCAAAACAGCAATTGTTAACTCAGGAACCATAGGAAGGTAGATGCATACACGATCACCTTTGGTTACTCCAAGATTGTTTAATCCATTTGCAAATTCACAAACTGCATCCAACAATTCTTTGTAAGTTAACTTAACGGCAGTGTCTTGAGGTTCATTTGGTTCCCAAATAAGAGCTAATTTATCTGGATGAGTTTCTACATGACGATCCAAACAACTTTCTGTAATATTGAGTTTCCCTCCACAAAACCATTCAGTAGAATGACTTTCATTCCAGTCGTATTGAACTACTTTTTCAAATGGAGTTTTCCAAACAAAGGTAGAAGCTATTTCTCCCCAAAAGCTATCAGGATCAGAAACAGCACGTTGCTTTGCTTTTGTAAATTCTTCTTTGGTCTTTAGCTTAAAGTCCTCAAGTATCATAATAAATTTTTAGGGTTCTAATATAGAATAATCTTCATGAATTCTTTCTTAAAGAAGATTTAAATTATTAAAGATTACTAATATCTTTTTAAAAAAAATGATCTTTCCGAAAGGAAATAAACACAACAGCATAATTCCGATTCGATGTCCACTATGCCATAAAGAAAAATTTCTTAAAAGTTTTGTTTATGATTTATCTCGGTTCATTACAGTGAGAAATCAATGTGACTTTTGTGGTTTAAAGTATCTTTGGAACCTAGTTTTTATTCTGGATCAGTCTAAGTTGCCCATGGAATTGGTTTTATCCTAATTATACTAATCGCAATAATTTCTTATGCAATAAGCACTACTTTTTCCTTTCTCACAACCTTCCTCTTAATTTACTTTGTTATGACCCTGTTGGGTCCATAAATCAATGAAATTTTAAAAATAATTTGGAAAAATATTTTTTTCATACAAAGAAAATCATTCAACAAAGAAAAATTAAATACCTGATAATTAGCTTCATTAAATATCATTAAAATGTAAATAAAAAAATCATGGAGTAAAATGTTAAGAACCCTAGAAATTTTAATAAATTGATTGAAATTTAGTTAGAAACTTATTTTAAGTTTAATTAAAAAAAAATCTATGACACCGTTTATTGCCGAATTTATTGGAACTACCATTCTTTTACTCCTTGGAGCTGGAGTTGTTGCAAACGTTAGCTTAAAAAACACCTATGCTGAAGGTAAAACTTCAATAGTATTGATAACAACCTCATGGGGTTTTGCGGTATTTGTTGGCGCATATGCGACTGGACAATTCAGTGGCGCTCACCTAAATCCGGCTGTAACTATTGGATTGGCAATAATTGGAAAATTTTCATGGGCTATGGTTCCAACTTATTTTATAGCGCAAGTATTAGGAGCAATGTTTGGAAGTTGGTTGAGCTATCTGTTGTATATTGATCATTTTCGAATGACTGCTGATGAAGATACTGTTCGAGGTACTTTTTGTACAGCTCCTGCAATTCGAAATTTTAAAAATAATTTTTTTAGTGAATTCCTAGGGACATTCATGTTGGTATTTGGAATATTTTTTATTGTTTCTCCCAACATAGAAATTGAAGGATCTACAATTCAAAACTTCGGGATCGGTTCTCTAGAAGCTTTACCTGTAGGGATATTGGTGTGGGTAATCGGAATGAGTATGGGCGGAACCACAGGTTATGCAATTAACCCAGCTCGTGATTTTGGGCCAAGATTAGTTTACCAAATGCTGCCTCGAAAAAATAAAAAGGCTGATTGGGCTTATGCTTGGATTCCCGTGTTGAGCCCCCTTTGCGCAGCTGTTTTTGCAGGAGTCTTTTATAATTTTTTAATGAGTTAAAGAGCACAATTTTTTTTCTGCCATATTATTTCGCTACGTTTACAGCTCTTGTTTCACGGATAACCGTAATTTTTACTTGACCTGGATAAGTCATTTCGGTTTGAATTTTCTGTGAAATCTTAAAAGATAATTCAGCGGCGTTATTATCAGAAACTTTTTCGCTTTCAACAATAACTCTTAATTCTCTTCCAGCTTGAATAGCATATGCTTTACTCACCCCATTAAAGTCCAAAGCGATGTTTTCAAGATCTTTAAGTCTTTGAATATAACTGTCTAGTACTTGACGACGAGCTCCTGGGCGAGCTCCTGATATGGCGTCACAAACTTGTACAATTGGTGACAGTAACGAAGTCATTTCAACCTCGTCGTGATGTGCCCCAATAGCATTACAAACATCTTGTTTTTCGCCGTACTTCTCGGCCCATTGCATCCCCAAAATTGCATGTGGTAATTCGGATTCCTTTTCCGGTACCTTTCCAATATCATGGAGAAGCCCAGCCCGTTTAGCTAGTTTTGGGTTCAGCCCAAGTTCAGAGGCCATTACCCCACAAAGTTTTGAGACTTCACGAGAGTGTTGCAAAAGATTTTGACCGTAAGAGGATCGGTATTTCATTCGACCAATAATTTTAATTAACTCAGGATTTAACCCATGAATTCCAAGATCAATAACCGTTCTTTTTCCAACTTCTATAATTTCTTTTTCTATTTTTTTTGTGATTTTGTTGACCACCTCTTCAATCCTAGCGGGATGAATGCGTCCATCGGTTACCAACCGGTGTAAAGACAGGCGTGCAATCTCTCTTCTAACGGGATCAAAACAAGATAAAATAATGGCTTCAGGGGTGTCGTCAACAATTATCTCTACTCCGGTAGCAGCTTCTATAGCTCGAATATTCCTGCCTTCACGACCAATAATTCTTCCTTTAACATCATCGGATTCTAAATTAAAAACAGAAACACAATTTTCTACTGCCTCCTCGGTTCCTATCCGTTGAATTGTACTGATTATTATTTTTTTGGCTTCTTGTTCCGCCGACAATTTTGCTTCTTCAATGGATTGTTGAATGAATGACATTGCATCGGTCTTTGCTTTATCTTCTAAAGAAGTAATTAACTCTTTTTTTGCATCTTCAACTGACAATCCCGAAACCTCCTCTAACTTTGATTCGTATGTTTTTTGTATGGTATCTAGGGATTGGCTTTTGCGGTCAAGTTTTTGAATACGATGATCGAGATTGGTGTTTTTTTGATCAAAACTGATATTCAAATCTTTGTTGCGCTGCAACTCTTTATTGAGGTTTTTTTCTTTGTCCCGCATTCTATTTTCAACCTCAATTATTTTTTTCTCTCGGGAACTTATTACTTTTTCGTGATCACTCTTAAGTTCTATAAAACGCTCTTTTGCTTGAAGCATCTTTTCTTTCTTAATTCGATCAGATTCTTGATGAGATTTTTTGATAATGCGTCTTGCTTGATGTTCACTCTTCTTAATGATGGAAGAAGATTTATTTTTTTGAATAATTTGCATTATCAAAAGCCCCAGAAGTAATCCTCCAATACTTGATGTTATGATGAGTATGGTAGTTGTCATAATTAGTTTTTATTTATAAAAAACCTGTACTAGCATAGAGGTTTGTATAAACTCCGTAAAAAAAAGTTTGCGGCTAACCTACTGATCAAGGATCTGTTCTAAGACAGCTTGCTTTTACAATATGGACTCACCTCTTATAATAATAAGATCGTTGAGTTTATCAAAAATTTAAACTAATACAGGCAGTAGTGTATTATTCGTTTTTAAAGAGCGTATCAGAATGCGGCCATATGGTTTTCAATCATCTCATTGAGCTGATTAATTTTTTCATGCGTTATGGTCACACCCTTATTTTCTTGGGCATTTTTTTTTTCCAGCTGGGTTGCATATTGCAAAGAACACATTGCCAAGACGTCTTGCTTATCTC